>JAPLJY010000329.1 GCA_026388345.1 Deltaproteobacteria bacterium
AGTCGCCTGACCTCCCGCATACTCATGACGATAATGTCCCTCCCGGCCATAATTACCCCCCTTCGTTAGGGAAAAATTACAGCCTTACATTAGGACATTTCTACTTTGGTGATTTAGGACATTCTCATTTTGGCGGGACATATGATTTACGATTCATATCGGGTCTCGTATATTTTCCCCTTCCCGCCTATGTTTTCCGAAATATGCCGGTCCCGCTCCCCGTCAGGGAAGAAAGAAGAGGGGATTGCGCGCCTTGTTCTTGTGACGGATCTCGAAATGGAGATAAGGTTCCTCCTGCTGATCGGCCTTGCCGAGAAACGCAATCCGGTCACCCTTCCTGATCCGGCTTTCCACCCGGACAGTTCTAATCCCCAGGTGGGTATAGACGGTCGCATACTGACCCTCATGCTGGATGATAATCGACTCTCCGTAATCCTTGAGATGGGCGGAAAAGATCACATGCCCGTCCGCCGCCGCCTGCACAGCTGTTCCCTCGCCCGCCGCAATCCGAATGCCGTTGTAATACATCCGGTTGGGCTGGATTCCGAAGTGCGAAACCACCTTTCCCCGGACGGGCCAGATAAAACGCTTCTTGTCAAACTGGATCTGATCCGCCTTCCCGTCGTTTTCCTTCGGTTTGACCGGCTGATCGGCAATTTCCTCTTTTTCCGGTTTCGCGGAAGCTCTGGCGATTTCCTCTTTTTCCAGTTTCGCGGAAGTTTTGCGGGCGGCCGAATCTCTTTCCGACACGCCGGATGGTTCCGGACGATCCCTTACCGTCACTGCGGCCGGCGACGCCTCCCGGCGCTTCTCCGGTTGCGCCACCGCTTCTCTGATCCGGGTTTCCGGTTTCGAAACGGCCTTGGGGATTGTTGCGGACCCTTTATCCTCGCCTGGCGCGGCCGGGGGAGGCTGAGGCCGGGCCGCAGTCATTACATCGTCCACCACCTGGTGCGCATCGGGGATGAAGATAACGCCGTCCGTCTCGATCCGGTCGGGATTGTCGATGTTGTTGATCTCCGCAAGTTCCTGAAGGTCGACACGATAGACCCGGGCGATGATCGAAAGGGTCTCCCCGCTCTTGACGCGATGATAGACCCCGCGGGGTCGGTCGCCCCTGACGGGATAACCCGAGCAGGAGAGAATCAGTAGACCGGCCAGAAATAATCCGATGTATTTTCGAAGTGTCAGGCTGTATGAAAAAACTTTGGAAAGGGGTGTTTTTCTCGTCAATTTCCCCATCCGTGCTCCCCGATCAGATCCACGAAACGGCAACCGCCAAGGTCCTCCCGTTTCAGATTTTCCGGATCTTCCGATAGGCGGGTCAGTTTCAGGAGGGTCTGGGAGTGACGGCTTCCGACAGGGATTACGAGGCGGCCGCCGATTGCGAGCTGTTCCATCAGAATCCTGGGAATCCGCGGCGCACCGGCCGTCACAACGATCGCCGCAAAAGGGGATTCCTCTCGCCACCCGTACGTTCCATCCCCCACCCGTATGGCGACATTGTAATAGTTCAGCACATCGAGCACTCTCCTCGCCCCGGTCGCAAGCATGGCAATGCGCTCGATGGAAAAGACCCTTTCGGCCAACTCGGCGAGGAGGGCGGTCTGATAACCGGACCCGGTTCCGATCTCGAGTACCTTTTCCTGTCCGGTCAGCGCCATCGCCTCGGACATCAGCGCAGTGATATAGGGTTGGGAGATGGTCTGCTGCCGTCCGATGGGAAGGGGATTGTCGTTATAGGCCTGATCGATCAGACCTTCATCGACGAAAAGATGTCGGGGAATTTTCTCTATGGCCTTGAGGACCCGCTGATCTACGATGCCTCTCGCCCGGATCTGGGCATCGACCATCTTCATTCTCTGTTTCTGATATCGATCCGCCACGTCACCATCCCGATGATCGCTGCCCCGGCTGCCCCCCGCGCCCCTTAAACGGGAATCACGGCATCGCCTAAACGGGACCGGGCGTGTTCCGATATTCGCCGGAACCCGCACTTCCCGCAAACCCGGTCAGCAAAAGTAAGCGTTTTCCTTATACCATTGAACTTCCGATTTTTCAAGCGCCAAGCGCCTTCGTCGTTGGAATTCAAGACGTTCGACGGCTTTGCCACCGGAGGCGGTTTTAACGCGGGATCAGATTTTACTTTACAACTTACCCCTCTTCCATGGAAAATGACGCACTTGGGAAGGCTTCGCCGGGATGGATTCCATGCTGTCTAAGATTCCGCACGAACAGCCTTCAATGAGGGGAATCACGGAAGATCCGACGTACGCCTGCCCTTCGTGGAAGCGGTGAGATCCGCCTGCCGACGGGGAAAATCTGGAGGGAAAAGCATGCAGATCAATCAGGGCATCATCGTCCTCGTCGAGGGGGACATCACCGATGAGGAAACGGACGCCATCGTCAATGCGGCCAATTCGGGCCTCCGAGGCGGTGCCGGCGTGGACGGCGCCATCCATCGGGCCGGCGGGCCTTCCATCATGGCCGAATGCCGACGGATCGGCGGCTGTCCGACCGGTCAGGCCGTCATCACGACCGGCGGGGAGCTGAAGGCGAAACATGTGATCCACACCGTGGGGCCCGTCTACCGCGGCGGGACGGAGGGGGAGGCGGATCTCCTCGCAAGCGCCTACCTTTCCAGCCTCAAGCTTGCCGCAGCACAGGGGCTCAAGAGCATCTCCTTTCCCGCGATCAGCACAGGGGTTTACGGCTACCCCCTCGCCGAGGCGGCCCGCATCGCCCTCGCAACGGCGATCGACTACCTGCGGCAACACACGGACCTAAGGGTCGTCCGCTTCATCCTCTTTGACCGCCGGACCTACGACACCTTTGCCGGTGAGCTGAAGAAACTCATCGGATGAACGCCGTGGCGCTGGGCAGATCAAACCTCCGTCTTCTTCGTCACATCCCGCTTGATCGCGTTCACCGTATCCTCCAGGACGGGAAAGCAGTTCTCCCGGAGATTGCCGGCCACAACCACATACATGACGTCGTCCCCGACAAGAAGCTTCCCCTCGCGGACCTCCGCCAGCACCTCGACAATCCCCGGCCGCCCTTTCATCTCCGCGAGGATCTCCGCCAGGCGCGCGCGATCCGCTTTCACGGTAAGTTCCGTCACGGGCCTGCCGTCCCGCGCCGTTGCGCGGACCACGCCGTTGTGGCAGAGGATCATCCCCACCCGTTGATAATCAGGGTGCGCCTTGACCCTGCTGATCAGATCCATCAACCCCATTTTCTTCTCCTCCATCAAAAGCACGGGTCCCCTTGACCCGATTGGCGAACTGTGAGAGAAGCAGTCATGCGAAAAAGGGCAGCGCAATCAAAACCGGAAATCATCGGAGAGATCCTCCGGAAGGTTCTCAAGAAGAAGAACATCCCTCATACCGCAACGGACCGACGCCTCCTCGACCTCTGGACGCGGGCTGTCGGCCCCCAGATTGCCGCCCGGACCCTACCCGAAACAGTGAAACGGGGCACCCTCTACGTCCGGGTCTCCGCGCCCGTCTGGCTGCATCAGCTCCAGTTCCTCAAGGAAGAGATCCTCGGCAAGGTCAATGAACTCTCGGGAAAGGAGGAGATCCGCAGCCTTTTCTTCTCGATCGGCGAAATCCTGTCCCCCCCTCCGGGAACGGCCGATCCGCTGCCGGACGCTCCCGCCCCCTCGCCGCTCCGGAAGCGCGATCGGGAGATGATGCGGGAGAGCCTTGATGCCGTCCGGGACCCGGAGCTCCGGGAGATTCTGAAGAGGGTCATGGCCAGGGAGATCAGCCGCCGCCGCGAGCGGGAAATGCGGAAAGATCCCTGAAGATCTCCTTCATCTCCGGGGTGTACCCGCCCGCCTCCTCATGGATAAAAAGCGGCGGCAGAACCTTCAGCCCCTCCCGTCCCCCCTTCACCCCTTCCAGGAGCACAAACGCCCCTGAACCGCCGTGGCGGGAGTGGACCAGCCGCAGCCGTTTGGGTTCGATCCGGCGCTCCCTCATCCGCGCGAGCAGTTCGACCGTCCGGGCCGCGGGATAGATTGCATACGCCCGGCCATCCGGCCGGAGGGCGTAGGCGGCGGCAGCGAGGAAATCCGCCGCGGTCCCCGCGATTTCATGCCGGGCCACGGCCTTCTCGGAATCCGGATTCATCCTCCCCGACCGGAGGCGCCGGTAGGGGGGATTGAAGATGGCCGCCGAAAAGGATTGCGGCCCGCAGAAGGTCTCCGGGCGGCGGACATCCCCCCGGCAGATCTCCACGCACCCTTCGAGACCGTTCAGGACGACGCTCCGCTTCGCCATCGCCGCAAGTTCCTGCTGAATGTCGATTCCCAGGACGCGCCCGCAGCAGAAGCGTTGCGCCAGGATCAGGGCGATGATCCCGCCCCCCGTTCCCAGATCGATCAGGTCATCCCCCTCCCGGAGGGTGGCAAAATGCGCCAGCAGGAGGGCGTCGAGCGAGAAGCGGTAACCCCTTTTCTTCTGGATGATCCGAAGGCGGCCTTCGAGGATCGCATCGACCGTTTCTCCGTCCTGCGTGTGCAATTCTCCTTCCATGATCACTCCAGGAGATGGACGAACAGGCCGCTTAAGAGTTTCGGTTCGAACCAGGTGGATTTCGGCGGCATGACCTTCCCCCGGTCCGCCACGGCCATCATCTGCGCCACCGTGGGGGGATAAAGGGAAAAGGCGACAGCGAAACCGGCCTGGTCGACGAGCCTCTCCAACTCCGCCATCCCCCGGATGCCCCCGATGAACTCGATCCGCGCATCCGTCCGCGGATCCCGGATGCCGAGGACGGGTCCCAGGAGGTTCTCCTGGAGGAGGGAGACATCGAGGCCGGCGACGGGGTCGTCCTCCCACAGAATCTCCGCCCGGGCCGTCAGGCGGAACCAGTCTCCGGCGAGATACATGCCGAACTCATGGGGCCGCGCCGGAGATTTCGCGGTAAACTCCCTGGCGATCAGAAAATGGTCGCCGACCTTTTGGAGAAATGCCTCTCGGGTCAAGCCGTTCAGGTCCCGGACCGCGCGGTTGTAATCCATGATCCTGAGCTGATCGTGGGGAAACAGCACGGCCAGCAGGAAATGATGCTCCCCGTCCCCCCGGTCGCCAGGATTCCGGGAGCTTCGGAGGCGGGCAACGGTTGCGGCGGCCGCTGCCCGGTGGTGGCCGTCGGCGATGTAGAGGGCCTCGACGGGGGTGAACCCTTCCGCCACCTCCCGGATCTCCGCCGGATCCCGGATGATCCATACCGTATGGCGGACGCCGTCATCGGCCGTGAAGTCATATTCGGGCAGCCGTTCAGCGACCCGCGCGGTCAACCGGTCGATCTCCTCACGCCCGCGGTATGTGAGGAAGACCGGTCCTGTCTGCGCCCCGACCGTATCGATGTGGAGTGTCCTCTCCCTCTCCTTGTCCTCCCGGGTGAATTCGTGCCTGAGGATCTGTCCGGTCTCGTACTCGGCGATGCCGGCGCAGGCAACGATCCCCGTCTGAACACGCTCCCCCATCTGTTGCCGATAGAGATAGAACACGGCGGATTCTTCCTGAAAGAGGATTCCCTGACGGATCATTCCCTCCAGATTTTCTTTGGCCCGCGCATAGATCCGGCGGTCCTCCGCACCGGCCGCATCGGGAAGATCGATCTCCGATTTTTCCACATGAAGAAAACTTAAAGGGTTGTCCCGGACCTGCCGCCGCGCCTCCGCCACATTCAGGACGTCATAGGGCGGGGCGGCCACCTGACGGACAAAGGGCTCCCCGGGTCTCAGGGCACGGAACGGAACGACTCTGGACATACGCTTTCCTCTTTCTGAAACGGCCCGGTCAAGTTGTTGAAACAGGAAATGGGTGATTCCGGCGACCGGCCGCCTCATTCATTTTGTTTGCAAATTTCTATCACGCCAGGATATGGAAAGCAACTTAGAAAGGCCCGGACGATCATTTCCGCGGGACACGCTTTAAGCAAATCGACGGCCGCCGGTCCGGAACGAATTGCAGAAACAAAGGTGAACGAGATGAAGATTTTTACGCGCGTTTTCATTCACGGTCTCGACAGAAGCAGCCGGGGAACGAAGGGATGCTTCTTCCGGGAGAGATACCCGGAGATGTCCATGGAGGATTACTCCGGCCCCCTGGAGGAGAGGATGGCGCAGCTCGAAAGGGGCCTCTCCGGAAAGGGAAATCTGATCCTCGTCGGTTCAAGTTACGGGGGGCTCATGGCGACGATCTTTACGTGCAGAAACGAAACCCGCGTCCGGCGGCTCATTCTCCTCGCCCCGGCCCTCGGCCACGCCGATTTGGGCGCCTGTTCCCGGCAACCTCTACAGATCCCCGTCACCCTCTACCACGGGCGGTTCGACGACGTCGTTCCCCCCGGGCCGACCCGGCAGATCGCCGCGCGCCTCTTCGCAAACCTTGACCACCACATCGTGGAGGACGACCACAACCTGCACCGGATCTTCCCGACACTGGACTGGGACAGCCTCCTGGAGATCCAAAAAGGAAAGGATTTGCTTGACAAGGCAGGGTGCATCCCTTAGCATCAGCCCAAAATTTCAGGAGATCATCCGTCCCATGTACTCACGAAAAGTGGTCATCCGCTACCCGGCCGATTTTGCGGAAAAGCCCATCATCTATGAGCTGGTCAAACGCTACGACCTGCTGTTGAACATCCTCAAGGCGAGGATCTTCCCCCGGCGGGAGGGTGTTCTCGTCCTTGAACTGAGCGGCGAGAAGGAGAACTTCGACAACGGCATCCGCTACCTGAAAGGGCTGGGGCTCAACGTGGAGCCGCTCTCCAAGAGCGTAAGCCAGAACGTGGACAAATGCGTCCACTGCGGGGCCTGCACGGCCTTCTGTCCGACCGGTTCCCTCTACTTCGACCGTGAAACCTGGAAGGTCCTCTTCGAACCGGAGCTGTGCAACGGCTGCGAACTCTGCGTCTCGGCGTGTCCCGCCAGGGCGATGGAGGTCAACCTCTTTTAGATTCCCGCAGCCCTTTACGCATACAAAGTTTTTTTAAAAAACGGCCTATGGCTGCCGACGGTCGCTGGCATCCTTGTCCCTTTTCGGGATTTTCCCGATTTCCCCGGCGGTATCCGACCCTTTTTCTACCGCGTCTTGCCCCTTGTCGAGGACGGCTTTCCCCTTATCGACCAGCTCCTTGCCCCTCTCGTATACTTCTTTCCCCCTATCGACCAGTTCCTTACCCTTCTCGTAAGCCTCCTTCCCCTGATCCACAGCCTTGCCGGCCCCGGTCCGGGCCTTCTCCACGGCATCCTTGAAGCTGGCGGGTCTGGACTCCGGATGCTGGAAGTAGAAGTAGCCGCCGATCGCCACGGCAACGATGATCAGGATCAGCGCAAGTTTGATGAGACTCTTGAACAGAAAATAGACGATCATCAAAACGGCAAAAAAGACCGCCATCGCAACCAGCGGATGTTCGAACGCCGTACGGACGATCCCTTCCATGGCTCACCTCCCATAAGGGTAATGGGCAGTATTCTACTTGAAACGACCTTGAAAAGCCAGAAATCCTTCCACGGGGAAATGGGGCGCCGGGCGCCGCGGCTGAAAGTGCATCCCCGTCGGAAACTTGAACCGGAATGAACCCCTTTCACGAAGGGCGAATCGAAACACAGGGGGACGACAGGCCGGGGAATCGCCAAGCGTCGCCCGTCCGGGAACGGACTGAACGGCGCGTTATCCGGGCATCAGGTCGATGACCGTGATCTCCGGCGGGGCGAGAAACCGGACGGGCGGACCCCAGGTCCCCGTCCCCCGGCTGACATGGAGCAACGCGCCGTCCGTCAGGCGGTAGTTCCCGGCGTGAAAGGGAAAGACCAGACTGGTGATCAGGCTGAAGGGAAAGATCTGTCCTTTGTGCGTGTGGCCCGAGAGCTGAAGGTCGAAGGCGCCGACACTTTCCTTCTCCACGAGGGGCTGATGCTTGAGGAAAATCGTAAAACCGCCGCTTGCCCTATCGAGGATCTCGCGGTCGGAAGGATGTCCCGGCACGGTGAAACGGTGAAGCCCCGGATCATCGACGCCGACCAAATCGACCACTGCGGCAACGGTCGCGACACCGCCCCGCAGGGTGGTAAAACCTGCCTTTGCCGTAAAATCAAGGGCCTCGTCGATCCCCGCGTAGAACTCATGGTTCCCGGTCACGGCGAATTTCCCGTAACGGGGACGGATTTCCCGGAACTGTGCGGCGGCTTCGGAAAGGTCGTTTCCCTGACCGTCCACGAGGTCTCCCGTAGAGACGAGGAGATCCGGCTCCGCCTCCCGGACCTTCCGGAGGATGTCCGCAAGGTAATGGCCCCGGACCATGACGCCGACATGGACGTCGGAAATCTGGACGATCCGGATCCGGCCTGCCTCCTTCGGGATCTTCGCCGAATGGATGACCAGGGATTCACTCCGGATACAGCGGGCATCGAGGGCGCCGTAGAGGACGATCCCCAGTGCGGCCGCGGCGGGAACGAGGAAAAGCATCCGGGCCGCAGGAAGGAATGCGTCGACATCGGTCCGGAGCACCAGACCGGTCAGATGAACCAGGAATCGGCTGAGCTCGAAGAGAACGGAGGCGGAGAAGAAGAGCAGCAGGACCGCCATCCAGAGGTACCCGGCCCAGGAGAGGAGACGGGCCAGCATTTCAAATCCGTACCGCTCGGAGACACGGACGATGACCGGCGCCATCAGGCCGATGATCAGCAGCGCAACGAGGACAATCTGGGCGGCGACCCCGGGGGCATACGCCGCCCGGACCTTCAGAAAGAGGTAAAAGTGCAAACCGCCGTAGA
This sequence comes from Deltaproteobacteria bacterium, assembly GCA_026388345.1. The sequence goes on from JAPLJY010000329.1 coordinate 8,795, forward strand.
TCGCGAAAAAGGTCAGCAGAAACAGCCCCACGTCAAAATCCCTCACAGGTATTGCATTTCATAAAAAAGGGAAGACAACCGCAACCGGTTCCATCCCCCGCCGTTTTTCCGGACCCGCCGGCCGCATGTAAACGGGTCTTTTAAATCTCGCTGTCATTTCGTGCAGAATCCTTATCATTTTGTCTCCGGCTGTGCAACCCTGCATTCAGATGGGTGCATCGGCGCCCCGCCTTCCGTTGCGGGGTGATTTGACATCGGCAGGTTCATCCATACATTATTCATCACAAAACGATATCGGAGCTTGGAAAGGAAGAATGCTATGAAAAAAATCCTTATCTATATCGCGGCGCTTCTGTTCGTGCTGACGTACCAAACGGGGAACGCCGCCCAGCGGGAGGTGAAAAAGAACATGGACCAGATGAATGCAAAAACCCGGATCGCCACCGTGGCCGGAGGCTGTTTCTGGTGTGTGGAATCGGACCTGGAAAAATTAACGGGGGTCCTGAAGGTCGTTTCCGGCTATACGGGCGGGACCGGTGCGAATCCGACCTATGAAACTTACGCCAAGGAGGGTCATGTCGAGGCCGTTCAGGTCTTCTACAATCCCGAGAAAATCACCTATGAAGCGATTCTCGACGCCTTCTGGAGACACATCGATCCGACGGATGCGGGAGGACAGTTCGGGGACCGGGGGTCTTATTACCGGAGCGTCATCTTCTATCACGATGAAGAGCAGAAGCGGATCGCGGAGAAATCCCGGGGAGAGCTCGAAAAATCGGGACGCTTCGGCAAGCCGGTCGTCACGGAGATCCTGAAGTTCACGAAATTCTACGACGCGGAGGAGTACCACCAGGATTACTACAAAAAGAATCCGTTGCGTTACAAATACTACCGTCACGGATCCGGTCGCGACCAGTTCCTGGAGAAGGTCTGGAAAAAGGATCAGGGCGCCGCCACGCCGGCTTCCGACAAGACCTACCGAAAGCCCGATGAGCAGACACTGCGGAAGAAACTGACGCCTCTCCAATATGATGTCACGCAGAAGGAAGACACCGAACCGGCCTTCCAGAACGAGTACTGGAACAACAAGAAAGAGGGGATCTACGTAGACGTCGCTTCGGGCGAGCCTCTCTTCAGTTCGCTCGACAAATATGATTCCGGTACGGGATGGCCCAGTTTTATCCGGCCGCTCGAACCGGGACATGTCGTAGAGAAGCAGGACAACACACTCTTCATGCAGCGGACGGAGGTAAAAAGCCGCTACGGAGGATCCCATCTGGGCCATGTCTTTCCCGACGGACCGGCGCCGACCGGCCTGCGGTATTGCATGAACTCAGCGGCGATGCGGTTCATTCCCAAAGAGGATCTGGAAAAGGAGGGCTACGGCCGGTACCTGAAGCTGTTCGAGCCGAAGCGGCCGTAATCAGCGAGGCCATGATGATGTTCCCGGCTTATCCCGATCTCTCTTTCATACGCCAGGTTCAGGCCGGTATCCGTTGAAAGACCGGACATGGACTGATCAACCGGTTTTTCCATTTACGGAGAAGAGACCATAACCGGGCTATCCGTGAAAAGCAACAAAGGGGGGTAAGCAAATTGCTTAATCCCCTTTGTTTATTCTGGAGCCGATGAGCAGGATCTTCCATCATCACCGATACCGCACCCCATATTTTGCGGTCAAAGCTCACTATGGCCAAAATTCAATGTCCCGCCAAAATGAGAATGTCCTAAATCACCAAAGTAGAAATGTCCTAATGTAAGGCTGTAATTTTTCCCTAACGAAGGGGGGTAATTATGGCCGGGAGGGACATTATCGTCATGAGTATGCGGGAGGTCAGGCGACT
>JAPLJY010000152.1 GCA_026388345.1 Deltaproteobacteria bacterium
AACGTTTTGAGGTCAACCGTGTCGCCATAACTGAAAAGTTGCTCAACATCTGCAGGTGATATCCTCTACCAAGTCCCGATTTTTTGAAAAACCGGGTAGAAAAAGAACCTAATCAAATTTCGGAAAATTCAAACCTCTCACCTTGAGCGTGGGATTTTATTTCTAACCGCGGGAGGTTATTATGAGACGGGTGATTTTCGTTTTATTGTGTGCTCTGACCGTTATGCTCACCGGCCTGACGCTGTATGACCCTGCGGATGCCGCGTCCGGCAGGGGGAAATCCGTATCCATAAACCTGCTGCCGGGGGAGCTGAAACATCTCGACATCCGGGATGAGTTCATCCCATCCTCAGGGAAGGAGGCGGGGATCATCCAGACGATCATTGGCCATATGATCGTTGCCCGGGAGGATTTGAGAACAGCCTATTATGCGGCACCGGGAGACAAACTCTTTGAAAGGGATGTTCTTTTTACCCTAAAGGGGTCAAAAAGTCGATTCAAGCTGATCGGGGAAGATGTGGTAACGATGGGCGAGAACACCCGCATGGGCATCAAGAGCTTTCAAGAAAACACACAAAAGAGCGCCAAGTCATCGGTCTTTACAATGGATAAGGGCAAGGCGATGTTCTATGCCCTGCGCCTATTCAAACACCAAAGCAATTCAATGGTCGTGGAATCACCCACCGCGGTCTGCGGTGTCCGGGGCACGAAGTGGGGGGTAGAGGTTGTTGAACTGGCAGGCAAGGAGACGGCTTCACGGCCCATCCAGGTGGCGGATACATCCGACCTCGGGTTCAGGCTGTTGGCACAGGCCAATCCGCCCACACCGCCCCAGTTTCAGACGACAATCCTCTGTTTCAGTGGAACGGTATTTACAGGCTCTACGGCGCCGCCGCCACCGGGGGCGCCTCCTCCCCCGATTGTGACTTTATCTCAGGGGCAGATGACAACCGTGGGGACAGGGGCGCCGCCTGCTCCACCCTCGATCACGCCGCCAGCACTGGCCAACTCTTTTATCGCGGGAACATTCGTGCCGCCTTCGGGTGAACCCTCGGGGACGCCTCCGCCCCCGCCACCACCCGACTCACTACCGCCACCACCACCTCCACCGCTACCACCGCCGGATACCAGCGGCATGACGCAAAACCAGGCGACGCTGCAGCAAAGCCAGGTAACAGAAACCACAGAAACCAGGCCGACGACACACGACGGATTCTTTTCCGGGATGCTTTCGTTTTCCAGTTCATACTACGTAACCTTCATGAGCGAAACGCCGCAGGATTTTGATTCCAGTTCAGCAAAAGCCTTAAAAGAGGATAGTCCTTCTAATTATGTTCGAGTGGACGGTACGGGCGGCACTGACAAGAAGGTTGCGGAGGTATCTTTTTCTGGGTCCTGGACGGGATCGGAGCCCATGCAGCGGACGGAACTGGGGTACAATGCCTATATGGAGTGGGGCTCGTGGACACAGCCAAACCCGATGAACATTGGTGGATTAGATTACAAATTCGACAACAAGGGGTATTATGTCTGGGGAGACCGAACCGTCACCATGCCGTCCAGTATTGACGCCAACTACAGCGGCATCGCCCATGGAACGGCGTGGAGTGCCGGCGGCGGGATCGACAAGACCGGAACATTCAGCATGGATGTACATCTCAGTCCCACCCCCATCATCGAGAATTTCCAGGTCTGGGTTGGTGGTGTAAATAACACCGGATTCAGTAACGGTTCCGGTTCGATTATGGGATCGTCCTTCAGCGTGACTGCGTCGGGAACCAGTTGTGTGAACGGTGGTGCTTGTGGTGGCAGCGGCTCGGCGAACGGCGCATTCTATGGCCCGAACGCCGAGCAGGCCGGCGGCGTCTGGAAGGCCACATCTGGCGGTGCATATGCCAACGGCATGTTCCAGGGAACCAAGGGAACATCATTACCACCACAAGGGCCGTTCTAACTTTAAAATCTTCTAAAAAAAGACATGTTCCGGCATGTCTTTTTTTATTGTGACCCAAGGGCTGCACGATGTCCTGTTCAGGGAATAAAATACTCCTGGTTGTGGGATTTTATCTTTTTAATCCCGAGAGGTTGTCATGAGACGGGCTATTTTGGTTTTTGTGTGTTGTCTGACCGTTATTTACACCGGCCTGATCCTGTATGGCCATGCGGAATCCGCATCCGGCAGGGGGAAATCCGTATCCATCAACCTGTTGCCGGGGGAGCTGAAAAATCTCGACATCAAGGATGACTTCATCCCCTATGCGGGGAAGGAGGCGGGGGTGATCAAGACGGTCGCCGGTCATCTGGTGGTCTCCCGCGAGAACATGCGGCAGGCCTACTACGCCGTTGCGGGGGACCTGCTCTATGAAAAGGACGTTCTTTTCACGCTGAAGGAGTCGCGGTGCCGGTTCAAGCTGCACAACGAGGATACGGTCGACCTGGGCGAGAACGCAAGGATCGGGATCACCGCTTCCGATGACGACCGGAAAACCCGGGAAAAGCGCTCCGCCTTCGATATCGCCAGAGGCAAGGCCATGTTCCTGACCATCCGCCTGTTCAGGCACAAAGGGGCCTCCACAACCGTGTCGACCCCGACCGCGGTGGCCGGCGTGAGGGGGACCAAATTCGGCGTGGAAGTGATCGAGCCGGGCGGAACGCCATCGGCATCGCTTCCTGTCCTTGTGGCGGACGCATCGGATACGGCCTTCCGCCATCTGGCCCAGGCGACCGCCCCACCACTTTTTGAGACAAATGTCTATACGTTTGAGGGCGTCGTGGACGTCACATCGAGGATAACAGGACAGACTTCGAAGCTGGGAGCGGGACAGGGCATAAACGCCGGCGCCGGCGGTCTGGGAAATTTGTTTCCCGTGACGCCGGATATATACCGGAAATTCCAGGCCGATACGGAAGGGTCCGCCACCGGTGATAACAGGGGCGCCACCGGCGTGACCGGAGGGGTTGTCGGAACAGATCCTGGCATGGGGACACCCAATATCATCGACACCGGCAAGATCACGCAGGATCAGGGAACAAAAGACATTAAACCTTTACCCGCGCCCACACCCACGCCCATACCGAACCAGCAGGGCCATGGACCAGGGAGCTTTTATTGAGATAATTCTAAAAAAGGGATAAAGGCAGTAAAAAAAATCGTTCTCCGGTCTTGATCCATGGTTCATTTTTTCGGCGTCCATTTTTCGATGTTATTTTCGGTCGACTTTCAACAAAAACAGCCCTAAATTTCGGCCCAACTCAACAACAGTGTCCGGTTAAAGATTTGCATCTGAGACTCTCGCATGGGGACACCGTCATATCATCCCGTTTCAGAATTGTATCAGACCAATACCGTTTGTTTCATCCCAGCGCAAATCGTATTTAAACCGTAAAGTGAGCCCATATGAAAACTGGGGGCGACAAAGGCAAAAATTCCTGCAATTAGCCTGCTGGCGCTGTTTCTTGTGCTGATTTTCAGCTCTGTGTCCTTTGCCGCGCTCCATCTCGTCGAGATTGACGCCGATGTCCTTCGTCTCGACGTGGCCTACCGGGACCCCCTTCCGGGTGATGTTGAAATCCGGTGCGCCACAGGCAATCCGGCGGGGTTCGTTCGTGGCGTCAATGTCTTTGTCGTAAGCCTCCAGGAGGGCTTCCAAGGCGGCGCGGTGCGTGTGTTCCGTGGAGTCGCCTTTCTCAAGGCTCTTCCTGATCTCGCTGATGTACTCTGTAAAAGAATCCATCTCCTCGGCATCCCTCCCGCCTGTTTAACTTTTACTGGCGCCTATTGGTTGTCACTTCATATCGCCCATGATCTCAAGAAATTCGCGGGGCGTGACGATTTTGATCCCCTGATACAGGCGAACATCAACCAACGCCTTGTCGCCGGAAACAACGCAACCGCCCTTCAGGGCCAGGGCGCAGGCGATGAATTTGTCGTCGTCCGGATCGGCGACGACATGAATTTCCGGTGTTCTGGTTGTGAAGACGATATGAAAGCCGGTGGCGAAAAGCTTCAACAGCTCTTCCAGCTCCGGGGTGTTGTCGAGTCCCAGGCGACGGAGGACTTCAATATATTCATCAAAGATGTCCTGTGAAAGGCAGAGCGTCAGGCGACCGTCCTTCCATAAATCGATGATGGTTCTGGGATTGCCGCCGAAAAAGGAGGAGATGAAGACATTGGTGTCCAGGACAACCCTCATCCTTTTCCTCGTCTGATCTCTTGAATGGCCCCCGGAATCCGCTCGGCCGTGACGCCCTGCGCGGACAGTCGCCCCCCGATCCTTTCCCAAAGGTTGTCGACATAGGCGGCTATATCTCGGCTGGAGATGTATTCCTCGAGCAATTCCCGGACGACGTCGCTTGTCGTTTTCCCCTCCGCCCGTGCAAATCGGCTGACCTTATCCTTGAGCTCCGGTTCGATCCGGATGATCATCTGGGTGGACATGATGCTTCTCCTGCCATGGAATCGTATTAATCGTCTATACGATATACCTCAGAGAAAGCGGCGTCAAGAAATATCCCGATTGGTCCCCTGATGAGCCTTGTCATTGCGAAGGTCTTGCGCTATCCTGCCGCCGTATCGGGTCCGGGACTGCTGGTCGCCTTCGCCGCTTCGGCCCTCTCCGGCATCGCGGCGGGGATCCACCCCTCGTTCAAGGCGACCCAGATCCATCCGGAGGACATCATCCGGGGGATATAAGGGTGGAATCCTCCATATTCTTCATAATCTTTATATTGATATCATATAAGAAAGGACCCCTTGCCCATGGTTAAGCAAAATATGAACCATCGATGGACAGCTCTAAAGGAAGGCATAGCGGCGGCGTGGCCCATCTGCCTGGGATACGCGCCCATCGGATTGGCTTTCGGCGTCCTGGCCCACAATGCCGGTCTGGCGCCGTGGGAGATCGGTCTGATGTCGCTTCTTGTCTATGCCGGAAGCGCCCAGTTTATCGCGGTATCCATGATCGGCAGCGGCTCTGCCGTCATCCCGATCATCCTGACGACCTTTACCGTCAATCTCCGCCACCTGCTGATGAGCTCATCCCTGGCCGTTTATCTCCAACGTCTGGGCGTTGGCCGGCTTTCCCTGTATGCTTACGGGGTGACCGATGAAAGTTTCGCCCTCAACATGACCCGTTTCCGGGACGGAAACTGGGATTGGCGGAGGGCTCTGGCGTTAAATCAGACCGCCAACCTGGCCTGGATCGTCAGCACAATCATCGGGGGCTATGGCGGGCAATTCATTCCCGCCGGGAACGGGGACACCTTGCGGCAAGGTGTCCCCATCGATTACGCGCTGCCCGCTATGTTCATCTGCCTGCTGGTCTTGCAGATCCGGGGTGGCCTTTATGTCCTGGTCGCCGTCCTTTCGGGATTGCTGGCCGTTGCCTTCTCGCTGCTCTTTCCGGGCAATGCCTATATTGTGATGGCGTCGGTGACCGCCGCAACTCTCGGCGTCTTCCTGCGGAAGGGGTGTGGCAAGGGAAGAGAAAGCACGGAGGAATCGTGAAGACGGACTATCTGTTGATGGTTCTGGGCATGGGGATCGTGACCTATCTGCCGCGCTGGGCTCCCTTGATTTTTCTGTCGCGCCGCCGCCTGCCGGAGTGGCTGCGGCAGTGGCTGGATTTCATTCCCGCCGCCGTCCTGAGCGCCCTGATTCTGCCCGCTCTGGTGACAACCGGAGAACCACGGCATCTGACCGTCTTGCAACCGGCCCTGCTGGTTTCCATCCCCACGTTGATTTTTGCCTGGAAGACCCGTTCGTTGGCCGGAACGGTGATCGTCGGGATGGCCCTCTTCTGGGTCGCCGGACGGCTTCTTCCCTGAGCCGGCAGCGATTCCCCGTAGAAACAAAGGTCTCCCCATTGTGAAGCTCCCCGCCCACAGGGCGGGACTTCCCGGCAAGGAAATTGTCTGTTTTTTATTGCGCCCCTTATTCCCGCCTACAAGGCGGGGCGTGCGGGTTGCGTTCCAGGTCAAGACCCAGATGAGCCCAGATGAGCCTTGTCATCGCGAAGGTTATGCGCTATCCTGTCGCCGTTTCCGGTCCGGGGCTGGCGCTCGCCTTCGCCGCTTCGGCCCTCTCCGGCGTCGCGGCGGGGATCTACCCCTCGTTCAAGGCGACCCAGATCCACCCGGCGGACATCATCCTGGAGGTATGGGCACAGGGACAACTCCCAATTTTCCATTGATACGTACAACCCCTAAACCGGTTTTCTTACGGAGGTCGACATGAATGGCGCTCAGGCTTTGGTCGAAATGCTGAAGTCATACCAGGTGGAACTGGTGTTCGGCGTTCCCGGAGATACCAGTCTTCCCCTCTATGAAGCTCTCCACAACGCGGCTCCGGCCATCCGGCATATCCTTGCCAGGGACGAACGGTCCGCCACGTTCATGGCCGACGCCTACGCGAGGCTTGCGCACAAACCGGGTATTTGCGAATGCCCCAGCGGTGCGGGGCCACTATACTCGGTTCCGGGCATTGCCGAGGCCAACGCCTCCTCCATCCCGGTCATCCTGATCACCTCCGATATTCCTCTGGCCGGCGAAGGCAAGCAGACCATCACCGAGCTGGATTGCCAGAAACTCTTTGACTCCATCACCAAGTGGTCCAGTGTCTTGAAAAGCGTCGGAAAGATTCCCGAAGTCGTCCGGCGCGCCTTTAGGATCGCCACCACCGGTCGTCCCGGGGCGATCCACCTGGCCTTCCCCAAAGAGGTCATGACCGGGGAACTGGCCGATGGCGGAGATGATCTGTATGCCGAACCGGAGTGCGCAACCTATCCCGCCTACCGCACCCGCGGCGCCCGCGGAGAACTGGAGAAGACGGCGGACTACCTGATCGGGGCCGAAAGGCCGATCATCATCGCCGGCGGTGGGGCCAACCATTCACAGGCGGGTTATGCGATTGCCAACCTTGCAGAGTGGTTGTCGATTCCGGTGGTCACGACCATTTCCGGCCAGGGGCTGATCGCCGATGATCATCCGCTGGCCCTGGGCGTGATCGGCGATAACGGTTTCCATCCCCACGCCCACCAGGCGGTCGAGGAAGGCGACGTTCTTCTATACGTGGGCTGCAAGATGGGCTCCGTTTCCACGATCAACTGGTCGATGCCCTCCCGCAAGCCGGACCGGAAGATCATCCAGATCGATCTCAATCCCGAAATGCTGGGCAACAACTTCCAAAACACCCTGAGCGTCGCCTGCGATGCCAGGTTGATTATGGAGGATCTGTCCGTGCTCATCCAGGGCAAGACGCCCCGGCGGATGGAATCGGACCGGACAAAGAGATTGAATCAGGAAAGAGCCCGGTTCTGGGAAGCCGCCGAGAGCGAGTTTGTTTCGGACAAGACCCCTCTGAAGCCCCAACGGATCATCGCCGCCCTGAACAAAAGGATGCCCGACGTTTCCGTGGTGATCGCCGACGCCGGCACGCCGACTCCCTATACCACCCGTTACCTGAAACTCAGGGGAAACGGTTCCCGATTCCTCATTCCCCGGGCCTACGGCGGTCTGGGTTATGCCATCCCCGCCGTGGTGGGGGCCCACTTTGCCCGTCCCGACGCGCGACTGATCGGGCTTTTCGGAGACGGCAGCCTGGGCATGTCCGCCGGCGAGCTTGAGACGCTCGCCCGGTTGAACATTCCGGCTGTCCTGATCCATTTCAACAACAGCATGTTCGGCTGGATCAAGTGTCTCCAGAAACTCCACAGCGACGAGAAGTACCTCTCGGTGGACTTCACCCCCGGCCATCCGGCCATGGTGGCCCGGGGATTCGGTTTGAAAGCGCTCGAAATCAGAACGGCCGCCGAACTGGAAGAGGGGCTGGATGAGGCTTTTGCCCAGAACGGTCCGATCTTTCTGGACGTTATAACGGAGACGGAGGTGGATCAGCTTCCGCCGGTTTATACGTGGCACAAGGCGGCCGAGAGGTTGGGCAAGAGTGAAGCTCCCCGCCCACAGGGCGGGGCTTCCCGGTAAGGAAGCTGTCTGTCAAGGCGGGGCTAGTGGGTCAAGCTCCCGGTCAAAAGGGTTAGGAAAACAGTCTGTCTTATGTTTTTTGACCGCTTTGGGCGATGTTCAAGGGGCGCGTCTGCAATTTGGCCCAGACGAATAACGCCAAGGCCAGCACTACTCCCAGGATCTCCATCCCACCCGCGGGGAAAACCAGGATAAAAGCGGCAACGAAGAACAACCCCCGCTGTAGCCAACTCAGGGGCGACCAGATGTGGCCGATCAGGAAAGCGGCCAGACAGGCCACTCCCAGGCAGGTTGAGGCAGTGGCCAGGATCACTTCCGACCACGTCCCGTTGAGCAGAAGGGCCGGTTGGAATACGAAGGCAAAGGGCACGAGAAATCCAACCAGCCCCAGGCGAAATGCCTCGACCCCCGTGGACATCATCCCGGACCCGGCAAGATTGGCGGCGGCAAAGGCGGTGATCGCATCCGGCGGGGTCAGGTCGGAGAGGACCGCGTAATAAAAAACAAAAAGATGTGCCGCCAGCAGCCCTACACCAAATTTCCCCAGAGCGGCTGCCCCCACGGTGACGGCAATGATATAGGAAGGCGTTGTCGGAATACCGGTTCCCAGAATACTGACGACGATAAAAACCAGGATCATGGCCAGAAGTAGACTTCCATGGGAGGCGCCGGACAGAACGCTTCCGAAAGAGAGGGCGGTTCCCGTGCGGGTCAGGATGCCCACGATCATTCCCGAACCGGCGAGGGCCGTCGCGATGATGGCGGCATTGTAAGCTGCGTGGTAGAGCGTATCGATCACTTTTTTCGGAGTCATCCAGGTTTTCCGGTCCAGAAAACTCATGGCGAAGATGATGATGATGACGTAAAAAGCCGACTTGCTGGGTGAGAATCCGTATCCCAAAAAGACGACGATCAGCAAAAATGGAAGGAAAAAATAGGCATTCCGCAGCATATCGCGCAGGTGAGGGCGCTCGGAAGCCGGAATGCTGGCCATTCCCTGGCGAAGGGAAATGAAATGGACGATGAAAAAAAGGCCGACGTAATACAGGATGGCCGGAATGGCGGCGGCTTTGATGATGTCGAAGTAGGGAATGCCCGTGATCTCGGACATGATGAAGGCGCCGGCTCCCATGATGGGCGGCATGATCTGTCCCCCCGTCCCGGCGACGGCTTCGATGGCCGCGGCCTGTTTGGGGACAAACCCGGAGCGTTTCATCAGCGGGATTGTAAAGGACCCCGTGGCGTATACATTGGCCACCGTGCTGCCGCTGACGGTCCCGTACAATGCACTGGCGATGATGGCAATTTTCGCGGCCCCGCCCCTGGCCCACCCGGCCGCCCAGATGGTAAAGTTGATGAAAAAATTACCCACGCCGGCGAAGAGCATGAAGCTGGCGAAGATGATGTAGATGAAGAGGATATTCGATGAGATCCCTGTGAGGAAACCGAACATCCCTTCGTCGCCGGCGAGGTAGAGGATTTCCACCATCCGGGAGAAGGAATACCCCTTGAACCGGAAAAGCCCGGGCCAGTAGGGGGACGTGATAAAGTAAAAAAGGGTGATTCCGATGGTCAGGGCCATCCATTTGGAAAGGGAACGCCGGCAGGCCTCGATCACGAGGAGAACCATGGCCGTTCCCAGAAAAATCTCGATGGGGAGAACGTCATCCACGCCGATCATGCGGTAATTCAGACTGTCGGCGTTCCAGAATATGTAAAAGGGGGCGGCGAAACTGAGAAGACAGGCGATCACATCCGGGACGCTCGGCCGGTCCTTCGGGGACCTGTCGGTTGCCGGAAAGAGAATATAGATCATGGGCAAAAGGAACATCAGGTGGACGCTCCTCATGGTGCGCGGTTCAAAAGTCCCGAACCCGGAGGTATAGAGGTGCAGCAGGGAAGCGGCTATGCCGTATACGATGACGGGGATTTTGATCCAGCTTTTTAAATCGCGCACAACGTTATTCTCTCTGAATATAAAAAATCCCTCCTTTCCCCTTTTGGGGAAAGGAGGGGCGGGTGGTTGGGACGGCGGATTATTTCAGGATCCCCTTTTCCTTGTAATATTTCGCCGCTCCCGGATGGAGCGGAATACCGGTTCCGGTGATGGCGTGCTTCAATTCATAGGAAACCAGGGATCCGTGGACCTTGCGGAACAGGTCCAGATTCTCATGGATCGATTTGGCAAGGCGATAGGCGACTTCATCCGGCAGGCTCTTGTTGGTGATGATGACGCTGCCGGCGGTTGCGGTGGTCACATCTTCATTCGCGTTGGCGGCCTTGGGATAGGTGCCGCCCTTGATGACGCCGCCGTCGATCCCGTATTTCTCAAGGCTCTTCAGAAGGGCCGGCGAAAAGGGCATGACTTTCAAGGAGCGGCCCACCGAAGCCTCGGTCACAGCAGCGGCCGGGACGGCTAAAAAGGTGAAAACGGCATCGACGTTCCGGTCTTTGAACTGACTCGCCTGCTCGGCGTACGAACCACGGAAGAATTTGAACCCAGCCGCCTCGAGCGTTTTGTAGTCGCTTTTGTAGTGGGCCATCACCTTGCGGAACACCCATTCCTCCGAGGTCCCGGTGGTGGACAGCGCGATGCGGATCGCCTTTTTCTGGGCGAAAATCTCGTCCATGGTTTTGTAAGGACTATCGGCGCCGATAAAGAAATGGAAGAAATTCAGGCTCATCCCGCCGGCGATGGCCCGGATATTCTCGTGTTTCCTCGAATAGGGATCTTCCCCGTTTAAGGCCGCCGCGTTCATGAAGGGCAGTCCCCAGCCCAATTCGCATTCTCCCTTATCCACGAGACTCGGGTTTTGGACACCGCCTCCGGGAATCACTTTCACGGTGATTCCGCCGGATTTCTCGTTGATGATGTTCGCGATTCCGCCGCCGATCGTATACCATCCACCGCCAACGTTTCCCGCCGTCCACGTCAGGGTTTGGGCCTGTCCAGCAGACACCGTGAAAACGCCGAGAAAAAGAACCGCCCATAGAATTCTCTTGTTCATAAGAAGCCTCCTCGATTTGTCGGGATATTTTCTGGTCCGAGTTCAAAACTGTTTGGAAACGAAGTGAAATCTACCCTCAACAGTACCGATTCTGACATATATTAAAGGTGATTCGCCTGTCAATAGGAAATCCCGCATTGCCTCAAATAATAATGTTACCGAAGGAGTGACTACAAATGGATCTCTCCAAACAACTTGAAAACCTGAACCCGTTTCTGCTATGGATCGCAGTCCGGTCGATGCGTAAAGTTCAAGGAGGATTTTCATGCGGATTGCAAAACATCCCATACTGGGCGACGACAAGCGGGAGCGGGATGCCTGCATCTTGGTCGATGGAAACAGGGTGGCCGCCATTGCGGGGGAACCCATCGCCGCAGCGCTTCTGGCGGCGGGGATACGCAAATTCCGGGTCACGCCCCGCTTCGGCAGCCCCCGGGGCCTGTTCTGCGGGATCGGGCGCTGCACCGATTGCGTCATGACCGTGGACGGCCAGCCGAATGTCCGCACCTGCGTGACCCCCGTGAAGGACGGGATGATCGTGGAGACCCAAGCCGGGCTCGGAAAGTGGGCGGATGAACCATGAAGACAACGCAAGTGGCAGTGATCGGCGCCGGGCCGGCCGGGCTGGCGGCGGCCATCGAAATCGCCCGCGCCGGGGGCCGGGTCACCGTGATCGACGAAAATGCCAAACCGGGCGGGCAGCTCTTCAAGCAAATCCATAAATTTTTCGGATCCCGGGAGCATCGGGCCGGGGTGCGCGGTTTTCACATCGGCGAGCAGTTGCTGGCCGAAACCAGGGAACTGAACGTCGACGTTCTGCTCGATTCTCCCGTCTACGCGCTGTTCCCGGACAAGACCGTGGGATATATCCATGATGGGAAGGAAGCTTGTCTGAAGGCCGAAAAAATCGTCATTGCCGCGGGCGCGGAGGAAAATGCGCTGGCCTTTCCGGGGAGCACGCTGCCCGGCGTCATGGGCGCCGGCGCCGCGCAGACGATGATCAATGTCCACCGGGTCCTGCCCGGCAAGAGGGTCCTGATGATCGGTTCGGGCAACGTGGGACTGATCGTGTCCTATCAGTTGATGCAGGCCGGCGCCGACGTCGCGGCGCTGATCGAAGCGGCGCCGCAGATCAGCGGGTACGGCGTCCATGCCGCCAAGATCCGGCGGGCGGGCGTTCCCATCTATGTGTCTCATACGATCCAGAGAGCCATGGGCGACAATCAGGTGGAATCCGTGGAGATCGTGGAACTGGATTCCCGCTGGCAACCCGTGGCCGGTTCGGAAAAAATCCTGGCGGTCGACACGGTGTGCATTGCCGTCGGTTTGACCCCCCTGACGGAGCTGGCTTGGCTCATGGGTTGTGAATTCACCTTTGTTCCCGGTCTCGGGGGCCATGTGCCGAAACACGATCTGAACATGGAGACGACCGTGCCCGGCGTGTTCGTCGCCGGCGACATCTCGGGCGTGGAAGAGGCCAGCACGGCCATGGAGGAGGGGCGCCTCGCCGGAACGGCCTGCGCCGAATCTCTGGGGCTGCTGGATAGGGAAAAGGCCGGGGAACTCAAAACCATCATCTGGGAGCGCATGAACGCCCTGCGAACCGGACCCTTCGGCGAGGGACGCCGAAAAGCCAAAGGCCGTCTTATCAGTCTATCCACGGGGGGGCATGCATGAAGAGCGGCGTAAAATATACGGGGATCCCTTCGGAGGAAGAACTCCTGGCCAGCCCGGGAATGCCGAGCCGGGAAAGACTGGAGCAGGGGCCGGTGGCCTTCATCGAGTGCGTCCAGGATATTCCCTGCAATCCCTGCGAGGAGGCCTGTCCCTTCGGCGCCATTTTCGTCGGAGAGCCGATCACCAACCTGCCGGTGCTGCGGGGCGACAAGTGCACCGGTTGCGGGGTGTGCATTGCCCAGTGTCCGGGGCTGGCCATTTTCAAGGTTCATCTCCATTATACGGAGACCTCATCCCTGGTGGAATTTCCCTACGAGTACTGTCCCCTGCCCGGCAAGGGGAACTCTGTGCCCTGCGGCGACCGGAAGGGAGATTATGTGACCGACGGCCGGGTCGTGAGCGTGAAAAACGCCAAGGTGAATGACGGCACGGCAGTCGTTGGCGTGGAGGTTCCCCGGGCCTTTGCCCTGGAAGTCAGGACCATCTGTCGAAAGGAGTATCGCCGACATGGCTGAAACCAGGGATACGGTCTATATCTGCCGGTGTGAGGAAGTGACCCGGGAAGAGGTGGAACAGGCCATCCGGGATGGGGCGACCACCATCGCCGGTGTCAAGAAGCGAACCCATGCGGGCATGGGCCTGTGCCAGGGCCGAACCTGCCGGAAACTCGTCGCCGGCATGCTGGCCGGCAGCCGGGACCCGGCAGGTATTATGCCTCCCACGTTCCGGCCTCCCGTTCGCGCGGTGAAGATCGGCGAAATCACACAGGGGGATGACGAATGACCCGGCAAGCGGACGTGATCGTGGTGGGCGGGGGGGTCATCGGTGCCTCCGTGGCCTATCAGTTGGCCGGGAGGGGCAGGAAAGTCATTCTTGTTGAAAAGGGTGACCTGGCCACGGGGGCGTCCGGTTCCTGCGACACCAATATTTTCCTGCAATCCAAGAATGCCGGAATCCATTTGAAGCTTGCCCTGGCCAGCGCCGAACTCTTCAAGGGCCTGCGGGAAGAGCTGGGGCACGACATCGAATACCATGTCAAGGGCGGCATGATCCTGATTGAAACGGCCGATGAATTGAAGATCATGGAGGACTTCGTGGCCCGCCAGAGGCAGACGGGGTTGCAGGTCGACATCATCGATCGCCGGGAGGCGTCCCGCAGGCAGCGGGGCCTGGCCGAACACCTGGTGGCCGCCACCTACAGCCCCCAGGACGGCGACGTGAATCCCATCGAACTCAACCTGGGCTTTGCCCGTGCGGCGCACCGGCTGGGCGCGGAGATTCTCCTCCATCGGGAAGTGACCGGGTGCATTGTCAAGGGCGGGCACATGGAGGGGGTTGAAACGACGCAGGGGCCGCTGTACGCCCCGGTCGTGGTCAATGCTGCGGGAGCCTGGGCGCCCCTGATCGGGAGAATGGCCGGATTGGACCTCCCTATCAAACCGCGGCGGGGACAACTGATGATCACCGAACCCGTGGCGCCCTACATCGGCCAGGGGATTCTCTCCGCTTCCTATATCGTGGCCAAATTCAACGCCGACAAACTGGAGGAATCAAAAAGCAGGGCCGTTCAGCTCGGCGTTGGTCTGTCCCTGAGTCAGACCCAGAAGGGGAACATCCTCATCGGGGGAACCCGGGAATTCGTCGGTTATGACGTCGGTAATACCCATGAGGCCATTCAGGCGGTCCTGAAAAACGCCGTCCGTTTTGTCCCCGGGCTGGGATCGATCCATATCATCCGCACCATGGGCGGTGTCAGGCCCTACACCCCCGACGGTCTCCCCCTGATCGGCTATGTCACAAATCCGGAAGGGTATTTCATGTCCGCGGGACATGAGGGAGACGGCATTGCATTGAGTCCCGTCACCGGAAAAATCGTGGCCGACCTGATTGTCGACGGGAAGACATTCATGGATGTTTCGGCGCTGGACCCCAACCGATTTGCGTTATCATTAAACAGGAACAACTCCATTTCGGGCGCAGAACAAGCGACTGATTTTTAATGACACTGATTTTTAATGAGCCTTGTCATCGTGAAGGTTTTAAGTTATCCTGTCGCCGTTTCGGGCCCGGGGGTTCCGGTTGCCTTCCCCGCTTCGGATCTCTCCGGCACCGCGGCGGGTATCTGCCCCTCGTCCAGGACGACCCAGATCCGCCCGGTGGACATCATCCGGGAGATATAAGGCGGGAAAGCGGGAATTTCATCGTTTCCGCGCTCCAGCGCGGGAACGATAACGTTTATTACCTTAAGGAGGTGTCATGAGCAAGCACAAGAAGATCGAACGGACGAAGGAGCTGGACCGTAAGCGGAGGAGAAGAGAGAAGAGCCTGAAGCTCCGGGCGAAGGAAGCGAAAGGGAAAACCAAATAGGCACGGCGGCGGAAAGCGGGGTTGGGGAGGCCGTGAAGGCCTCCCCAACCCTTTGTATTGTTCAGCCGAGGATCGCCTTGAGATCCGCATCCGGCGTCGTGATCGGCTTGATCCCGAACTTCTCGACCAGGACGCCCAGCACATTCGGCGTCAGGAAGGCCGGGAGCGTCGGTCCCAGGCGGATGTTTTTGATCCCCAGCGACAGGAGCGTAAGCAAAATGACCACCGCCTTCTGCTCATACCAGGAGAGGATCATCGAGAGCGGCAGGTCGTTCACCCCGACGCCGAAGGCATTTGCCAGCGCGAGGGCCACCTGGATCGCCGAATAGGCGTCGTTGCACTGCCCCATGTCGAGGAGCCGCGGGATCCCGCCGATCGCGCCGAGCTCCCTGTCGAAGAAACGGAACTTCCCGCAGGCGAGCGTCAGGACGATACAGTCCGCCGGCACCTTCTCCACGAACTCGGTGTAGTAGTTCCGCCCGGGTTTCGCCCCGTCGCAGCCGGCCACGAGGAAGAAGTGCCGGATCTTCTTCTCCTTCACGGCCGCGACGATCTGGCCCGCAACCCCGAGGACCGCGTTGCGGGCAAACCCCGTCATCACGCTCTTTCCTTCCGCATCCGCCGCAAATCCCGGCGCCGCGAGCGCCGCCTCGATCACCGGCGCGAACCGGCCGTTTTCGACGTGCTTTACGCCGGGCCACCCCACGAGACCGGTGGTGAAGATCCGTTCCCGGTAGGACTGTTGCGGCCTCTGGATGCAGTTGGTCGTCATCAGGACGGCCCCGGGGAACGCGGCGAACTCCCTGGCCTGGTTCTGCCAGGCGGTCCCGTAATGGCCATAGAGATGGGGGTATTTCTTGAGCCCCGGATAGCCGTGGGCGGGGAGCATCTCGCCGTGGGTGTAGATGTTGATCCCCTTCCCCTCCGTCTGTTTCAGCAGCTCTGCAAGATCCTTCAGGTCATGCCCGGAGACGAGAATCGCCTTCCCTTTCTTCGTTCCGAGGGGAACCTTCGTGGGCGCCGGGTGGCCGTAAGCGCCGGTGTTGGCCGCATCCAGGAGCTCCATCGCCCGAAGATTCACCTGGCCGCACTTCATGGCAAGCCCCAGCATCTCCCCCAGGCCGGGCTTCGGATCGACGAGGGCGGCGAGCGCCTCATGGAGGAAGGCGAAGACTGCCTCGTCCTCCTGGCCAAGGATCAGGGCGTGGTCCACATAGGCGGCGAGCCCCTTGATCCCGTACAGAAGCGTGTGTTTCAGGGAGAGAATATCGGCGGCGGCGGCGGGATAGGACCGGATGCCGTGTTCCCCGCCCTGGGCGATCATTCCCGAAAGATCGTCCGCCGGTTTGAATGTCACGGCCTCCCCCGATAGATCGGCTTGGGCACCGGCCGTGCGAAGCTTCTCCAGGAGGGCGTCGCGCATGGCCGCGGTCCTGCGGATCAGGGGCAGGAAGCGGTCCGGGTCGAAATCGACGTTGGTGACGGTGGCAAAAAGGGCCTCACAGGTGAAGACGTCGGCCGCCCGGTCGCGGATTCCCGCGTTCCTTGCCGATGCCGCGGCCTGCGCAAGGCCCGTCAGCGCATAGACCAGAAGATCCTGCAGGGCTGCGACGTCCGGCTGCTTTCCGCAGACCCCCGACGCGTCGCAGGCGATCCCTTTGACCGTTTGTTCACACTGGTAACAAAACATGGTGCACCTCCTCAAGTTTGAAGTAGCGGGACCGCGCTATTTTTTCTAAAAATACAACGCTGTCCTCGTTATGGTTTTCTCTTACACCCGCTTACGCCGGGATGGTTTGACTTAAATCAAGAAAGGAAAAAAGAGGCGGCGCCGATCAAGGCCGCCCGCGGCTCGAGGATCACGTGGACCGGCATCCGGAAGAGGAGGTCGGCCATCCGTCCCTTGCGCCGGAAGGCCGTAAGAAACAGCCCTTCCTCGAGAAACGGGAGCAGCCGCGGTGCAATCCCGCCCCCGATGTATACGCCACCCGTGGCCAGCGTCTTCAAGGCCAGATTCCCCGCCTCCGCCCCGAGGATGGAACAGAAGAGGGTCACCGTCCGGACACAGATACCGGTCTTTTCCGTAAGCGCCTCCTCGACGAGAACCTGCACGGGATCGGCGGCCGCGGCCAGCATTGCGGCAAGCCGGGCCGGCTCCTCCGCCGTTCTCCGCTCCCGGAGAAAGCGGTAGAGCCGCCAGAGCCCTGGACCGGAACAGACCCTTTCATAACTGACGTGATCGAACTCCTTCCGGAGCTCCCGGAGGAGATCCGCTTCCAGCGGGCTTCCCGCTGCGAAGTCCGCATGACCGCCCTCGGAGGCATGTTCCATCGGCCGCGTCCCCTCCCGGGTCAGGAAGGCCTCCCCCAGGCCTGTCCCCGGGGCAATCACCGCGATGACCCCTTGGGCGGCCGGCTCCCCCGGGCAAAGCGTGTGAAGCTCCCGGGGTTCGAGGAGCGGCACGGCGCGGACGGTTGCCGCAAGGTCGTTCAGAAGGCAGACGGACCGGAAGCCGAACTCCCGCCTAATCGCCTCGGCCTCCGCAATCCAGGGGAGGTTGGTCACCGCCGCCCGGCCGTTGATGACCGGTCCGGCGATGGCGAAACAGGCCCGGTCCGCCGACCGATTCGTCCGTTTCAGGAACGCCCGGATCAGCGCCTCGATCCCGGAAAAACTTCCGCTGGGAAGAACCTCCTCCACCAGCGGCCGTCTCGGATCCGCACCGTCCGCAAAGATCGCCAGGCGGCTTTTCGTGCCGCCGATATCCCCGGCCAAAAGCATGGTCATTCCTCACACGGCACCGTCAGTTCGCCCCGGAGCCAGTCGAGATAGCCGCGGCTGCCGGCGGTCACCGGAACGGCGATGATCTCCGGCGTCTCGTAGGGGTGGAGCGAGCGGACGGCCTGTTCGACGGCGCCGTAGTTTTCCTCCCGGCTCTTGATCAGGCAGAGCCACTCCCCGGCCGTCTCGATCTTCCCCTTCCAGCGGTAGATGCTCGTGATCGGCCCCACGATCTGGACGCAGGCGGCAAGCCTCGCCTCGACAAGCGTTCGGGCGATCCGCTCGGCATCCTCCCTTTTTTCGGTCGTCGTCGTCACCTGGATGAACCCTTCCATATGAATCACCTCACGGGACCACCGTCTTCCGCACGCTGTTCAAAAATGTCCAGCTGCAAGGCCCCCGAAATCATGAGCCGTGAGGCGCCGCGGATATATGGGGACACCTTGCGGCAAGGTGTCCCCATATATCCCACGGAACGCAGCAGATGGGCGTTTTTCAACAGCCTGTCTTCCGCACGCATTCGTACATCAAGATCGCCGCCGCCTGCGGGAGACTCAGGGACTCCGCCCCTCCCGCGCCGGGGATCCGCCACCGCTCATCGGTCTGCGCGAGGAGTTCTTCCGGCAGGCCGTGGCTCTCGCTCCCCATCAGGAGCGCGGTCGCCGGCCCACAGGGGTGGGGCGCAACGCCTTCCCGGACCTCGCTTCCCACGACCCGGAAACGCCCCCGGATCTCCGCAAGAATGCAATCAAAATCGAGGCCGCCGATCACCGTCAGGTGGAAGAGGCTTCCCATCGACGCCCGGATCACCTTGGGATTCGTCACCTCACAGGAGCCCTCGCCGACGAGGACCGTCCGGAAACCGAACCAGTGCGCCGTCCGGAGAAGGGCGCCCAGGTTGTTGGGATTGTTGACCTGATAGAGGAGCAGAAGCGGACCGGGTCCGGTTGCAAGCGGACCGGACGGATCGACGGCCGGCGGGACGGCGGCCACCGCCATCACCCCCTCCGGGGACGGATCCTGGCTCAGGATCGCCCACTCGCGGTCCGTAAGCCCAAAAATCGGCATCCCGACCGGAACGCCGGCAAGGATTTCCTCCCTCCGCCCGGCCCTGTCCGCGGAGACCAGGATGGCCTCCACCGGCCGGCCGCTCCGGAGGAGCTCGCCAACGACCTTCCCGCCCTCGGCAAGGAACAACCCCTCCCTCCGGCGGTACTTTTCCATCGTCAGTTTTTCCCACCGTTTGAGCTGCGACCCGGATGGTTTTGCGATCCGTCCCGACATCGTTGCGCTCCCCTGTCGTCAGGGCGGGCTGCCCGAACCCGGCAGCCCTTCCCGATCCCTTTTTACGGGGCATTCTAACAGAGAAACCGGAAGAGAGGAAAGGGTTTTTAAAAAGCCTCTTTGATCGTAATGGCGAAATCCGGGCAGATATAGAGGCAGCGCAGGCAACCGATGCATTTATCCGTATGTTCGACAACGGCCGGTTTGTAGCCGCTCGGATTGAAATCCGCAGACTGTCCAAAAATGCCGAGGTTGCACACCTCCCGGCAGTAGCCGCAGTCCTTGCAGATGAGGCCGTTGACCGCCACATCGAAGTCGCGGAGATCGCAGGAGAGGCAGCGGGAAGCCTCCGCTGCGGATGCTTTCTTCGGATAGGTCCGTTCTACGGGCTCGAAGGTGGAACAACGCCTCTTCAGCGCAATCGTCCGGGTCTCCGGCCGCTTTGTTCCTTGCGGCGCGGTCTCCGGCGGCGCCGCAGCCGTCTCTTCCGACAGGGCTTCCGGTATGATCCCCGTTCCTCCCAGGAATCGGTCGATCGATGCGCAGGCCAGTCTCCCCTGGGCGATGGCCTCGATGATGGTCGAGGGACCGCTAACGGCATCCCCACCGGCAAAGATCCCCCTCTTCGCGGTGGCCAGACTGCCCTGATCCACGCGAACCGTTCCGTTCTTCTGTCCTTCGAGATGGACCGAAGCGGCGTCCGCGGATTGACCGATCGCCATGATCAGTGTGTCGAATCCCACGACATACTCGCTGCCGGCAATCGGAACCGGCGCCCGTCTGCCGCTCGCATCCGCATCCCCTAGCCGCATCCGGATGCAGGTCGCCCGACCTTTCTCGATCCTGACCGGCGCCGTGAGATACTCGATGCAAACGCCCTCCTCAACGGCCTCGACGATCTCCTCGCTGCCGGCCGGCATCTCCGCCCGGGTCCTGCGATAGAGCTGCACCACTTCCGCACCGAGACGGATCGAGGCCCGGGCTGCATCGATCGCCGTATTGCCGCCCCCCACGACGGTCACCTTCCGGCCGATGACCGGCGCCTTGCCCTCGTTGACCTGCCTTAGAAAGGAGATCCCATCGATGACCCCGGGTGAATCCTCGCCCGTGATTCCCATCCCGGCGGGCTTCCAGGCGCCCGTTGCCACCAGAACCGCATCGAAGCCCTTCTCGCGCAGGGATTCCGCCGAGGAGACCCTCACCCCCGCAACGATTTCCACCCCGCCGTCCCGAATCATCGCGATCTCCCGATCCACGATATCCTCGGGCAGGCGATACTCGGGAATGCCGTAACGCAGCATACCGCCGGGCATCGGGAGCGCTTCATACACGGTGACCCTGTGCCCCTGACCGTTCAGGTAGCAGGCTGCGGTCAGTCCGCAGGGACCGGAACCGATGACGGCAACCCTCTTTCCGGTAGGCGGCCGTTGGGCGATCCCCACCGGTTTCCGTCCGCCCTTCTCCGCGGCCGCCTTCTTGAGCATCCGGATGGCGATCGCTTCGTCAAACTGCGTTCTCGCGCACTTTGTCTCGCAGGGATGGACGCAGGCATAACCGCAGACAAGCGGGAATGGGATCCGTTCACGGATGACCGCGAGCGCCTTTTCGAAATGTCCCTCCCGGATATGCCTGACATACCGCGGGACATCGATACCCGCCGGACAGGCCTCCTGGCACGGGGCTGTTGACCTCTTCCCGTTCAGCATGGCACCCATTGCAACTCCTTTCCAACTCCTATCTTCCACTTCCCTGCCGCAACCGCCGATTACGGAACCCGCGGACGGGGAAAATCCGATCTGATCATCCTGCCGCAAGATCCACACCCGCCTGAAGCGCCTTGAGGTTCATTGCCTGGACATTCCCTGAAAAACGCTTCCGGATCACCTCCGCCAGGCTCTCCGTCCGGACCATCCCCTTCATCTTAGCCATGCAACCCAGCGCGATGATGTTCGCCATCCCGACATGCCCCATCCGGCTTGCCATGTCGGTGAAGGGGTGGCCATAAAGATGTTCTCCCGGGCATGCTTTCATCAGGGTGGTGTCATAAAAGATCGATGTCCCCTGTGCGGAGAGCCCCCGGAACTTTTCCATCGCCTCCTCCGTCAGGGCCAGCACGACATCAGCGTTCTGAACCTCCTGAAAGATGATTTCGTCCCGGTCGATGATCACCCCGGCCATGGAAAAACCGCCCCGCGTGGCGATGCCGTACGAGACGGTCTGAACGACGTTCTTTTCCTCCAGGATGGCCGCCTCCGCCAGCATGATACCGGACACCACCAGCCCCTGGCCGCCCGATCCGGCCAGAACGACCTCATATCTCTCTTTGTTTTCGTTCATTTCGCTTCGCACCTTCCTCAGCCTTTTTGGGCCATCGCCGTGGCCCTGATCTCCTCATACCGCGTATTAAAATCCGGCTCATCCCGGTCCACCAGTTTGCCGACTGCAAAGAATCCCTCCCGCTTGGAGCCTTGCAGACGGTTGTACGCCTCCACCGGCACCCCCTTTTCCCTGAGCCAATAGAGCATATCCCGGGTCTCCTTCATCCGGTTGTTCTTCCCGAAAAGGGTGGGACAGGGACTGAAAATCTCCACCACGGAAAATCCCTTCTTGCTCAGGGCCTCCTTGATATTGGTCTTCAAATCCCACACGTGATACGGAGTGCCCCGGGCCACATAATTGGCGCCGGCGACTTCCGCGAGCGCGCAGATGTCGAACCCCCGCTCCGGGTTTCCGTACACGCTCGTCTGCGTGAATGCGCCCTCCGGCGTCGTCCCTGAAAACTGGCCGCCCGTCATCCCGAAATTGAAGTTATTGATGATAATCGCCGTCAGGTCCATGTTCCGCCGGGCCGTATGGATAAAGTGATTCCCGCCGATCGTGACGCTGTCGCCGTCCCCCATCAGGACCACGACATGCAACTTCGGATTGAAGGCCTTGATCCCCGTGGCATACGTCAGCGCGCGCCCGTGCGTCGTATGCAGGGCATTCGTCACCAGGTAATCGTCGGCCTTTCCCGTACAGCCGATCCCCGTCACCACCACCGTATCCTTCCGCTCATACCCCAACTCCTCAAAGGAGCGGAGCAGTGCGCCCAGCATCACGCCGATGCCGCACCCCGGACACCACATGTGCGGCAAGACGCCATCCTTCAGATATTTCAAGCCCGTTGCGTGTGACACGTTCAAACCCCCTATCCAATATCCCGTTTCATCAATGCTATCCGATGGCCTTCAGGATATCCTGCGGCGTGATGATCTGCCCGTTGTAGCTGTTGACCTTCCGGATATCCGCGCCTTTTCCCAGGACCTTCTGAACCTCGCCGGCCACCTGGCCGCTGTAATTCATCTCCGTCACAACCACTGTCCTGGCCCTGCTTCCAAGCAGCGCCACTTCCTTGTCGGCAAACGGCCACAAGGTGATCAACTGCAGAACGCCGGCCATGACCCCCCTCTTCCGCAGCTCCAGCGCGGCCGCCCGGCTCGCACGGGTCGTCGCCCCGAAGGCCACCAGCAGGACATCCGCATCCTCCGTGGCGAAGGTCTTGGTGATCACGATCTCGTCCCGGTGCAGCTCGATCTTCCGGTGCAACTGCTCCACACGCCATGCCGCATTGGCGGGATTGTTGTTGCTGTATCCGTCCGGCCCGTGCATGGAACTCGACACGTGGAAGATATAGTCGCTCCCGTAGGCCGACAGAGGCGCCACACCGTCTTCGTCCGCCGCAAAGGGCTTGTAGGCTTCCGGAGGCCCGGAGGGCTTTTTACGGTCGATCACCTCGAGATCACCCGGCGCCGGAATGACCACATTCTCCCGCAGATGGCTGACCACCTCGTCGGGGGAAAGAATAACCGGAATCCTGAATTTTTCCGAAAAATTGAAGGCGGTCACGGTCAGGGAAAAACACTCGCCGACCGTTGCAGGGCTAAGGGCGATCACACACTGGTCGCCATGCCGGCCCCATCTAAGCTGCATGACGTCGGACTGCGCCGGCTTGGTCGCCAGACCCGTACTGGGCCCGGAACGCTGGACATCGATCACCACGCAGGGCACCTCCCCCATCACGGCTAAACCCATGTTCTCCTGCATCAGCGAGAAGCCCGGTCCGCTGGTCGCCGTGAATGCCTTCGCACCGGCCAGCGACGCCCCGATGATCGCCCCCATGCTGGCGATTTCATCCTCCATCTGCATATACATACCGCCCAGCTGCGGCATCATTTTCGAACATTCCTCGGCAATCTCCGAAGAGGGCGTGATCGGGTATCCGGCATAAAACCGCGCGCCGGCATAAAACGCACCCTCCGCTATGGCCTGATTGCCCTGCATCAGTCTCACTTCCCGTCCCAAGGTCTCACATCCTTTCTTCGCACAATCTGTATACGAAACACCCTTTGCCGTCACCGCTCCCTTGGCCTCAGACGCCGATCCTCTTTCGTTCCCGCTCGATCATTTCGGCAAACCGGGTCATGACAATCTTTTCCCGAGATGTGAAACCTGAAATTTCACATTCCAGCGATTCGTGCCACAGGCGTCATTGACAGTCAAGTTATTTTGAACACCCCCTGGTCCGCCCGAAATGTCGGGGGTCCATGGGAATCATCCGCCTCATCGAAGACAGGGCGCTGATCAGGGTCATCCCTGACCATATCGGCCTCCGGCTCGCTGGATCAAATCCGCCGTAAAATCATGCGGTCATTCTTTCATGGCTTTTCATTTCATTTTTTTATACTTGACAGCGATGCTTCTTTTTCCTATGGTCTGACAGCTGTGTTGGAGCGGCGGTAGATTCAGCATCCCTTCGACCCCTGCGCGAGGCATTCCCAAAACACCTCACGATCTCCGGTCCGGTAACACCGGATGGTTGAAAGAACCCCCGGCGCAAAAAAGGCCGCCGGGGCGGCCGTTTTCTCACGACCAATAACCCCGATTGGGGAGAGATTAAGGAGAATCATCATGAATCTGAAAGAAAGATTGAAGGCAGGACAATCCATCCTGGGAACGATGGTCACCGTCTTCGAAAATCCCGAGATCGCCAAGATCCTCAAAGTCTGCGGGTTTGATTTTTTCCTTGTGGATTGCGAGCATGGAAATTTCGATTACAGCGACGTCGCAAAGATGTTCGCCGTGGGCAGGGAGGCCGGCATCCCCCCGATGGTCCGGATCCCGGAGGTCAAGCGGGAGGTCGTTCTCAAGTACATGGAGATGGGCGCAAAAGGCATCCTCCTGCCCAACACGGAAACGGTTGAACAGGCAAAGGCCCTCGTCGCCTATTCCAAGTACTATCCAATGGGAAACCGGGGCGTCTCGCTGCTCCGTTCCCATACGGGCTTCGAGAAGATCGACAGCGCCACGGAATACATGCAGAAGGCCAATGACGAAAACATCCTCATGCTCCAGATCGAGTCCCCGGTCGCCGTGGAGCGGATCGACGACCTCCTCGCCGTGGAGGGGATCGACGCGGCCTTCGTCGGGCCGAACGACCTCTCACAGAGCATGGGGATCATGGGACAGACGGACAATCCCCGGTTTATCGAGGCGATAGACCGGGTCATCGCCGCCGCAAAGAAGGCAAACAAGTTTTCGGGCATCCACATGATGTCCGTCGACGCGCTGGAGCCCTGGGTGAAAAAGGGCATGACACTTAACCTCTGGGCCAACGACGTGGTCATGATGATAAACGCCGCCAAGGCTGGCCTGGCCAAACTTAAGAAATAACAACCTACATGATAAGGAGAAGACAATGACACAGTTCGTACCCAAAGGGATCATCCCCGCGATGGTCACCCCCGTTGATGAGAATGGGCGCATCAACGAAAGCGCCCTCCGGAAACTGACCAACCATCTGATCGACGGCGGCGTCCACGGCCTGTTCCCCGTCGGAAGCCAGGGGGAATTTTTCTCCCTCACCTTCGAACAGAAAAAAGAGGCCATCCGGATCGTCGTCGACGAGACCCGGGGCCGGGTTCCCGTCTATGCGGGAACCGGCGCCGTAACCACCCGCGAGGCGATCGAAACCACCAAGATGGCGCAGGGCTGGGGGGTCAGCGCGGTCTCCGTCATCACCCCCTATTTCCTCGTTCCCAGCCAGAGGGAGCTGATCGCGCATTATACGGCGATTGCGAAGGCCTGTCCGGACCTGCCGATCCTGCTCTACTCCAACCCCGATCGGACCCAGGTTCCCTTCCCGATTTCGACGGTCGTGGAGTTGGCCGCCGTCGACAACATCATCGGCATCAAGGACTCCAGCGGCGACATGTCGATGACCGGCGAGTACATCCGCCTCACCCGGGGGATGAATTT
>JAPLJY010000316.1 GCA_026388345.1 Deltaproteobacteria bacterium
CCGGATCGACGACGAGATTCTCGATCCCGTACTGGCGGATCTTCCCGGCGACGACGCGGAGAACCTCGGAGGTGGCCAGCATCCCGGTCTTCGCCGCATCGATCCCGATGTCGGTCGCAACCGCGTCGAACTGGGCGGCCACGAACGCCGGCGGAACGTCATGGATGCCGTGGACCCCGAGGGTGTTCTGGGCGGTCAGCGCCGTAATGACGCTCATCCCGAAACCCCCAAGGACGGTGATCGTCTTCAGATCCGCCTGGATTCCCGCCCCGCCGCCGGAATCGGAACCGGCAATCGTCAATATCCGGACCGGTTTCATCCCTTCACCTCCCCCGGGAAAACCCCCGGCCGGAAATACCTCACCGCAAGGAGGCGCCCCGAATCCACCTCGACAATCCCCTGTTCCGCCATCAGACGGTTGCTGACGCCGTAGGGCCGGCCGATCTCCATGACGGCCTTCGTCAGCGGAAATTCAAATCCCGTCAATGTGACCCCGGCCGCCGGTCCCGCAAAGGGGAAGAGGGAGACGGTCTGGCCGGCCTCCCCCGCGATCACCGTCCGGCGGTCGATCAGAAACACCTCGCACCATTCGTCGATCAATTTGACTTCGATCCCCTCCTGCTTCCCCTGGACGAGAAGCGCGATGTTCGCCAGGGCATGGTCCACGCGGTGGCCGAGGGCGCCCCAGATCCAGACCTCCGCCGGTTCCATCCGGAAGGCCTCCCGGAGCGCCAGCTCCGTATCCGTTTCATCCTTCCGCCGCGAATGGCGGATGATCCGGCTGCCTTTCGCCTCATAATACGCCTGGCTTGCGGAATCCAGGGAATCCATGTCGCCGACGATGAGACCGGGGATGATCCCCGCGGCTTCGAGATGACGGGCCCCGCCATCGGCGCAGATCACCGCCGTGGGCGCCGCCTTCGCCGCCTGCTCCCGGAGGAAGGCCGGATCGCCAAGGTCTCCGCCGGAAACGACAAAAACCACTTTTTTCATAACACTTCTCCGATCAGACCCTTACCGAACAGAAATCGAGGTATGTGAAAAAATAAAAAGACCATACCCTGATGGGATATGGCCCTGAAAACAACGCATGGAAAATACAGCCGCCATTCCCTACGCTGGCATTACCCAGGTCAGGTTCAAAGGGTATCTTCTCAGCCCAAAATTCGGCACCCCTTGCTCTTACACGTCTTTTTCCTACTCCAAACCCACTCCCAAATCAAGCCGATTTTTCCGCCCGAGGCCGAAGAGACGGCGGGTGTTCTCCTCCGTCAACCGTTCCAGCTCCCCGGCCGCCATGCCCCGGATCTCCGCCAGGCAGCGGGCCGTCTCTACGACATAGGCCGGCTCGTTGCGCTTTCCCCGCCAGGGCTGCGGTGCGAGGTAGGGGGCGTCGGTCTCGATGAGAAGCCTCTCCGCGGGGATCTCCCGCGCTACCGCCCGGAGCCGATCCGCTTTCCGATAGGTCACGGGACCGGCCACGGAAAGATAGAATCCCAACGCGATGCACTCCCGGGCCATCTCCGCATCCCCGGAAAAACAGTGGAGAACCCCCCGCGGACGTCCCTTCCCCTGTTGCAGAATCCGGAGGGTTTCCGCATGGGCCTCCCGGTCGTGGATGATCACGGGCAGGTCCAGTTCGAGGGCGAGGTCGAGCTGTTCCGCGAATCGCCTAAGTTGAACCTCCCGCGGGGAGTGGTCGTAGAAGAAATCGAGGCCGATCTCCCCGATGGCGATCACCTTCTCCTGCCGCGCGAGAGTCCGGAGGGCGTCATAGGTCTTCGAGTCGATTCCCTTCACCTCATGGGGATGGATGCCGACGGCCGCATAGACCTGCGGATGGAGACGGGCGAGCGCCACGGCCTTCTGACAGTCGGGAATCGTCGTCCCGACCGTGATGATCGCCGTCAGGCCGGCCGCCGCCGCCCTTCCGAGGACCGCATCCCGGTCGCCATCGAACTCCTCCATCTCCAGGTGCGCATGACTGTCGATCGGCATGGAACCTTCTCCCTCAACCCAACTGGCCCGCCAGACGCCGCTCTACTGCCCCGGCCTCCGCGACCATCCGGAAGATGAGCTCCGCCACCGCGGGTTCGTCGTGGATGAGACCCGTCGCCTGGCCCGCGGGGAGGACCCCCTCTACCGCGTCTCCCGCCTCCGTAGCGGCCAGCACCTGTCGAAAGGCATTGGCGAAATAGGCCAGTTGGCGGGCGGTCTTCCAACCGGAGGCGATGACCCCGACGCAAAGTTTCGCAAAGGGAAGATGCATCTGCCGGGCGATGAGCCGGGCATTGAAAAAGGCCGCGGGCAGGTTGAGCGGCCGTTTGATCGCCTTCCGCGCCGCCGGGGTGTCCAGGACCCGGCAGGGGATTCCGTCGAAACGGGGAGAGTAGAGGGTGTCCTGGATCCCCTTCGCGAGGGCCAAACTCTTGAAATTCTGATGCAGGGCGCTCTCCTTCGTGTTCATGAAACGGGTCCCCATGGCGATCCCCTCCGCCCCCAGCGCCAGGGCCGCCGCCAGACCTCGGCCGTCGGCGAATCCACCCGCCGCGATGACGGGGATATCGAGCATGTCCGCGAGCGAAGGGATGAGGACAAGCGAGGTCGCCGGCCCGCCGTGACCCGCCGCCTCGTGTCCCGTTG
This sequence comes from Deltaproteobacteria bacterium, assembly GCA_026388345.1. The sequence continues at coordinate 2,644 of JAPLJY010000316.1, forward strand.
CGATGACCGCGTCGCATCCGTAATCCTGGGCTCTTCCGGCATGATAGGCGTTGGTTACGGTCGCGATGACCCGGCCGCCGTAGACATGGGCCTCCCGGACGAGCCAGTCCCCCTTGCCGAGGGCGAAGTTGATCACTGGAACCCGCTCGGCGAGAAGGACCTCCGCGTTCTTTGTCGCGCCGGGAAGCATGAGGGAGGCGTTGGCCCCAAAGGGTCTGTCCGTCCGCCTCCGGATCTCCCGGATCGCCTCGCCGGTCTGCTCCGGGTCGAGCGGCCCCGTCGCCAGGATGCCGAGCCCCCCGGCATTCGACACCGCCGCCACCATGGCCGGGACACTGATCCAACTCATCCCGGACAGCAGGATGGGATAACGGATCCCGAAGAGTTCGGTGATGCGCGTTTTCATGACTGTTCTCCCTTTTTCAATATCGAGCAAGACCTTTGTGTAACTTGGAAATCTTAATCCCGGAAGCGCGCATTGGAAATTTTTCGGGGCCCCCTGACACCGCAGCGGAGTGCCCGCAAAGATGACTGTTTGAGCGCGAAGCGCGAGTTTCGTCTTTGCAGCGAAGCGAGGAGGCGCAGGGTCGAAAAATGTCCGGCGTGCGGAGGGATCACGATTTCCAAAGGTCTCCGAGCAACCCGGGAAGAATCCGGGGTGATATCCTGGCCGCCCTTTTCAGGCGGCATGGATCATCCGGCGGGCGCGCTCCAGGTGTTCCTCGGCCTCGGCCGCCATCCGCTCGATCAGCTCCCGGCAGGTCGGGATGTCCCGGATCAGACCTATGGACTGGCCGACCATCAGCGGGGCGTAATCCACCTCGCCCTTTTCCCAGGCCTCCTTGATCCGCGGGCCGGCCAGAAGCGGGATCAGCTCCGAGAGCCCCCCGCCCCGCGCCTCGATCGCGAGGACCTCCTCGATCACCCGGTTCTTGAGCGCGCGCCCCTGGAGACCGATCGATTTCCCGAAGATCAGCGTCTCGTGTTCCTGCCTCCTCAAGAGTTCCTGCTTGATGTTTTCATGCACCTCGCACTCCTTCGTCGCCACGAAGCGGCTCGCCATCATGACCCCCTGTGCACCCAACACCAGTGCGGCCGCGAGCGACCTGCCGTCGGCGATCCCCCCCACGGTCACGACCGGAATCTTCACCGACTCGACAATCCGCGGCGTCAGGACCATGGTCGTCACGTCGTCGTTCAGGGGATGTCCCCCCTCCTCGATGCCGGCCGCATAGATGCCGTCATAGCCCACCTTTTCGGCGTGAAGGGCGTGACGAACGGCGCCGACCTTGTGGAAAAGCTTCACCCCGGCCTTTTTCAGCAGGTCCACCGTTTCCTGTCCGCAGGCCTTGTCCGCGGGCGTCCCGGAGAACTCGATGCCGCTCACCCGCTCCTCGGCGCAGACACGGCAGTAGATTTTGTGGTGATCCGGGGTGATGCGAACGGAGGGTAGAAGCGTGATGTTCACCATGAAGGGTTTGTCCGTCAGCCTCCGCGTCTCGCGGATCGCCTCCCGGAAGGCCTCCTCGGTCTCATAGTTCCCCGCGGTGAGGTTGCCCATGCCGCCCGCGTTGGAGATCGCGGCGCAGAACCGTGGTTTGCAGAGCCACATCATCGCCCCGCAGATGATGGGATACCGAATTCCGAACATTTCCGTGATGGCCGTTTTGAACATAACCTTCTCCTTTCCTGGTCGTTGATATCGACAAAGCTTCCGGTCTTATTCACGGGTGTGGCATGGAACGTAAGGCAGATCCTTATAAAAACGGCGTCCTTCTAACACATTCAGACCCTCTTGGCAAGAACGCCGAGCAGGTCCCGGGAAATCCCGACCCCGCAGGCCGGCGGAACGGAGGCTGTCCTGAATCCGCGCCGACGCCAGGGAATCCTCCTTCGCCGGGACAATCCGCATCACACCGGAAACAGCTTGACATATAAAACCGATCTTCATATTAATTGACCCGACTGCAAAACATGTCCGGGCAGCGACGGAAGAACCGGCCACCGAATCAAGCCCGTATCCTGCGGCGCAGGTATGGTCCTGATTCCCCGGACGGGGAAGGATCTTTACGGCAAGGAGGCAAGGAAGATGAAGACGGCATACAAGCTGTTGGGAAACACGGGGGTGAAGGTGTCGCCGCTGTGCATGGGGACCATGACGTTCGGCAACGAAGCCGACAAAGCCGCCTCGGCGGCCATCTTCAACCGCTGCCGTGAAGCGGGGATCAATTTTTTCGATTGCGCCAACGTCTATGCCGAAGGGGAATCGGAGCGGATCCTGGGAGGTCTGATCCAGGGTTGCCGCGATGAAGTCGTGATCACGACCAAGGTATTCGGCCGGATCGGCACGGACATCAACGCGGGCGGCGCCTCTCGCCGCCATCTCATGGCCTCAGTCGAACAGAGCCTCCGCAGGCTCAAAACCGATCGTATCGACATTTATTTCCTGCACCACTTCGACGAGGAGACCGATATGGAAGATTCCCTGCGCACCGTGGACGACCTGGTAAAGCAGGGGAAGATCCTCTATCCGGCCGCAAGCAATTACGCGGCCTGGCAGATCATGAAGGCCCGGGCCATTTCCAGGCACGAAGGATGGAACACTTTCCGGTGCATCGAGCCCATGTACAATCTCGTCAAACGCCAGGCGGAGGTGGAGATCCTGCCGATGGCGGCGTCTGAAAATCTGGCCGTGATCCCCTACAACCCCCTGGCCGGAGGCCTGCTGACGGGGAAATATCTGCAGGACAAACCCCTTTCGGCAGGCAGACTCGTCGAAGACAGTCAATACCAGAAGCGATACGGCGATCCGCGGATCCAGGAGACGGTCCGGAAATTCGTCCAATTCGCGCAGGAGAACGGTTACCGTGCGGCCGCCCTGGCGGTGGCCTGGGTAAGCCATCATCCGGCGGTCACGGCCCCCATCATCGGCGCGCGCAACACCGAACAGTTGGAGGATTCGCTCAAATCCCTGGAGATCGACATGACGCCCGAACTGTACCGGCAGATCAGCGAACTTTCCATTGCGCCGCCGCTGGCCACCGATCGGTGAAGATGAAAGGGGGCAATCATCCGAATTTTTCGCCACGCGTTTTCTTCAAAAATTCGTGTGCTTCACCTTGTGTTCTTATGTGTTGATTATGACGGTGTGGGAAGACACAAATACCACGTTATCCCGGAAAGGGTCATAACTTTAACAAGAGGCGCCCGCAATACCTTCCAGAACGACACGGATCCTTCGCCGGTGCGATTTGAGGGTATCACTTCGCTGGCGCGGTTTTCGGGAGCGCCGCGCCGCCCCCTTGAACCGTGCCCGTCACGGCCGGTTTCGTTCCGACGATCCCGCACGTCCAGTTGTAAAGCAGACCCCGCGCATTCAGGACGTACAGCATTGCCAGCAGAAGGATGACCAGCACGATCATCTTCGGCCAGCGGCTCTTCTTGTCTGCGAAGGGATCTTCGAGCGACCGAACCGTACCCTCCGGCAGAGAGGCCAGCTTCGTCAGCGAACCTCCGAAGGCTACGTTGATCCGGACCCGGCCGTTGATCGCCCAGCCGTTGGCGTCCAGGATGGGACCGATCGTCCGTTGTCTCAATTTCAGCCAGGCGATGATCATGGAGGGCCCGGAAATGAGCAGCATCAGACCGGCGGTAGCAATCGGCATCTGCCACCAGGCAAGGTTCAGGAAGCCCGTGACCACGGCGGCAACCGCGGTCCCGATCGCGCCGACGGCGAGGCCGATGGCGGCAAATATCCCGGCGAACTTGGCGACGTCGAACGGCTGCGCCGGGGCGATGACCTTCCCCGCCTCCGCCTTCTGGCCGGCATCGACGATTCCGGAGCCGGCCTTGTCCGTGACGGCCTTGTCCCGGGCGGAGGCCAGCTTCGTGATCTGCTCGTTAATCATCCGGCCGATCCGCTTATAGGGGCTCCAGAAGCCTTGGCGGATGCTGATCGGATGTTCGATCACGCGGACAATCGTGGCGTCCCAGTCTTGTCCCGCCCGGTCATAGAAGACGCCGTTTCTCCCGATCATGAGATAATCAGAATCGCCTCCGGTAAAGGCCGCAGCGATCGTCATCCGCTCGCTTCCCCCCCTTCGCGTACAGTCGCAATAAGCCAGGTAGATGCGGCTGAGCATGGCCAGCGTCGCATGTTTTCCCACATCCTCGACGCGGACGCACAACTCGCAGCTCCGGCCGTCCAGGTAGAGGGTCCCGGCCTGGAAGACCGCCTTGTTCCGGCGGGTATAGAAATCGCTGAAGGAGACGAAGTTGTTCAGGAGTTGAAACAGGTCGCGATGGTAACGGACCAGCCGGTCCACCGAGGCGATGTGGTCGAACTCGGCCTCCAGCGCCTTGTCTCGGGCGATGAGCTCTGAGACAGCCTCTCCGACGCGGCTTTCCAGAATCTCGCGAATCCTTGATAATCCCAACTTCTCGACGGATGAGCCGGCCTTTCCGGCAGACCAGGCCTCGTATGCGGCGAACTTGGCGCCCAGCTCCGACCAGTCCGCCTCCGTGAGCGCCGTTTTTTCACCCAGAAGCGGCGCGACAACCTCCGCAACAAAGGCCGCCATCGGCGCTATCCAGGCGGGATTGATCCCCTCCTGCAGGGGCAGCGGCTTGTCAAGGCCGATCTGCGCCAGCGGAAATCCGGATACCTCCTGAATCGCCGGCGAGAGATCCTTCTCCGCGATGGCGATATATTCCGTTTCCTGGCGGTTCAGGGCGCTGAGGGCACGGATATCATACTTGGCGAGCCGGCAACGGGTGAAATAGTCGTCCACTTTTCCCCTGACGGCCGCGAGGGCTGAGGACGCGGATACCATGGCGTCCCCCAGCGGGAGAATTGCGCCGTCGGTCTCCGCCTCCTTATGCCATTCCGAGTATGCCCGCACATCGGCGAAGAATTGATCCGCCTTTTCCTCCGAGATGGCCGGTTTTCCGCTGCGGTCCGTTTCCGGTCCCAGGCAATCGATGATGTCCGTGATGACCTGCTGCACCGCGGCATCGTCGGCAGAATCGGCAGGGATGAAACCGTCGCCATTGAACCTCGCCAGCGAGAAGATTCTTGCCGTATCGGCGGTATCCTCAACGGTGATGACCTTGGCTTCCGGCTTTCCGAGGTTTGTGAGGATCTCTCTGGCAGAATTGATGAGCCGCGTTCCTTCGGGCAATTGGTCATTGATGATGGAAAGCGGCAATTCGGAGAGACCTTTGGTCAGCTCCTCCGGATTTCGGAGCAGGGATCCCGCCCATTTCACCACCGCGATGATATCCGGGACACGGATACGCCCATCCCCGTCGCTGTCGATCAGTTCCAGGGTCTTGGCGTCGAATTCCAGACCCTTGACGGGACAGCTCAGCGCCACCCATAGCTTCTGGTCGAGCTGATCCAGCGCCATCAGGTCGGCGCCCGTTTCCAGGCGCACCTGATCGAAGCCGCCCGAACGGAAAAACCGCCAGCGGTGCTTCGAATTCCGAAAATCCGTTTCAGCAAGATCGTTCGACATGATTGTCCTCTTTGATTGGATGGGGCCGAACGAAAAAGGGGCTGACCGGCAACGATCAACCCCTCTTTCGTCCCTGCCGGTTTCCGCCATTTCCTAAAGTTCCTTGAAGTCCTTCGTGAACTTGAGCCGTCCCTCCTTGACCAGGGTGGCCTTGCTCCCCTCGATCCAAGACCTGACCGCCTCTGCTTTCTTCGTCCGGACCAGGTAATTCGCAATCGCATTTTTCTGGGACGCGAACTCCGCATCGTCCACGCTTCCCCTCTGTTTGAACCGGAGGATCACATAATTCCCGTCAACCAGATAGGTCTGTTCCGGATAGGGTTTCTTCTCGGAGATCTGGAAGAGCGTCTCCGTCAGCTCCGGGGAGGCTCCCAGTCTGGGAACGGCGCCTCCCGGCTGGAAGAGTCCCGTTTCCATAACCTTCAGCCCTTTCTCCCTGGCCACACTTTCCAGACCCTCGCCTTTCTTCAAGCGGACGAGGAGGTCATCCGCCCCCTTCTTCGCCAGGCGCTTCGCCTCCGTATCCCGGTACTGCTTTTCCACCTCGGCCCCGATCTCCTTCAGGGCGGGCACATAGGGCGCCTTCCGCGCGGCCACCTGAACGATATAATATCCCTTCTCCCCCTGGAGTACACGGCTGATCTCCTTTTTCTCCAGTCGCAAAACGATCTTGGCGAAATCAGCAATCGGTTTGAATTCCGGCGGCGCATCGCTGATCCGAAATAGCGGGGTCGTATGGACCGTCAGCTTTTTCTGCGCGGTATAGGCATCGAAATTTTCCTCCTGGTAGATGGTGTCATGGGCCTTCTTGGCCTCATCCGCGGCCGCATACATTCCGCCGATCTGTCCCAGCTCGTCAATAATCCTGTTTCGGACCTCGGCAAGGGGCTGCATCTTGTCCCCCTTCTTCCACTGGGACTTGTTCCTTTCGTAGTAATCGCTGATCTCCGCGTCGGAGATCTTTGTGGTCGCGGCATAATCCCTGGCCATGAATGTTAGGTACTTGACCTGCACCTGCTCGGGATTGCGGAACTGCCCCTCCCGGGCCTTCAGAAACGCCTCCAGATCGGCCTGGGTCGGCTTGAGTCCCGCAACAAAATCCTGGGGAGAAATTTGAACAAAATCGAGATTAATTTTTTCCTTCTGCATCAGGTAGATGTCATGGATCTCACGATCGGATACCTTTACGCCATCCTGGATGAGGTCTTCCACCTTGACGGTGATCAGCATCTTCTTTTGCATATCCTCGAACTCCTCCGGCGACATCTTGTTGGTTCGGAGGGCCTGCTCATAGATCCGTTCGTTGAAAACGCCGTTCCGCTGAAAGCCCGGATAGGAGAGAATGGCGGCCTTGACGTCTTCAACGGTCACCCGGATGTTCATCTCCTCCGCCTTCATCAGGACAATTGCCTGGTTGATCAGATTATCCAGCGCCTGCTGCTTGAGGTTCATCGCCTTGAGCATCTCCTCCGTCAGTTGCTGGCCGAAGCGCTGACGGTACATATCCAGCAGATTCTGGTACTCCCGCTGAAAATCGGCATAGACGATCGGTTTGCCGTCGATCATAGCGATCCGCTCCGTCCTCTGCTTCCCGCCCATCGAGCCGAAATAAAAGACAAAGACGACAACGATAATCCCCAGGATTATCTTCATGAGCCAATTTCTGGCATGCTTCCGCATGAGGTTTAGCAGCATCACACTTCCCCCGTGTTTGAATTAAAGAAATTACGTTTGGTTTACTAATATAGTCATCCCCAAAATGCAATGACTTTTTGGAAAAATGGATTGATAAAGGCTGGAAAATACGGTATAGCAGATTCATTAGTCGAAAGTATCCTTTCGATAGTGAATGCAATTTTTTGGATCATCAGGAGGAAACGAACTTGCTTTTCGATTTTATTTTGGGAAAGTTTTCCAACGACCTGGCCATCGATCTGGGGACGGCCAACACCCTCGTATATGTCAGAGGCAAAGGGATCGTGCTGAACGAACCCTCCGTCGTCGCCGTCCACAAGAACGCCAAGGGGGAAAAGAAGGTCCTGGCCGTGGGCACGGAAGCCAAGAAGATGCTCGGACGGACGCCGGGCAACATCGTCGCCATCCGGCCCATGCGGGACGGCGTGATAGCCGATTTCGACATCACGGAGGCGATGTTGCGGCACTTCATCTTGAGCGTCCACAACCGCCGCGCCTTGGTCCGGCCACGGATCATCGTCTCCATCCCCTCCGGGATCACCCAGGTGGAGAGGCGTGCCGTCCGGGAAACGGTGGAATCGGCCGGGGCGAGGGAGATCTACCTGATCGAGGAACCGATGGCGGCGGCGATCGGCGCCGGGCTCCCGATCACCGAACCGATCAGCTCGATGGTCGTGGACATCGGCGGGGGAACGACGGAGGTGGCGGTGATCTCGCTCGCCGGGATAGTCTATTCGAAATCCGTCCGCGTAGCCGGAGACAAAATAGACGATGAGATCGTCCAGTATATGAAGCGGAAGTACAGTCTCCTCATCGGAGAGAGATCGGGAGAGAACATCAAGACGGAGCTCGGCAACGCCTACCCCGATCCCAGCCGGGAGATCCGCAAGATGGAGGTCAGGGGGAGGGATCTGATCTCCGGCATCCCGAAGATCGTGGAGATCAATTCCGATGAGATCCGGGAGGCGATCATGGAACCAATCAGCCTCATCGTGGACGCAATCAAGGACGCCCTGGAGAATGCGCCTCCCGAGCTGGCCGGGGACATCGTCGACCGGGGGATCGTCCTTACCGGAGGCGGGGCGCTGCTCAGGAACATCGATTTGCTGATCCGGGCGGAAACGGGTCTTCCTATCACGATCGCGGACGACCCTCTCTCCACCGTCTGCAGGGGCGCCGGAATTGCCCTGGACCAGTTGGATGTGCTGAAAGAGGTGACCTTTCAGGTATAGGCGGAAACGCGATGATGTGATGGCTGGCTGAAGCATGTTGGTCCCCAGAAAATACCACTCCCTCATCGTGGCGGCGGTTCTGCTGGTTCTCTCTCTGGCTGTTCTCTCCTACAGCGCGACCCGACTGTCCGAAACCGGTTTCCTGAGGATGATGGTCCTGGAGGCGGCCGCCCCCGTCGAAGATGCCGTCAACGTCTTGCTCAACGGCCTGCACGGCTCCTGGAAACGGTATCTCTTCCTCATCGGCATGGAGGATGAAAACAGACGGCTGCGGAAACAGAACGCCGCCCTCAACGAACAACTCAACCGTCACCATGAGGGTTACATCGAGGGGATGCGTCTCCGGAAGCTCCTCAACCTCTCTGAAGGCCTGCCAGACCGGACCGTGGCCGCGAGAGTGGTGGACCGCAGCCGTACCTTACTGTTCAAAACGATCCTGATCAACAAGGGAACCGCCGACGGATTGCGGGTAGGGCTTCCGGTTCTGTCCGAACAGGGGGTTGTGGGACGGATCATCGAAACCGCCTGGCATGCCTCGCAGGTCCTGCTCCTCATCGATGAAAACAGCAATATCGACGCCCTGATCCAGCGGAGCCGCGCGCAGGGGATCCTGCAGGGCGCAGGCCCGTCGGGATGCAACCTGAAATATATCTCCCGGGTGGAGGAGGTTCAGGCGGGCGATGTGGTTCTCTCCTCCGGCCTCGCCGGGGTGTTTCCCAAGGGGCTGCTGATCGGCGTCGTGACCGGCGTTTCCCGCAAGGGGGAAGGCCTCTTTCAGAAGATTGACGTGGCGCCCGCCGTCGATTTCGGAAAAGTAGAAGAGGTCCTGGCCCTGATCACGGATGCAGGTCCGAAACCATGATTTATTACCTTCTTCTCCCTGTCTTGCTGCTTCTTCTGGTGATCGTTCAGATCACGATCCTCGATCTCTTTTCCCTCGGCTGGATCGGCATGGAGATCTCGCTTATCGTCGTCATCTATGCCGGGTTCCATCTCGACGCCCTCCGCGGGGGCATCCTTTCACTCCTGCTCGGTTTCTTTCTGGATTGTCTGACCAGCGCGATATTTGGGCTATACATGTTTCTGTATATCCTCATCTTTTATCTCTCCATGATCGTCGAGAGTAAGGTTTACGCGGGAAAGCCGGCCCTGATTGCATCCTTTACAGGTCTCTGTACGCTTCTGGAGGGTCTGGTGATCGTTTTACTCTACCGGTTCGTCTTCGGCGCCGACATCCTCTATGTAATCCCGAAGATTTTCATCCCGCAGGCCGTCGTGGTGGGCATCCTGAGCCCCCTCTTCTTCAGTCTGTTCAAGCGTTTCGAGGTTGTTCTGCATGCGGAAGATCGGCGACCGGATCGAGGGATATGATCCGGGTCAGTTCAAGCATAAATTCAAGCTGCTGTTCATCATCGTTGCGGTGGCACTGTCGCTTCTCGTGATGAGGCTGTGGTACGTGCAGGTGATCAAGGGGGACGAGCTGCGGCAGCGCTCCGAAAACAACAGCGTCCGCCTGCGGAAGATCAAGCCGATGCGCGGTCTGATCATGGACGACGGCCGGCGGGTTCTCGTGGACAACCAGCCCTCCTTCGATATCGTCTTCGTCCCCAACCGGACGAAGGATATCCGGAAGGTCACCGAAACGATCAAGGGACTCTATGCCCAGCGTTCCCTGACGTTTCCCTCCCTTTCGTCTCTCCCGGATCTCGTGAAGCCCTTCGTGCCCGTTCTTCTCGAACGGAACATCAGCATGGAAAAACTTGCCGTGGTGGAGACCCACGCCCTCGAACTTCCCGGCGTGGTGACGGAGGTGACGCCCGTCCGGCAGTACCTTAGCGGGGAGATGACCGCGCAGATCATCGGCTTCACCGGAGAAGTCAGCCGGGAAGAGCTGGATCGAAGCACCACGGGGAAATTCTCGTCAGGCGATATCATCGGCAAGTTCGGTATCGAGAAATTCCTGGATTCTCACCTCCGGGGGAAAAGCGGCGCCGAACAGATCGAGGTCAACGTGGCCGGCAAGGAGGTCCGTTCCCTCGGCCGGATCCCGGCGGTGCTGGGCGACAATGTCGTCCTGACGATCGATTCGGCGCTTCAGGAGGCGGCATGGACGGCCCTCGGCAACCGGGCGGGCGCCGTTGCGGTACTGGACCCCCGCAACGGGGCGGTACTCGCCCTGGTCAGCTCACCCTCTTTTGACCCGAACCTCTTCAACGGGAGGATCTCCTTCGACGACTGGGAACGCCTTTCCAACGATCCCGGGCATCCCATGGAGAACCGCTCGATC
>JAPLJY010000300.1 GCA_026388345.1 Deltaproteobacteria bacterium
TTTCGCGACGGAACTGCTGATGAATACCGGCATCGTCTCTCAGTCGGGTCTGAATGTGGCGCCGCTCCGGGAATTCGTCTTCGGACTTGCCATCGTCTTGTTCATCCTGCTGGAACCGCGCGGCCTCGCGGAGGTGTGGCGTATTATCCGCTCCGGGTTCCGCCTCTGGCCCTTTTCATATTAAAGGAGCAGCTTCATGGAACAAATCCTACTGCAATTGAATAACATTTCCGTCGTCTATTCCGACGTCATCCAGGTGCTCAAGGGGGTCTCGCTTGCCGTGGAGAAGAATCACATCGTCTCCCTCCTGGGGAGCAACGGCGCGGGGAAGACCACGACGCTCAAGGCCGTCTCCGGACTCCTGAAACCGGAAAACGGCAGGGTCACAGACGGGACGATCCTCTATCGTGAAGGCGAAATCCAGAACCGGGCCCCGGAAACGATCACCCGGCATGGGATCATCCAGGTTCTCGAGGGACGGCAACCCTTCAAATATCTGACCATCGAGGAAAATCTCCGTGTCGGAACGGCGACAAGATGGGGAAAGCCATACCGTGAAGATCTGGAGCGGATATACCGTTACTTTCCCGCCCTCGAAAAACGACGGCGGGGTCTGGCCGGCTATTGCAGCGGCGGCGAGTTGCAGATGCTCGTCATGGGACGTGCCCTGATGGCCCACCCGGAACTTCTCCTCCTTGATGAACCCTCTCTTGGACTCGCCCCCCTCGTCGTCCGGGAGATCTTCCGGATCATCCGGCGGATCAACGAGGAGGAAGGAACGACAATCGTTCTGGTAGAACAGAATGCCCGAATGGCCCTTCAGATCGCCCATTACGGATATGTGATGGAGAACGGCAAGATCGTGATGGAGGGAACGGCGGATGCCCTGCGGGAAAACCCGGATATCCGGGAATTCTATCTCGGGATGTCCGCGGCGGGTGCGGTCAAATCCTACACAGAGATCAAATCCTACCGCCGCCGGAAGAGGTGGTTGTAATTTAAAAAAAACCTCATTCCCATATCCAGATGGAGACTAAAGAAGAATTGAACGTTCCGTATAACCGGGTTCAACGTTTTTCCTTTGAAATCCCATCACAGGCCGCCTGCCAGCCCTTTCCAGAGATAGTTCTGTAATATTTACCGTCATAATATTATATAGATATAAAAATACGCGCAACTCTAAAGAATTGGCACGCATTTTTCATTAAGAGAAGCAACGGATCTGAAGCGATCCGATGAAAAAAAGGAGGAGAGGAACCATGAAGAAATTCTTATCAACACTGATTGTAGCGAGTGGAGTCGTTCTGCTGACGGCCACCTTCGGGTTTGCCGAATTTACCGCAACGGGGGCATCCAGCTTCCCCTATTTTCAACTGGGCTGCCTGATCGTGGGAGGACTCATTATCATCTCCCTGAAACACAAATACCATGGGATGTACACCGGCGAGGCGGTCGGTGCCTTTGCTCTCTACACCGTTTTCGTGGCCCTGTTCACCACTCCGGTCATTGACGCGATCAAGTTGATCGTCACTTAGTCGAATATTTTGAAAGAAAGGGGGCATGGTCATGTTGATCACACCGAAATTGCATCTTTCGATGACGACGTATTCCTCGATTCTTCTTCTGAGCGCCTGGGGTTTCGTCATCGCCATCGCCTCCTTTCTTTTTCTTTATGCCGGTTACTGGCTGGACCAGCTGTTCAGCACGTCGCCTACCTTCATGCTCGGACTCTTTTCTCTTGCGGTATTTATCTCCATCTGGAGACTCTACCAGGAGGCCTGGCGGCGACGCGGCGGGGTGTAAATCTCATCATGGGCTCTCCGAATCAAAACCGGAACGATCATCCATACCCTGGTCTTTTTGAGAATCCTTCCACTCCGCATCCACCACCAGATATGATAATTGCTATAAATCATTACTAATATCATTACATAGCTTGACACAGAATCGCTCGGGACATATACTGACTCCGTCCTTTGGACCTCCTTTAAAAAAATGCTGGCAGAGGAAGGGAATCCCGTTGCGGAAGTAAAATGATGACGGCTTATGAATGCGATAGAATAAACACGGTTATTCTCCGGGTGCCCACAAATAATCAGATCCGGCAGATCGCAGGCCTCTACCGGGCACAGGAGTGGTGGCAGGCGGGCGATGACGAAAGCCCGCAACTTATCCCCAGGCTGATTGCGGGCAGTCATTGTTTTGTAGCCGCTTTGGAGGGAGAGGATATCGTGGGAATGGGGAGGGCGATCAGTGACGGTGTCAGCGATGCCTATATTCAGGACCTGACCGTCCGCAGCGACCACAGGAATCAGGGAATCGGCCGGCGGATCCTGCAGACCCTACTGGAACGCCTCAATGCCGACGGCCTGCACTGGATCGGACTCATCGCCGAGCCTGGTTCGTACGGCCTCTATCGGTGGGCCGGTTTCCGGGAGATGGCCGCCTGTGTTCCCATGCTGATGAACCAGAAGCCATGAATTTCAAACCCGTTTCCGTTTCCGATTACACAATCCTGAAGCCATTCTTTTCCGGACACCCGTACAATCTCAGCGCCTATTCTCCGGCCTCCATCATCGCCTGGAGTTACAAGACGTTCAAGGCGGATTACGCCATAGAGGACGGGGAACTTTTCATCGCCGGTCAAACGCAAGATCACCCGGAAAATCGTCATCTCATCCTTCCCCTTTCGCAGGAAAGGTCATACACCCCGTCCGGGCTGCGTGATGTTGCCCACAGAGCGGGATTCGACCGATACTGGTATGCCCCCGGGGATTATCTGGAGACGCTGGATCGCTCCGAATTAGAGGCCATTTTTGTCCTGGAGGAGCAGAGGGAATTTGAGGATTACGTCTATCTGACGGAGGATCTGATCCATCTCAAGGGAAACAGGTTTTCCAAGAAACGGAACCTCATCCACCAGTTTTCACGGGAATATCTCCGGAAGGACCGGGTAAAGATCGAAGAGATCCTTCCGGGGAATGTCGAGGAATGCCTGCAATTTCTGGAGATCTGGTGTGAGCAGCACGACTGCGATGCGGACCAGGAGAGCAACCTGGCCTGCGAAAAGAATGCAG
>JAPLJY010000321.1 GCA_026388345.1 Deltaproteobacteria bacterium
AACGATGCCGTCTTCGCAGCCGTACGGGGCTGCCCGCAGCGATTTGCCGGCTGGGTTTTCGTCAACCCCCGCGGGCGGCGCGACCCTGTCCGGGAAGTGGAGCGGTGGCAAAACGAACCCGGTTTCGTGGGGGCGAAGGCCCATCCCTTCTGGCACCGGTATCCGCCGGAGGAGCTCGCACCCGTGGCCCGTCTCCTCTCTTCCCTCGGCAAGCCGCTCCTGATCCATGCCGGTTTCGGTCCCCACGGCGATTATGAGGCCCTTCTACGGCAGGTCCCCGACCTCACGCTGATTCTCGCCCACGGCGCCTTTCCGCTGTTTTCCGACGCATGGCCGGCAATCCGCGAGCGGAAGAATGTCTTCGTGGACCTCTCCCAGTCGACCTACCTCGGTGACGGGACGACCCGGGAGGCGGTTGCCTTCCTCGGCCCGGAACGGTGCCTCTTCGGCACGGACGGCCCCTTCGGTTTCCACGCCGCCGACGGCAAGTTCGATTACGGCTTCCTCAAGCGGCGGATCGAGCGTCTCTTCCCGGATCCGGGCATGCGGCGGCAACTGCTGGGCGAAAATTTCGCCGCCCTCGCCGGAATTGGCTGAGGCCGCCGATTCCGTCCGCGGGGATTTTCGTTTCATCCGGTGCAGTCAGCGGAAATGAGGGTAGCGGGATCGAAGGCGCAGGCCGCAAATCGGCCGTCGTGGCTGAGGCTGACCTCCGCAGCGAGAAGGCGGCCGCGGAACAGGACGCTGGGGACGCCGGGACCGCCGGGGTCTTTGACAACGGACAAATCGCCGGAGGCACAACCGAGGAAGCGGGCGATCTCCCGGAGGAGGGCCTCCCGGACAAAGGTCGAGGGATTTACGTTGCTCCCCGTTCCTTCCCGTAGTTCTACGTGCTGACAGATCCTCTCGATATCTTCCTCCGATCCCGCCGCCAACGCGTGGACCCAGTCCGCCGTCACGGCGACCCGAAGTGCCAGCTCTCCCCGGGGGGTGATCACTTTCCCGGCGAGGCGGGCGGCTGTTCCCGCCGCATTCTCCGTATCAAGAACCACACGGTATTGCCGGGGTATCGAACAGACCGCCGGATCACCGCGGCTGATGGCCTTGTAGGCCGCCTCCTTCGCCGCCCAGAGCGCCCAGAGGAGCGCGTCGGGTCGCACAGCCCCGGAAATGAGAGCCCGTTCCTCCGCGGTGAAGACACGGCCCAGGAAGCGGCCGTCCCCGCTTTTGCCGAGGTTGCCGGGCGCCGCGAGATCGACGATGTCGTTACCCACGGGAGGCAAGGCAGGCATCCTCCAATGCAGCGAGACGCTCCACGATCCGCCGCGCATATTCCCGCTGGAGGCGGAGCCCCCCGCCGCCCGCCCTTCCCGGATCGAAGACCTCCGCGGTCATCGTGAAGCGTTCCCCGAGCCGGGGGATCGTCCCGTAGGTCTGCTGCCCGTCGCCCCGGAGGTAGACGAGCATCACACGGCAGCGGCTGCATTCTTCGATAAAGCGGCCGACCCCGTAAGAGAAGTTCTCCCGGTTCACCCGCCCCGTCCGCGACCTTCCCCCTTCCGGAAAGATCATCAGCCCCTGCCCCCAATCCAGAACCCGGCAGCATTTTTCGAGGAGCCGCTGGAGCCCTTCGCGGCTCCCGCCCCGGTCGACCGGCAGGCACTTCAGCAGATAGCACAGCAGCGAGAGGAAGGGGTTCCGCTGAAAATTCTTCCGCTCCGGCAGGTTCCAGGGAACCCGCCGGAAATGGAGGATATGACCCGCAAGGGACGCCATCCCGTAGCTGATCACGAGCGAATCGATCATGGTCAGGTGGTTCGGGCAGACGATCCAGGGCCCCTCGTGCGCCCGATACATACGCCTGACTTCGTTCCGGATCCGCTTCAGGTCGCGGATGCGGTAGCCCATCAGGCGGATGAAAAGGAAGCAGAGCGGCGCCATCGCGACGACGGCGATCCGCCCCAGAACATACTGCAACCCGAGAAGAAAACGCTCCCACCTTTCCATGACCGGTTTTACGCCGCCTTCTGTTGGATCAGCAGCACCGCGTCGCCGATCGTCGCGATCCGGTCGGCCTCGTCATCGTCGATCATCGTCCCGAATACATCTTCGCACTTGATGATGATGTCCACGAGCCGCGCCGAATTGACCTTCAGGTCCTTCAGGATTTGGGTTTCCGGCGTCGCCTTCTCCAGAAGGGCCGAATCCTTCACGTACCCCCGCAGGATGTCGATGATCTTCTTCGTAATCTGTTCTTCGCTCATAATCTTTCCTCCTGTCATTTTATTGCGTCAAAAACGACGCCCCTATAATTAAATTCAGTTTCTCAAAAGGACGGCTTCGTAAATATTCCGCAGGCAAGGCGCGCAAATTCCGAGAAGTGAGGCGTACTTTTGCGTACGCCGCAACGCCGAGGAATGAAGCGCAACGCAGCATCCGGATTTTTTACGTAGCCGTGGCATATTATCCTTCCCATTTCCGGAATATCAGACAACTGTTCACATCGCCGAAGCCGAAGCCGGCCTTGGCCACAACCTTGAGATCCGGAAGAACAACGGCAGAATGCGGGATCTTCCCCGCAAAGGGGGCGATCTCGGGATGGAGATCTCCGCAGTTGAGCGACGGATGCAGAAACCCGTCCCGGAGCTGCAGAACGACGGCCACGCATTCAATCGCGCCCGCCGCCCCCAGGCAGTGGCCGATCATCGACTTGGTCGAGTTGATCCAGGGGAAATCTCCCGGTCCCCGTTCCAGCGCGGCCGACCAGTTTGCGACCTCCACCGGATCGGCGTAGGTCGCCGTCAGGTGGCCGTTGATCGCATCGATCTCACGGGGGGAGATCCCGGCGTCGGCCAGGGCCCCGCGGATGCACCGCTTCACCCCTTCCGGATTCGGCGCGGTAATGGAGCCCCCCATCCGGTGGCCGCCGCAGTTGACCATCCCGCCCAGCACCTCGGCGTAGATCCGCGCCCCGCGCTCCATGGCCGATTCCAGCCCCTCCAACAGAAGGAACGCACCGCCCGCGCCGGGGACGAAGCCGGCGGCGCTCGCGCTCATCGGCCGGGAGGCCTCCTCCGGCCGGTCGTTGAACTTCCGGCAGATCACCCGCATCGCATCGAAACCGGCCCAGATGTAGGGCGACGCCCCTTCCGAACCGCCGGCCAGCATCCTCGTCGCAAGGCCGCTGCGGATGCGCGCCGCCGCCTCGATGACCGCCTCGTTCCCCGTGCTGCATGCGGAGGAATTCGAAGTCACCTGGTTCCCCAGGGCCAGCAGACCCGCGATCCGCGCGCTCGTTCCGCTGTTCATCACCTGCTCGACGATCCGGCTTCCCATCCGCCGGACGTTCCCCGCGTTGACCATCGGGACCACCGTCCGGGAGATCGTGTCCATCCCGCCGACCCCGGAGCCGGCGATCACGCCGGTTTCCCAATCCACGCGGTCGTCTTCGGCCTCGGGGACGGAAAATCCCCCGTCGGTCCAGGCGTCCACTGCCGCCACGGAGGCATAACCGATGTTGTCGTTGAGCGAGAGGAGCTTCTCGTGATCGAAATAGCGCTCCCGGATCGCATCGAACCCCTCCGGGACGCCGCCGACCTGGCAGGCGAAGTTCAGCTCCGCCAATTCCGGGATATGCCGGATGCCCGAACGCCCCTCCCGGAGGGCCTGCGCGAACTGATCCAGTCCGTGGCCGTTCGGCGCGACCACCCCCATTCCCGTAACGACCACCCTGCGTCTCACGATCCTGCCCCCTCTGCCGTACGACCCGCCATCGGCAAAACGGAATGCGGCTCCCGTTTCCCGGTGAATTGCGCCCTCGGCACACCCTTCCCGGCCAGAACGCCCGAGCAGACCTCTCTGCCGTCCGGCCGCATCATGGAGCAGTCGACCTTGATCTGGTTCCCGCGGAAATAGACCTTCCGTCCCGTGACCATGACCAGATCGCCGGGGCGGACCATGTCGGTGAACTCCACCGTCTCCGCAAGCGTAAACAACGTGACGGGATCATCGATCTGTTTCTCCCCCTTCCCCCGGAGCAGGTTCAGGTAGAGACCGAAGGCCACGACGCCCGTCTGGGCCATCGTCTCGATCAGAATGACCCCCGGTGTCACGGGAAGCCCTGGGAAATGGCCCCGGTAGAAATATTCATCGTTGCGGAACCGGTAGACACCCACGATATGTTTCTCGTCCAGTTCCAGGATATCTTCGATGAAGCGGAAAGGGCGCCGCTGGGGAACCATCTCCAGGATCCGCTCCCGCATGAAACGATCAGCCTCCATACATGCCTCCGTTCACATGGATCACCGTGCCGGTGATGTAAGAACCCGCCGTAGCCAGGAAACCGACCACCTCCGCGACCTCCTCGGGCCGCCCCATCCGGCCGAGGGAAATCCGGTCAAGGATGCCCGCCCGGACCTCTTCGGGCAGGCGGGAGGTCATCTCCGTCGTGATGAACCCGGGGGCGACCGAATTGACCAGGATGTTCCGACCCCGGAGCTCGGCGGCAAGTGATTTCGTCAGCGCGTCCATCGCCGCCTTCTCCATCGCGTAGGGAATCTGGCCGGCGTTCCCCGTATGGCCGACGACGCTCGAAATGTTGATGATCCGGCCGCTGTCCGCGCGGAGCATGTATTGTCGGAGGACGCGCTTCGTCAGGTACCAGGCGCCCCGCAGGACTGCGCGCTGCGCGTCGAACTGCTCGATCCGCATCCGCTGCATGTCGGCGTCGATTGCGACCCCGGCGTTGTTCACGAGGACATCGAGGCGGTCCGTCTCCCCCTTCATCCGTTCCATCAGCGCTTCCACCTGATCGATCGCGGCCAGGTCCGCCGAAAGGAGAAATCCGTCGCCGATCTCCGCCAGCAGACGAGACGCGGCATCACCGCTGGACCGGTAATGGATCCCCACCCGGAATCCTTCCGCCGCCAACTCCCGCACGCAGGCCGCCCCGATCCCCGTTGCACCGCCAGTCACCACGGCCACCTTCTTTACATCCATCTTCTTACCCCCCGATCCGCCCGCCGACGCTGTTGGCCGACCGGCGGGGATAGTCCGGATAGGCGATCCCCTGGAAGACCCCCGTCTTTGCCCCGTGGATCTCGGCGATCTCCTCGCCGTCGACGAAAACCCGTCCCTCGCCGATGACGATGCTTGCCCCGGATTCCTTGAGATGGTTAAAGCGCCGCACCTCGATCTCGTAGCGCACGAGCCGGTTGAACGGGCGGATCTGGCCGCTGAAAACCACCTCGCCGCAACCGAGCGCCCGGCCGGACCCGAGCGCCCCCCGCCATACGCAGAAGAAGCCGAGGAGCTGCCAGATTGCGTCCACACAGAGGCAGCCGGGCTGAACCGGGTCGGCGGGCATGTGGCACTGGAAGTACCAGGCATCGAGGCGAATATCCTGCTCGGCTGTGATCCTCCCGTGACGCCCATCCCCCCGGATCTCCAGAATCCGGTCCACCATCAAGAACGGCGGCGCCGGCAGGCGGGCCGCAAAACCCTCCGGGGGGTCTTCCACCAGGGTCCCGTAGGCAAAGGAGATCAAATCCTCCGGACCGAAACGGGAACTCCTCTGAAATTCTTCGTAGGTCATTGCGTTTCCTCCACCGCAAGGAGCAGATGGACCCAGGTCAGGCCGGCGCCGACCAGGCAGATCGCCACGCGGTCGCCGGGCCGGAGCTCCCCCCAGTGTTCGCTCAGCACCGACGGCGCCCCCGCGCAGCCCGTGTTCCCGAATCCGTCCACGTTGTACCAATGTTCCGCCGCCGGGATCCCCGCCCGTTCGCAGACGGTCCGGAGCGCCCCCATATTCGCCTGGTGGCCGATGAAGCGGAAGCCTTCCCCCGCCGCCGGAACGGGCCGGAGGCAGCGGACGGACTCCGTCATCCGGCGGATCGCAAAGCCCTGGACGGCATGGCCGTCCTGGCGGAAATGGCCCGCGGGGGGGATCGTGACCCTCTCCCAACGCCGGGCGTTCGTCCCGCATCCGGATGCCGCAAAGGCCGCCCGGGCCTTGACCGTCGGCGAGAGCACCGCGGCCGTGCTCGCATCGCCGAACAGGACGGCCGAGGAGCGGTCGCCATAGTCGATGGAGCGGGTGAAGTTCTCCGGCTGTACGGCAAGCACAAAAGGCGGCAGCCGGTCCGCCCTCATCCGGTCGAGCAGGTCGATCTGCATCCCGAAGGTGGTGCAGGCCGAGTTCACGTCGAGACAGGGGGCGTCGATCCCCAGCTCCGCCGCCACCGTGGCCGCCTCCGCCGGTGTCGCGTGCTCGGGGGCGCAACATCCGGAGATGACCAGGCCGATGTCACCCGGCTTGAGGCCGGCCCGGTCGAGGGCCATCCTGGCGGCTGCCGCCGCCGTCCCGGCGTTCCGGTAGAGGCTCGCCTCATGGGCCGCCCGCGGGTCGCGGTTTCTTGTCCGGCGGATATAGTCGAGGGGCAGGACCGTACGCCGCTCGCGGATTCCGACGCGTTCCAGGATCCAGGCCTCGTCGGTCCCGATTCCGAGTTCCGCGAGGAACCGGTTCGTAATAACGTTCTCCGGATGAAAATGGCCGATGCCGTGCAGGTATAACATCAGACCAGCTCCCGGCCGATGATCATGTTCTGGACCTCCCGGACCCCCTCGTAGATGTCGATGATCTGGGCATCCCGGATCAGCTTCGAGATCTCGTATTCCGCCATGAAGCCGTACCCGCCGTGGAGGTGCAGCCCCTCCGTCGTGCAGAAGATGGCCGCTTCCGCAGCCAGATTCTTAGCGAGCGAGGCGTACACGCCGCGGTCGGGCGCCCCCTCCTGGACCAGGAAGGCCGCCTTCATCAGGGCCATCTCCGCCTGCTCCGTCTTTTTCCACATCGCAACCAGGGTTTCCCGGGCGACCGGCAAATCGCAGATCCGCTCCCCGAACTGACGCCGCTCCCGCGTATAGGCGAGGGTGACGTCAAGGGCCCGCCGGGCGAGGCCGACACCGATTGCGGCCACCATCGGCCGCGCATAGTCGAGAACGTCCGTAAGATACTGGAACCCGAGCCGCCGGTCGCCGATGATCTGATCGTCGCCGATCTCTACATCCTCGAAGGTGACGGTCGCCGTGTTGGAGAGGCGCTGCCCCAGTTTGTCCTCCGGTTTCCCCGTCACGATCCGCCCCCCGCAGGGAAGCGGGATTTCCCGGCAGGCCAGAGAGCCGGCATCCGCCGTATCGGATTCCACGGCCAGCGCGGGAACGATCACGCAGGCGATGAAGGGCGAGGAGGGTTTGCCGACCTTGCAAAAAACGGTAAACTGCGAGGCGAACGAGGCGTTCGTGATGAAACACTTCGCCCCGTTGAGCAGGTACTTCCCGTTTTTCCCTTTCCGGATGCAGGCCGTCATGGCGGAATTGTCGGAGCCCGCCCAGGGTTCCGTCAGGCAGAACGAGGCCAGAAGCGGCCGTTCCATGAAGGGGGCGAGGAAGGCCTGCTGCTGCGCCTTGGTGCCGTGCATGGCGATTGCGGCATTGGCCAGATCGTTGCACATGGCCGACGTGGCGATGCCGCTGTCCCCGTAGGAGAGCTCCCGGATGATCAGGGCCGTCGAGATCAGATCGAGGCTGTAGCCCCTGACGGCCTCCGGGATGGAGAGGTTCAGGATGCCGAGGTCCCAGGCCTTCCGGATGATATCGAAGGGGAAGGCATGGCCCTTCTCCAGGGTCAGAATGCGGGAGGAGATCTCCCGGCCGACGAAACGGCGCACGGTTTCCAGGTATTGTTTCTGCTCTTCGCTCAGATTAAAATCCATGAAATGCTCCTGGGTCGGTGGTCTGTCGGCAACCGCCCTATCCACGCCGGCCGGTCACGCGGGGAGATGAGCATCAAGCGTGCCATGGCATTGGATGGGACCGAAATGTCGGAAGAACACAATCGGGACGGACCGTTGGCGTTGAACGACGCCCATTTCAGATGGGGCTGGCGATCCCAAAGATACGGCCTTGGGGTGCGTAAAAACCGGAGGGGCTGCGAAGCCCGCTACGCAGCGCCGATCCCCCTTCTTGACTTCCCAGCGGGGATTACGGTATGCGTGCCATATGGAAATCTTCATGCTGACGGCGGTGGGCATCACGGTGTCCGTCGCGCTGATGATCAACAAGAAGCGGGAGCCGCTGCACCTCTCCTTCGCCGCCCTCTGCCTGGCTATCGCCTTCCACAAGGGGGGTGTCTTCTTCACTGCCTTCTTCCACGGCGGTGCCTGGCCCTGGGTAGAATATCTGGGGCTTCTCGCCATCCCTCCCCTCACGATCAAGTTCAGCCGGGACTTCTGCGGGGAGCAGACCCTGCTTAAGAAACGGGACCTCCGCACCACGCTCCTGGCGAGCACCGGGATCGCCGCGGTCCTCTTCACCCCCGCTGCGGGCTGGAAGCACCTGGGGACGTTCATGTACCTCTATGCGAACACTGTTTTGCTCCTGTGCTATCTCTCCCTGATCGTCTACGCAAAAAAGAAGGCGGCGGGCGCGGAAAAGAAGCGCATCGTCTACCTCATCATCGCCTGCACTGCGGCCATCGCGACCTGCAGCATCCCGCCGCTGTTCAACCTGATCGTCGCCGGCGTCCTCTATTTCGTCTTGATCATGATCACCCACCCGCACCTGACGGAACTCCACGACATCATGACCCGCGCCCTGGTGATCCTGATCGTCGCCCTCTTCACGACCGTCTTCTTCTACCTCGTCATCGGCTTCTTCGGGAAGGGACCCGCCGCCCCATTCACACTCGTCTTCATGGTCTCCTTCCTGATCATCATTGCCATCGGTCCGTTTCAGGTCATCCTCAAGCGGCTGTTCACGACGATTTATCCCGAAATCAAGGACGTCTTCACCTCGCCCTATGACCTGGACGAGAAGCTGGAGAGGGAAAAAGCGCTCCTCCTGGAGAAGATGGCCCCCGTCCTCGCCCACGAGATCCGGAACCCCCTGGGCTCGATCAAGGGGGCCGCGCAGGTCCTGCGCTCGGAGGTGGAAGGAGAGGAGCAGCGGAAACTTCTCGACGTCATCACCGAGGAGGTGAATCGCCTGAACCGTGTCGTCTCGCAGTTTCTCGATTACGCCAGGCCTTATGCGCCGGAACTCCGCCCGCGACCGATCAACGCGGTCATCGAAAAGGCCATGGCCCTCGTCGAGGCGGACGGACGCTCGGCCGGTATCCATGTCCAGTTGGAGCTCCATCCCCATCTGCCGCCGGTTCCCATGGATCAGGAGCAGATCCACCAGGTCATCCTGAACATCGCCCTCAACGCCGTCGAGGCGATGCCGGAGGGCGGAACGTTGACCATCCGGACATCGCGGATTGAAAGCGACACCGGCGACGCGGTGGGCATTTCCGTCCGGGACACGGGTCCGGGGATCCGCCGCGAGGCGCTCAAGCAGATCTTCACCCCCTTCTTCACGACCAGGGAGCGGGGGGTCGGGCTGGGGCTGGCCGTCTGCCAGCGGATCATCCGGAACCACGGGGGGAAGATCCGGGTGAAATCGATTCCGGGCCAGGGAACAATCTTCTATATCCGGCTCGAAACGGTGCGGTAGCAGGCGGTTGGGTTGACGTAAGATATGCGAAGGATGGCAGAGAATGGAAATCGCGCGGGAACGGAAAGAAAAGAACGGCGCCGGTCTGAAGAGGGCAAAGATCCTTGTCGTGGATGACGAACTGAACATGCGTCTGGTCCTCAAGGCCATGTTGAAACAGGAGGGCTACGAGGTGGCCATGGCCGCGGACGGCCTGGAGGCCCTGAAAATCCTCCGAGAGGAGAAGATCGACGCCGTCGCCACGGATCTCCGAATGCCGCGGCTCGACGGCATGGGCCTCCTCGACCGGATCATGCGGGACGACCCATCCCTGCCCGTCATCATCCTCACCGCCCACGGCACCGTGGCGAACGCCGTGGACGCGCTGAAGAAGGGGGCCTTCGATTATCTCACCAAACCCTTCGAACAGGATGAGCTCAAGATGGTCATCCTGAAGGCGGTCAAAACCCGGCAACTCAACGATCACGACCTCTCGGCCGCGGCGGACGAAACCGATCCCTACCGGATCGTCGGAGAGAGCAGTCCCATGGCCGAGATTCATGAGATCGTCCGGAAGGTCTCCCCCGCGATGACCACCGTACTCATCACGGGCGAGACGGGGACGGGCAAGGAGCTGATCGCCCGCGCCATCCACCGGCAGAGCGCCCGGAAAGAACAGCCCTTCATCAAGATCAACTGCGCCGCCATCGCGGAAAACCTCGTGGAAAGCGAACTCTTCGGATACGAAAAAGGGGCTTTCACCGGCGCCGTTGCCACGAAGCCGGGAAAGTTCGAGCTCGCCCACCGGGGAACCCTCTTCCTGGACGAGGTCGGAGAGATCCCGCGGGAGATGCAGGCGAAACTCCTTCAGGCGATCCAGGATCAGAGCTTCGAACGCGTCGGCGGCCTGAAGACCGTCTCGGTGGACGTCCGCCTCATTACGGCCACGAACCGGAATCTCGTGCAGGAGGTCCGGGAGGGGAAATTCCGGGAGGACCTTTTCTACCGCCTCAACGTCTTCCCCATTCATATCCCGCCGCTCCGGGAGCGGGCGGAAGACATCCTCTCCCTGGCCGACCACTTCCTCGCAAAATTCAACCGGAAGCTCGGCAGGAAGATCGGGGGGCTCGATCCGGAGGTCCGGGACTGTCTCCTCGCCTATCCCTGGCCGGGGAACATCCGGGAGCTGGAACACGTAATCGAACGGATGGTCCTGATGGCGGAGACCCCCCTGCTTACAATGGCCCTCGTCCCGCCGGAGGTCGCGCAGGCCGCACGGGAACCCCGCCCGGACGCAGCGGACCGGTCGGAAACGCCCGGACGCGACGCGCTGAGAAGCCACATGGAGGGGATGGAAAAACAGATCATCGCTCGCTGCCTCGAGGAGTGCGACGGCAACGTCACCCGGGCGGCCGAGCGGCTGGGGCTGAGCAGGAAGGGCCTCCAGCTCAAGATGATCAAGCACCGGCTCCGGAAGAAGGAGGAGGAGTGAAGGCATCCGCACACACGGGAGGTTTGCATAACCGGGAACGCCGCCCCTCACATTTTCTTGCCAATACACAGCTCGTGGTATATGGTTTCCCCGGTTTATAAAATGAAAATATTTCAAGGGGGGTTATCCTATGCGCAGACACCTGATGAAGTTTCTATCGGTTCTTTTGGTCGTTTTCTTTGCGTTCTCCGGCGTCGCTTCGGCGGCGGAGGTCGTCCTCTACTCCTCCAACCCGTCCGAGCTTCTCGACCTGGTATCGAAGGGTTTTGAGGCGAAGGCCGGCATCAAAGTCTCTGTCGTCCGCCTGGGCACCGGCGAGGCGATGAAGCGGATCGCCGCGGAGAAGTACAAGCCGCTGTGCGACGTCTTCTGGAGCGGCGACGTGGCCGTGCTGGAAAACGCAAAGGAGAATTTTCAGACCTACCGGTCTCCCGAGGCAAAGGCCCTCCCCGCAGGTTACGTGGAGAAGGAGGCCCGCTGGACCGCGAGCAACGCCCACGTGATGATCATCATGGTCAACAAGTCCCTCGTGAAGGCAACCGAGATGCCCAAGAGCTGGAAGGACCTCTTCGATCCGAAGTGGAAGGGCAAGATAGTCATGGCGAACCCCGAAAAATCGGGATCGGCCTACGCCCAGGCTTACGGGATCCACAAACTCTACGGCTGGGACGGTATCAACAAGCTGATCGCCAATGCCAAGATCCTCGACAGCTCCAGCCTGATCTACAAGGGCGTCGCCGCCGGGGAATACCCGCTGGGCGTTACAATGGAATACGCCGCCCACCGCTACATCGTCGGCGGCGACAAGAACGTCGGAATCGTCTATCCCGCGGACGGCGCCTTCATCTCCCCCGAGGCGACGGGCATCGTCAAGAACTGCCCCCATCCCGAGGAGGCGAAGAAGTTCGTCGATTACCTGATCAGCAAGAAGGTCGAGGATGAGATCTTCGACCAGTTCTCCCGGAGACCGGCCCGTCTAGATGCCGGGGACACGGAGGGACTGCCCTCCCTGAAAAAGATCACGGTTCTCAAAAGTTTCGATTTCATCGAGGCCAACCGGCTCGAAAAGGAAATCCTCGGCAAATGGAAGGAAATCATCCTGTCGAAATAGTCCCATGCGCGTCGAACTGACCAATATCACCAAACTTTTCGGTCCGCTCCGGGCCGTGGACGATGTCAGTCTGTCGATCGGGGAGGGTGATTTCTTCACCCTCCTGGGTCCTAGCGGCTGCGGCAAAACGACGCTGTTGAGGACGATCGCCGGATTTTACGACCCCGACGCAGGCGAAATCCGCTTCGGCGAGCGGCTGATCAACCACATCCCGGCCCACCGGCGGGAAACCGGAATGGTCTTCCAGAACTACGCCCTCTTCCCCCACTTGTCCGTATTCGACAACATCGCCTACGGCCTGAGGGCAAGGAAGATCCCGAAGCAGGAAATCACCGAACGGATCGGCCGGATCATCAAGAGCGTCCAGCTGGAGGGGATGGAGGACCGCGCCCCGAGCAAGCTGAGCGGGGGACAGCAGCAGCGGGTGGCCCTGGCCCGGGCGCTGGTCATTTCGCCGCAGATCCTGCTGATGGACGAGCCCCTCTCCAACCTCGACGCGAAGCTCCGGGTGAGCATGCGCGAGGAGATCAGGCGGATACAGAAGGAGCTCGGCATCACCACGATCTACGTCACCCACGACCAGGAGGAGGCGATGGCCGTCTCCGACCGGATCGCGATCCTGAACCGGGGCCGCCTGGAGCAGGTCGGCGCGCCCGCCGAGATCTACTACCGGCCGGAGAGCCGGTTCGCCGCGGAGTTCATGGGGAGCAGCAACATCATCGAAATGGAAGTGACGGGCTGGGACAAGGATCATTCCCGGATCGCCGCGGAAACCGCCGGGCAGACATTCTCCCTCCGGGGCGAAAAACCTTCCGGCGCCCGGATCACCCTGTCGGTGCGGCCGGAGTGGATCCGCGTCGTCGCGGAGCCCCGGGACGGAGAGGCAAACATCCTCCCGGGGACGGTCCTGAGCAGCACCTTCCTGGGATCCATGATTCGCTACCGCGTCTCCGGCCCGGGGGAAAAGCCCGTCGTCATCGAGGTCCACGATCCGGATGAGGGAAATATCCGGAAGGACGGGGAAACCCTCTGGTACCAGCTGCCGCCGGACCGTCCGCTCGTGATCCGGGATTAGGGGGCTGCCTTGCGTAAATCCTTTCAGGCGTGGAACATCATCCTGGTTGCGATCTTCGTGATCCTCTTTTTCGCCGTCCTCTACCCGATCCTCTACATCTTCAAGGCGAGCTTCGTGAACCCGGAGACCGGCGCCTTCTCGCTGAAGAGCTACGCCACGTTCCTGCACTACCCCTACTACCTGCGCTGCCTCCGCAACAGCCTCTTCGTGAGCACGCTCTCGACCGTTCTCGCGCTTGCGATCGGCATCCCCTTCGCCTTCTTCCTCTCCCGCTACAAGATTCCCGGGAAGAACCTCATCCGGACCCTGGGGACGCTCCCGCTGATCCTCCCGACCTTCATCGGCGCGGAGGCCTGGCTGATCCTGCTGGGCAGAAACGGTCTCTTTGCAAAGATTTTCCACGGCCTCGGAATCGAGATCCCCAGCATCTACGGATGGAAGGGGATCGTCCTCGTCTTCACGCTCCAGTTCTTCCCGTTCGTCTTTCTGATGGTCTCCGCCGCGCTCAACGCGATCGACCGTTCGCTGGAGGAGGCCGCAACCAACCTCGGCGCGGGGCGCCTGCGCGTCTTCTTCACCGTGACGCTCCCGGTCGTCACACCGGCCATCCTCTCCGGGGCGCTGGTCGTCTTCTACCTCTGCATCGAAAACTTCGGCGTCCCCGTGCTGATCGGCGAGGACTTCCGGGTGCTTTCCGTGCAGGCCTACAACGAGTTCATCAGCGAGTTGGGGGGAAATCCATCGATGGCAGGTGCGCTCAGCATGATCCTGCTCGCGATCACGCTGGGGCTGACGATCTTCCAGAAATACTGGGTCGAGCGAAAGAACTACACCATGACCTCCCTGAACCCGCTGGAGGTGAAGCGGCTGCGGCCGCTGCCCACCTTTCTGATCTGGCTCTTCTGCGCGGGGGTGGTCTTTGTGTCCCTCTTCCCCTTCGCGGTTGTCATGGTCTCCTCCATCACCAAGACCCAGGGGCCGGTCATGTACTTCGGGCAGTTCAGCCTGGAGAACTTCATCCGCGCCTTCACGATCGCCCCCCGGCCGATCTTCAACTCCTTTTTCCTGGCAACGGCGGCGACCCTGATCGGGATCGTTTTCGGGATCGTGGTGAGCTACCTTCTCGTCCGCAAGCGGGGCGCGGTGAGCTATCTGCTGGACATCCTGGTCATGCTGCCGCTGGCAATCGCCGGTACGGTCCAGGGCATCGCGCTTGCCGCCACCTACAACAAGGGGATCATCGTCCTCACCGGGACCTGGATGATCCTCGTATTGGCCTACTTTATCCGGAAGGCGCCCTACTCGATCAAGACGACCTCGTCCCTTCTCCAGCAGATCGATCCGTCCATCGAGGAGGCCTCGATCAACCTCGGCGTGCCGCCGGTCCGCTCCTTTATCCGGGTGGTCCTGCCGATCATGATGCCCGGCATCATCGCCGGGGCGATCATCATGTGGGTGACGACCCTCGCGGAACTGAGTACGACGATCGTCCTGTACTACGGTCCCTGGGCCACGATGACCGTCGAGATCTTCCAGCGGATCGGAAGCGGGGATTTCGGCCCCGCCTCCGCCTATGCGACGATCCTGATCATCTCCGTCCTGATCCCCCTGTTCATCCTGAACCGGGTCTCGGGGAAGGACCTGTCCTCCTCCCTGTAATCGTGCAATGCCATTGCCTACGGCTCGATCCTGGTCCCGAGGACGGCCAGAAATTTTGCAAGCCAGACCGGATGGGCGGGCCACGCCGGCGCCGTCACCAGATTTCCGTCCACATGCGCCTGGTCGATCGGCACCTCCGCGAAGACGCCGCCGGCGCACGTCACATCCGGTCCCACGGCGGGATAGGCGCTGCACCCTCTTCCCTTCAATACACCCGCCGCCGCCAGAACCTGCGCCCCGTGGCAGACGGCCGCGATGGGCTTGTTCGCCTCGGCAAAGCCGCGCACGATCTCCAGGACTTTCGCGTTCAGCCGGATGTACTCCGGCGCCCGGCCGCCGGGAATCACCAGGGCATCGTAATCGCCGGCCTTCACCTCGTCGAACGAGGCGTTCAGGGTAAAATTGTGGCCCCGCTTCTCGCTGTAGGTCTGGTCCCCCTCGAAGTCGTGGATCGCCGTGCGCACCGCCTCACCCGCCTTCTTCCCGGGGCAGACCGCATGAACTGCATGCCCGACCATCTGCAGGGCCTGGAAAGGCACCATCACCTCGTAGTCCTCGACATAATCGCCCACCAGCATCAAAATCCTCTTTTTCGACATCTCTTTTTCCTCCTTTCATGAAGTCCGATCCGAACATCACCTGACGCGACCGCCCGCCGGGTCCGGGCGGCGGACGCAACCCTCCCTCTCCGTCACACTTCTGAAAAAAACGATGAACCGGCTCGCGGATCCGCGAGTCGCGTTGTTAACATGCCAAAAGATCGGCGCCTGCGCGGAGGAATCTCTTTGGGGAAAGCCCCGGTGCAATCCGGCCGAAAACGAGGGCAGGTGGAAAGGTCGGTGGAACAGGCGCCTGTTTATGGATAGCACCGCAACCCCGCGGATGTCAATACCTCATTGCGGACGGAAACCGACCTTTTCCTCTTTGACACACCGGGATCATTCCCTTATACTGTCATCGTCCAAAGGGAAGCTTATGATCCGAAAACCAAAAAGGAGGATGCCATGGACCTGTCGATGGGGAACAAGAATGTGGTCGTGGGGTTTCTGGTGATCATGGTCTATTTCTCGATGACGGTTGCCATTGAGCGGACGACGTCGATGCCCCAGTTCCATGAAAAGGCGGCGGCCGTCGTGGTGGACACCAAGGGTTCGTCGAACCCGCTGGATCATCAGGTCGTCGATATCAAACGGGGACCCGTATACCGGACAGGCGGGCTTTACTTCCAGAACTACTATCCCGCCTCGTACGTCCGCGTGCCGAACTCCTCCCGGGAGGCCGGCTACAACATGCGGCTCTACGCCTGGATCTTCGCGTTGTTCAACATCGCAATCGGCGTCATCGTGGGAATCCAGACCCGGGCCGACCGGAGGCTCCGCGCCTGGGCGTCGTGGCTTGCGGTGGCGGGCGTGATCCTCTACCCCATCCGGGATCTGGTTTTCTTCTGGTGCCGCTGGTTTGCGGTCAACGCGCCCGCATCGGTGGTTTACCCGATCAAGATCGCGGGCGGTGTCGCGATGTTCGTCGCCCTGCTCCTGGCGCTCATCGTCTTTGTGCAGGGGGCGCGACCGGCGGACGCCCGATGACGGGGATCGCCCCCGAAACCGGTGCTTCAATCGGTGCGGGCGGAATCGGACATATCCGTCGCCCGGCCCCGTTTACGACGGAGTCCGCCCTATGATGTTCGGATTGCCGTTTGCCACGTTCCGCCTGACGATCCTCACACTTGCGCTGCTCGCCCAGATTTACCTCTTCCTCCTCGCCCGGCGGGCCATCCTCTCCTCGCGCCGGTCCGACCGCTTCAAATCCCGGGCGGTCGGCGCCGCGGGGGCGGCGATCAGCCTGCTCTTCGCGGCAAACCTCGACATCCTGTTCCGGCCTATCCCCTGGGCGGACCCGCCGGCGGCGGCGCAGATCATCCTCTTCTACCCCCCGGTCGTGTGGAACCTGGGATCGCTCTTCTCCGCCCTGCTCCTCTTCCTCGGGCAGATCGCCGGTTTCCTGGCACGGCGGATCGTCCATCTTGCTCGCCGCCTGGCCGGTCGTTCTGCACCCCCTGTCGATCCGGGCCGCCGCCTCCTGCTCCAGGCCGGGGCGGGCGGTCTGTTTGCCGTTCCGCTGCTGCTCGCCGGATACGGTGCGTCCCATGCCGGCCGGAGGGACGACATCCAGGAGCTCGCCCTGCCCTTCGGCTGCCCCCTCAGGGTGGTTCAGCTCACCGACATCCATGCCGGCATCTTCATGAACCGGCGGCAGATGCGGTACTATGTCGACCAGGTGATCTCGCTGCAGCCGGACCTGTTCGTGCTGACCGGGGACTACGTCTCGAACTCGCTCTCTTTTCTCCCGGGCTGCATGGAAGAGATGGCCCGGGTCCGCGCCCGGTACGGAACCTTCGCCACGCTCGGAAACCATGAACACTGGTACGGGTCGCTGATCGAGCTCCGGGCGATCTTCCGGCGGTACGGGGTGCCGCTTTTGAACAACGAATACCGGATCATCCGGACCGACACGGGTAGGTTTTCGGTCATCGGAATCGACGACCTCCGCACCGGCGAAAGCAACCTGGAGGCCGCCTTGTACGGGCTCGACCCCGCCATCCCGGGGCTTCTGCTGTCGCATCGCCCGGAGATATTCCCCCGGGCCACCACGCTCGGCATTCCCCTGACCCTCTCGGGCCACTATCATGGGGGTCAGATCAAACTGGGCCTGCCGGGGGGAGGGATCAGCCTGGCCCATCTCCGCACCCCGTACGTCGAGGGGTTGTTCCGGATCGGGGCCGCGCGGCTGTACGTCAGCCGGGGGATCGGCACCACATTCACGCCGGTCCGGCTGAATGCGCCGCCGGAGATCACCCTGCTTCATCTGACCTGACGATCGGGCGCCGCCCTTGAATCCGCCCGCGAGCACTTACTCCGCGGCTTGCTGCGGGGTAAGCGAGCAAAAACGAAATGGTTTGTTCCTTATTAAGGATCGAAGATTCTCAGCAGCTTGCTGCGGAGATCTTCAATCTCCGTGGCTGAAAAGATCGGGCATCCCCACCGGTCCGGGCTGCGGCATTTGCACTTCGTCGGCATTCATGATAAGGGACCTGCCATCTTTGAACATCGCCGTCCGCATCACCGGATCCGAAGCCGCGCCGGGAAGGGGATCGCGAAACGTTTCTGCCTGAAGGGAAAGTGCAGCCATGGGGAAAATGTTTCTCGGAATGGCCTTCGGTCTCCTGATCCTCCCGGGAATCGGCGCTGCGGCATTTGCGTCCGACCATCAGATCCCGATCTCCGTCAGCGTCCTTCCCCAGGCCTGTTTCGTGGAGCGGGTGGCGGGGGAACGGGCTGCGGTCCATGTGATGATCCCGAAAGGGGCGAGCCCCGAAACGTACGAGCCGACGCCGCAGCAGCTCGTCGCCCTTTCCGATTCCCGGATCTACGTCAAGGTGGGCGCACCCGGTCTTCCGTTCGAGGAGAAGTACCTCCGGACCGTCCTCGACCGGAACCGGAAACTGATCGTGGTCGGCATGTCCGACGGCATGACCTTCCGGAAGGAGGACCCCCATGTCTGGACCTCCCCGTCCGCCGTCCGGATCGCAGCCGATAACATCGCCCGGGCCCTGATTGCGTATGATCCGCCGCACCGGGAGGAATACGAGCGTAATCTCCATGCCTTTATCCGGGAGATCGACATCCTGGACGGGGAAATCCGGCGGGCGCTCGCCGGGAAAAAGGGATACGCCTTCATGGTCTATCACCCCGCCTGGGGCTACTTCGCCGACGATTACGGCCTCCGCCAGCTTGCCGTCGAAGAGGAGGGAAAACCGGTCAGCGCCGCCCATATCCGGGAGATGGTCGATCTCGCCCGGGGAAAGGGGATCCGGGCGATCCTCGTCCAGAAGGGGTTCGATACGAAGAGCGCCCGGACGGTCGCCCGCGAGATCGGAGGCGAGGTTGTGGAGACCGATCCCCTGGAGCGGGACTGGCTTGCGGGGATGAGAACCTTTACCGCGCTGCTGACGCGGGTTCTGAGAAAATAACGGCGGATCCGGGCATCGGATCGCCTCTTGCGGGAACGCATGGAAATGGAAACCCTGATCGAAATCGAACATGTCACGTACGGCTATGAGAAGAGGCCCGTCCTGGAGGACGTATCCCTCACCATAGCCCCGCAGGACTTCATCCTCGTCATCGGCCCGAACGGGGGCGGAAAAACCACGCTCCTCAAACTGATCCTCGGCATCATGGCGCCCTGGAGCGGCAAGATCCGTTTCCACGGGGAAGTGGGCGGACGCCTCGGGTATGTTCCCCAATCCGCCAACTTCAACCGGAATTTTCCCATCTCCGTCTTCGACATGGTCCTGACCGGCTGCATGCGGGCAGACAGCTACCTCAGACGGCATACCCGGGAAGAAACCGAAAAGACCGGGGCCATCCTCGAAAAGCTCGCCCTGTATGGAAAGAGAAAGGATAACATCACCGACCTCTCCGGCGGGCAGCTCCAGCGGGTCCTGATCGCCCGCGCCCTCGTCTCGGAACCGCTCGCCCTCTTCCTCGACGAACCGACGACGGCGATGGACGCCACATCCCAGACCGACCTCCTCGATCTGCTGACGGAACTCCAGACGCAGATGGGCATCGTGGTCGTCACCCACGACCCGACGCCCTATGCCCAGTCCTACCGCCATATCGCCTGTCTCAACCGGAATCTCTACTGCCACGAGCGGGGTGAGCTCGATTCGAGAACGCTGGAGCTGGTTTACGGCTGCCCGGTGGAGATCCTGGGACACGGCATCCCCCACACGCTCCTCGCCAGTCACGGAGAGGAAGAGAAACGGCTATGAACACCATCCTCTCCTATGAATTCATGCAGAATGCGCTCCTCGCCGGGGTCCTGGCCAGCATCGCCTGCGGCGTCATCGGCCCCTTCATCGTGACCCGGCGGATGGTCTTCATCAGCGGGGGCTTGAGCCACACCGCCTTCGGCGGCCTCGGGATTGCCTACTGGCTGGGCATCCGCCCCCTCTTCGGGGCGACTGCCTTCGTCCTCACCGCCGCCGTCCTCATCGGCCGTCTGGAGGAGAAAAGGCTCAGCCAGAACGACCTGTTCATCGGCATCCTCTGGGCCGTCGGCGTGGCGATCGGGATCATCTTCATCCACATCACCCCCGGATACGCCCCCGACCTGATGACCTTCCTGTTCGGAAACATTCTGACCGTCCCCCGGACGGACGTGGTCATCATGTTCGTCCTCGTTCTGATCGTCTGCGGCGCCGTGGCGCTCTTTTACAACGGGTTTGTCGCCATCGCCCTC
This sequence comes from Deltaproteobacteria bacterium, assembly GCA_026388345.1. The sequence goes on from JAPLJY010000321.1 coordinate 20,179, forward strand.
GACGAGGAGTACGCCCGGGCAAGGCGTCTCCCCGTCGCCGCGCTGAAGATGGGCCTGATGATCCTTACGGCCCTGACCATCGTGACGCTCATCCAGGTGGTGGGGATCCTCCTCGTCATCGCGCTCCTGACCATCCCGGTCGCCGTCGCCTCCGAGCTCTCGCGGAACTTCCGCCGGATCATGCTGCTGTCGGTTCTCTGCGGCATCCTGATCTGCCTCTCCGGCCTGGCGGCCTCTTACCTTATCGAACTCCCCTCGGGCGCCTCGATCATCCTGATCGGCGGGATCCTGCTGGGTCTCATCAAGGGGATGAAACGTCTCGCCAGTCGCAAGTCCGCCGCCGGATAGATATCCGGATCCGGATATGCCGCAATTGCGCTTCGGCTAACAATGGTGAGATACTCCAGTAATGCAGCATAATAACTTTGATGTCGGATCTTGGTAATTGACAATATAAACATAGCTTGGTAGGTATCAGGAGGCAATGGACGGCCGGCAGGAATACAGTACCCTGGAGCATTATGCCACAATCAGCCTCGGCAAAGAGAGGTGGAAGTTTTTTTGATAAGATGCCAACCGGCAGATGCTCCTCTATATCTTCTATAGCTTGTAAAACAACTTGCATTGATGGGTAGAGCCCGCTACGCGTTTCCACTCGATGCGCCGATTTCGATACGAGACGGAATAGCATGAAAAAAAAATCTAATATAACCTCTCTGAGGAAAGATTTCCGGGTTTCTTACGCATCAATCATTGGGGCCATTTTCGGCTCTGCGCTTATTGTCGGCGCCATTCTGATGGGAACGCGCAACTATCTTTCTTTTCTGAATATCGAGGGATTTATGATCGTCGTTGGCGGAACACTCGCCGTTGCCTTCATGAGTTATCAGGCCAATTATGTGATCGAGGCGTTGAAGGGTATCGGCCTCATGTTCATGAAAGCCGATGTAACCCATGAAAATCTTCACCGCGATATGATCAATATCCTGGACTGGGCCCGCATCGTCAGGGTAAAAGGGCTGCGCGGCCTTGAATCCGAGGTGGAAGATACGGGCATCAAAGATCCGTTCGTACGTTACGGTCTGGACATGGTGGTCAGCAACTACACCCCCGAAGAGGTCCGTTCGATGATGGAAACCGCAGCGGATGCATACTACGAGCGTGACACGACAGCGGCGCGCGTGCTGATGTCCATGGCAAGCCATGCCCCCGCTTTCGGCATGGTCGGGACGCTGGTTGGCATGGTGATCATGCTCGGCAATTTCAAGGGTGATATTTCCGGTATCGGGTCAGGCATGGCGGTGTCGCTCCTCTCAACCCTGTATGGCGTGGTAACGGCCCGTATGGTATACATGCCCCCCGCCGCGAAGATATTTCAAAAACAGGAAGATCTGCGCTTTCGCAACTATCTGATTACGGAAGGCATGGTTCTGCTTGTTGACAACCGCTCTCACCATTACGTTCAGGACCGGCTCAATAGCTTTCTCAAACCGGGACTTCATCAAAAAACCCTCTGATGCTGATGGCTTAATACCCTAATATGAGCTTTCGATATAAAAAGAAAAGACGGATGGATGATCATCGTCTCGATGACTGGCTGATGACCTATGCGGACATGATCACACTTATACTCTGTTTCTTCGCGATCATTCTGTCTGTATCCGTCGTCAAGGACGAGAAGTTCGAGCAGGTCAAGAAAAAAGTCTTGGAACAATTTGCCGTTTCTGATGTTACGAAGGAGATAAAAGCGCCGCCGTTGGAGAACCAGCAATCGATTACCACGGCTTTACAAGGCCAGCAGGGTGTGGCGGTTGAGGACGGTGATCGCTATACCGCCATTGAAATGAACAGCGCGCCGTTTTTCGCCAGTGGATCCGCAGAATTAAGACCCGAGGGTCAACGTCTGCTGACAACCGTACTGCCGACACTGCAAAACGAGCGTTTCCGGGATTACCAGATCACGGTTGAAGGACATACGGACGATATGCTCATCAGCACGGCACAGTTCCCTTCGAACTGGGAATTATCAACGGCCAGGGCTGCTGTTGTTGTACGCTTCTTTATCAATAACGACATCCCTGCGACAAAGCTGCGTGCTGTAGGTTATGCTGATGTATTGCCGAAGGTTCCCAACCGGGATGTATCCGGCAGACCAATTCCTGAGAACCAGGCCCAGAATCGTCGTGTTGTAATCAAATTTGAAAAGATTGAGAAGAAATTTTGATTTGTTTGACAAGAACTTCTCCTTCCGATGAAATCAGTTCTCTGCGGCATCCTGATCTGCCTCTCCGTTCTGGCGGTCTCTTGCTTCATCGAACGATCATCAGGCGCCTCGATGCTCCTGATCGACGGGATCCTGCTGGGTCTCATCAAGGGACGAAACGTCTCGCCAGTCGCAAGTCCGCCCACCCATAGAGAACGGGAATCCCTGAAGGCACGCGGTCGCGATCCGGTCCGCCGCCGACAAGGTCCTTGACTTTGGAGTCAATATCTGTTCAGATGCCGCCGGTTATGCGTCTTTGGCCCGTCGCTTGATTTGACCCAGTACAGTCAAAACCGGTTCCTGCTCCCCGCGGTGCGAAGAAATTCGTTCCTTAAACCGTGCGGAACAGCATACGGATTTTTGAAACATGACGAGAGGTAGCATGACGGAATGACCAAGCTGAAAGCCTTCCTGCGCAACCGGAACGGGATCTTTTTCCTGGCGATGGCCGCAGGCCTGATCCTCCCCGAGGCCGCTCCGGTGACGAGGCATCTGATCCTGCCCGCCCTCGCATTGGCGATGGCCCTCTCCACGATGGAGATCGGGAACGAGGTCTTCATCAGGCCCCGCTCTCTCCTCTTCCCGGCCCTGCTCGGGATCATCATGAGCTACATCATCCTCGGGAACATCATCATCGGACTGAGCGCCCTGCTGATCCGCGACGAAGCGCTCTGGACCGGTTTTGTTCTTCTGGCGGCGGTGCCGCCGGCCGTCGCGGTGATCCCCTTCTCCGGTTTCCTCCGCGGCAACGGCCCCCTTTCCCTGATCGGCACGGTCGGCGCTTACCTGGGCGCCCTGGTGATCATGCCAATCATCACCCTCACGCTCCTGAGCACCGCGGCATTCGATCCGTACAAGCTCATCATGATCACCCTGGAGCTGATCGTCCTTCCCCTCGCCGTCTCCCGGCTGCTGATCCGGAAGGGCTGGAAGGAGAGGATCGAACCATACAAGGGAACCACCGTGAACTGGAGTTTTTTTATCGTCATGTACACCATGGTCGGCCTGAACCGCGACGTTCTGCTGGGCCAGACATGGTCCCTCCTTCCCGTTGCCTTCATCGCCCTCCTCTCCATGTTTCTTCTTGGCTTCCTCATCGACTGGGTGTGCGGCCTGTTTCACATCCCAAAGGAGACCCGGATGAGCCTTGTGCTGTTGGGAACCCTCAAAAACCAGGGTCTGTCGAGCGGCCTTGCCCTGACGCTGTTCAGTCAGGAGGCCGCCATCCCCTCGACGGTGGCGACGATGATCATGATCGGTTACATTATCTGGCTGGATTTCCGAAAACGCTGGGATTAGAATGACGATCACGCGGAAGGGAGGTGGTAAAGCGGCCGCAGTCGCTGTGGCGCCTGTTTTGGAATCGCGGTCGTCCCGGATCAACATCAAATAGCATCTCATAGACCCGCAAGGGAGAGAAGGAGGGAGAGTCCCATGATGGAGTACCCTTTTGAGCGATGAAGAAATCTCTCCTGACATAGCGATAGCAAGGGATTCCTAATGGAAGCCCTTTATTTTGGTCTCTACAAGTCTCTACGCGGAAAGGTAGTGTCTCAGTTCGGATTTGAAATATTTGGGGTTCATCCGGTTCTTGCATACTTCCTCAGTAACGCATTAAACTTAATGAAAATGCTTTATTTCGAACAGAAATAAATGATATTGTTTTTTCAGTAAAGCTAATTTGAAGCGTGCAGATGAGATCTGCCTGAAGTGTACTCGTAAATGCCTTCTTGGCGGGTGAATCATTAATAATGAACTTCTTTATTAAAAAGACAACCGCTTACACCAATTGGATCTTTATCGCCTCCGTCCTGATAGCGGTGGCCATCCTCTATGTATGGAGCCATACCAACATGACAGAGTGGGAGTTCCAGATCGCCCAGGAACTGAGCAGACGGGAACAGATCGCGGAAGAGCGGACGAAGCTGAAGGTCGAACTTGCTATGTTGAAATCACCCGAAAGGATCGAAAGCATCGCCCGTGAAAGACTGCAGATGATATACCCGAAAAGGAAACTGCTGATCCCGCTGAAATGACCTTTGAATCAGGAAAATACATGACATTCAGGGTCGCATGTAATTTTCTGAGCACCTTCTTGAATACGATATGCGGAAATATTGGAAGGCCTTTTTACGTTCGCGTATGATAAGGCCGTTGCTTCTCAAATTAAGGATAACGGATGCCGCTGACTGGAGAACAAATAGCATTCTTTCGTGAAGCGATCGAAGGTTACTCTTTTCCTGCGGTATACTATGATTTTCTGAAAAACCGAGAAGTTCAATCGAGTAGCATGGCAGATGTCGAGCATGCTATCAATGGTCAACTCTGCTCGTCCCATACAGGAGATGTTAAAAAAGGTTTGGCGAACATCCTATACTGGGGGTACGCAAACGTCGGTTACAGAAAAAAACGTGTAGAAGATCTGAACAACAACATCACGGTTCAACAGATAAAAACTTTCCAGGCATTATTGGCTAACGATCGTACCCCAACCCTGACTGAAATTAAGACTATCCACATTCCTCAGTATTCTGGTATGTCGTTTCTCTCAAAAGTGTTGATGTTTCTGAACCCTACGTACTACTGCGTTCTTGATAGGAAAATTTGTCGTCTGCGAACCGACAATTCATCAAAAGCCCTCAACCAGCTATCTTTCGGGCCAAATGAGATGCAAATCAGAATCTCCTCTCACAATGAGGCCATTTATGATTGCTGGCGTACAGAATGTCTGGCAGTGAGCACTGCTTATTATGGGGGTGAGTATCGTGTAGTGGATATCGAGCGAGGGTTTTTTCATCTTATTCAGCAAGGACGTTTATTAAGCGCACAGACAATTTATAATAGCGCTTAAGCACACCTTGTACCGGATCGACGATAACATGGGCTTCCCAGGGATCGATATGTTGTGTATTAACTATTATTACTGTAAATCATCAAAATATTTCATCTACCAACCTTACCGCTTCGTAGGTGAACAAGAGGAAGTACGCATCAACCGGATGAACCAGAAAAGGATTGGTGACTAATTGTGAGCAAATTATTCCTTGATGTTTTAGGCAATAAGGAACTTGTCGATGGTTACCAAATTGAAGATTCCATCACCCAAAAATACGATTTGAAACCCGGTTCTATATGTCCGTTTACAGGCTTACGTGTGGAAATTTTATCTCCCCAGCAAGTTCGCGCGGCAGAAAAAGCTGAGCGTCAGAAGATAATCAAACAGCAAAGAAAAGCTCTCGGAAAAGAAAAACAGA
>JAPLJY010000092.1 GCA_026388345.1 Deltaproteobacteria bacterium
GATCAGGATGTCGAAATCGCTCTGGTGGTTGGCCATGAAGATCTGCGGCCGGTTCATCAGGACATTTTCCCGGCCGATCACATTCACCCGGATGCTGGTGAGTTTGAGGAGCATCTTCGCCCACAGGTTGGCGATTTTGTGCGCCTTGCTCTCCCCGGGCGAGATGAGCGGGAACAACAGTGCGCACACCGACATGAAGGCGGTGACGGCGACGGCAAGCATGACCAGCAATGCGGAACGAATCATGATCAGGTCCTAATCCCGGTAAATGGATGTTCTTGAATGAACCCCCGTGGTGTTGCTGTTTCTACTCGAATATCCCACCGAAGTCAATAAGGAATGTTCCTGCGGCCGGCGGACGTTTCCGAGAAAAGGATTGACAAACCCCGCAGGTGATAATAGCATAACACATCATGAAATATGACTTTTTCTTCCGGGTAGGAATGACAGGATGTCTATGAAGCGGATCATGAGCAACCGGCGGGCGTTTGCGATCATTGAAAACTTTTCCCGGTCCCGGGTCCTGGTCGTCGGGGACATCATGGCGGATCACTTTATCTGGGGGAAGGTATCCCGCATCTCGCCCGAGGCGCCCGTTCCCGTGGTCGAGGTGAAGAAGGATCACTTCACGCTGGGCGGCTGCGCCAATGTGCTCAACAACATCTTTGCAATGGGAGGCCGGGTTCATCTGGCCGGCGTGGTCGGGTCCGACGAAACGGGAAGGCGTCTGCTGTCCGAGTTCCGCAGCCGGGGTCTGGATACGGGCGGCATCGTTGTCGAGGCGGGGCGTCCCACGACGCTCAAGACGCGGATCGTGGCGCACGGCCAGCAGGTGGTCCGGTTCGACCGCGAGGATCGAAAACCGATCCAGGCGAAAAGCGTCCGGAAGATCCTTTCCTATATTGAATCGTTACGGGATGACCTGGGGGCTCTTGTGGTTTCGGATTACAGCAAGGGGGTGGTGACTTGTCCCCTTTTGGAAGGGATCCGCAAGATGATTGCCGGCCGTCCGATCTTCACCTGCGTGGATCCGAAGCAGCGTGATTTCTCCGTGTATCAGGGGTTCGACATCGTCACCCCCAACCATCACGAGGCGGGTTACGCGGCGGGGGAGGAAATGCAAAACGGCCAGGATCACATCCGTGTCGGCATGAAGCTGTTGCAGCAGTACGATTTTAAGGCGCTGCTGATGACCCGGGGGGAAGAGGGGATGAGCCTCTTCGAGAGGAACGGCCGGATCAGACACACGGCGTTTCCGGCAGAGGCCCGGGAGGTCTTCGATGTGACCGGCGCCGGGGATACGGTCATCGGCGTCCTGGCCCTCTCGATGGCGGCGGGGGCCTCTTTCCGGGAGGCGGCGTATCTGGCCAATCATGCCGCGGGGATCGTGGTGGGCAAGGCGGGCACGGCAACCGTGACCCCGGAAGAGCTGAAAAGGGCCTTATGAGCGATCCGCAACCGCCGGAGGCCGTCAAGCTGATTGCGAGTCTCTTTTCCGGGGATGGACGCCTGCTCGGCGATGCGGTGCAGGCCCTGTCGGAAAAGTATGGGAAGGCCGATTTCATCAGCGCCCCGGCGCCTTTTACCTACACCGATTATTATGAGAAGGAATTCGGCGGTTCCCTGATCCGCCGTTTTGTCGCCTTTGAACGGCTCATCCGGCCGGAGGCCCTGCCGGATGTAAAGCTTTGGACCAACGCCCTGGAGAAGAGGCTGGCGGCCGAGGGGCGTAGAAGGGTGAACATCGATCCCGGTTATCTCGCCAAGGCCCATCTGATTCTGGCCACGGGCAAGGGTTACACCCATCGGCCCTATCTCCGGGAGGGGATTTACGCCGATCTGACCCTGATCTACCGGGACAAATCGTTTCAC
>JAPLJY010000062.1 GCA_026388345.1 Deltaproteobacteria bacterium
AGGTGGAAGATGATCTTCATGAGATCGGAACCGATATCGGCGATCTTGGTGAAGATGCCGCCGCAGATCCGGAGTGCGCTGGCGCCGAGGGATTCACCGATGGCAAACCCGATGAAACAGGCGCCGGACATCTCCTTGGGGATGTAGGCCAGAATCAGGATCATGAAGAAAAGCTCAATGCTGACGAGCAGAAGGCCGACGCTCATTCCGGAACGGAGACAGATGTTCACCATGCTGAGGGGATTGCCGCTCAGGGAGGCGAAGGCCGCCCGGGAGTTGGCCACGGTGTTGATCCGGATGCCGAACCATGCCACGCCGTAGGAACCGAGGATCCCCATGATGGAGCAAAAAAGGATCATCAGGACGGCGCCGATGGTGTTGCCCTGCAGGCCGATGAAGTAATAAATGATGCAGATGGCGATCAGGATCCAGAGGCCGGCGAGGAACTTCCCCTGCTGGAACAGATAGGTCTTGCAGGTTTCCCAGATCGTGTTGGAGACGTCCAGCATGGCCTGGTGCGACGGCAGGTTCTTCGTCTGGGTGTACTGAAACCAGCCGAAGATCATGCCGATTGCACAGATGAGGAGCCCGATATTCAGAATGGTCAACCCGCCGAGCGAGCCGCCCATGAAGCTGATCTGGGTCAGATCGGGGATCTTGATGTCCGCTTCACCTGCAAAGGCCATAGGGGTCATCAAAAAAAGAATGATGCCGATTGAATAAAAAAGAGACCAGAGACCGCGTTTTCCGATACACATGATTCAACCCTCCTTGATCAAATTAGTCTTTTCTTGGTGTTTTTCCATAGATGCCCTAATCCCGGATGAGACGATGTCTGTCACGGCCTCCGCCGCCCTTTGGGTCAGTTGTAACAAACAACACGTCTCTTCTACGGAAAAAGGTTCCAGAACATATCCCTCAACCATCGTCTTGCGGGCCGGCCTTCCGATGCCGAACCTGACTCTGATGAAGTCCTGTCCGCCAAGATGATCCATGATGGAGATCAGACCTTTATGCCCTCCGTGTCCTCCAGCCGCCTTCAGCCGGATCGTCTGAAAGGGCAGATCCAGATCATCATGAACAACGATGACATCCTCAATGTCTATCCGGAAATAATCCGTCAGCTTCCGGATCGCCGTGCCGCTCAAATTCATGAAGGTCTGCGGCTGGACGAGCAAAACAGGAGTGCCGGCGATCTTTCCCTTTCCGACATGCGCATCAAAGATGTTCTGCTCAATGGATATATTCTGCTGCAGCGCCAACTGATCCAGAACCATGAAACCCGCATTGTGGCGGTTCATCCGATACCGTATCCCCGGATTTCCCAGTCCTGCGATTAACTTCAAGGAAAGGCTCCTTCATGATGTCCCTTCCGAAACACCGAAGCGCTCCCGACTGCGGGCCATCACCCCTGCGGCGCCTTTACTGCCGCCGGCGCCGTTTCACCCTCGGCAGTGGCTTCGACTTCACCCTCGATCGGGGTTTCCGCCTGCGGCACGGAGACTTTCACCACGGCCACCATCGCCACGCCAACGTCGCCCGGGTCGAGGACCGCAATGCCTTCCGGCACCCGGATGTCCTGCACCTTGATCGAGTCGCCGATTTCCAGACCGGTGACGTCGATCTCGATGAAATCGGGTAGAACCGCAGGAAGACACGTAATCTTCAGATCACGCTTCAGATGCTGGAGCTCTCCGCCGTTCTGAACGCCGATGGGAATACCGGCGAAACGGATGGGAACATCAAGCGTCAACTTGTGATCCATGCGGATTTCATAAAAATCGACGTGATAAAACCGCCTGCTGACCGGTTCGATCTGGAGCTCCTTGATTAGGGAAAGCTTTTCCAGGTGTTTCTCTCCTTCGATCAGAAGTTTGATGAAGATATTTTCCTTTTTCGCCCTGATAACCTTTAGCAGTTCAGCCGCATTGACCGAAAGGTGAATGGCCTCCTCGCCGCGGCCGTAAAACACGGCCGGAATCGATCCTTCCTTCCTGAAACGCCTCGCCGGACCCTTGCCGGTTTCCTTGCGGGTAAAGGCCTTTAATTCAGTCGCCTCCATGGGGATTCCTCCTAAATAAATA
>JAPLJY010000143.1 GCA_026388345.1 Deltaproteobacteria bacterium
GTCGGATGCAAATCTAAACTTCTGCTGGTCATCTCTGCCTCCTTATCAAATAATTCAATAAGAAAAACAGTTAGATGATGACCCCGTGCCTATGACCTGTCAACCATCATTTTGTTACGTATAGCAATAAATAATCGACAATTACCCGATATGTTGATATTATCAGTCCGGTGAATGAGAGCCATCCCGGATATGTATACCCTTCCCACCTGGAAAGTACATGTGAACCGCATGAACCAGATTTTCCTGCATAAGCCTCAATCTTTCAGGACATAAAAAATGGAAATCAGCATCAAAGGTCTCAACAAGAACTATTACTCGGAAGGCAAGACGATCGTGGCGCTGGATCACGTCGATCTGACCATCCCGGCCAACCGGATCTTCACCCTGCTGGGGCCGAGCGGCTGCGGCAAGACGACCCTGCTGCGCTGCATCGTCGGCCTGGAGATGCCCGACGCGGGGGAGATCGCGATCGGCGACGAGGTGGTCTTCTCGGCGGAAAAGGGCATATACGTCCCGCCGGACCGGCGGGGGCTGGGGATGGTGTTCCAGACCTACGCCATCTGGCCCCACATGAACGTCTTCGACAATGTGGCCTACCCGCTCCAGACCCGCAACGAACCCAGGGATGAGATCGTCCGCAAGGTCGCAAAGACGCTCCATTTCGTCCAGTTGGATGGGTTCGAGAAACGGCCGGCGACGAAGCTGAGCGGCGGACAGCAGCAGCGGGTCGCCCTCGCCCGGGCCCTGATCGCTGAGCCGAAGGTGATCCTCTTCGACGAGCCCCTCTCCAACCTGGATGCGAAGCTGAGGGAGGAGACGCGCAAGGAGCTGCGGAGCTTCCTCACAGAGCTGAAGATTACCGCCGTCTACGTGACGCACGACCGGATCGAGGCCCTGTCACTCTCGGACACGGTCGCGGTGATGCGAAGCGGCCGGATCATCGAGATGGGGACGCCATGGGAGATCTACTTCGACTCCGACCGGCGGTTCGTGGCGGACTTCATCGGCCGCGCGAACTTCATCGAGGGCCGGGTGTCGATCAGCGAGGATTCCTTCACGATAATCGATTCCGTGATCGGCGCCATCGCCTGTGAGAAGAAGATCAACGCCTTGCCGGGTGCGGCGGTCACCGTGTGCATCCGTCCGGAATTCATCCGGGTTTTGAAGGGGGATCATCAAGTTGGGCGCAACATCTTCCAGGGAAGGGTCGAATCCCTGGTCTTCGTCGGGGATGCCTACGAGGGGGAGATCCGGGTCGGGGAGACCCTGCTGATCTTCCGGATCGAGCCGGCAACCGCAGTCCGGGAGGGCGAAGAGATTGCCCTCCACTTCGACGCGCGTCACTGCTCGATCCTGTTGAATTAAAAAAAGGTGCGTGCGATGCAAAAGACGAGAACGGGACTGACGCCGGGCCTGATTGCGATTGTCGGATTCCTCACGGTCTGCCCCGTGGTCATGCTGATCCTGGGGAGCTTCAGCGAGGGGCTCAACGCCTTCGGAACGTTCACGCTCTCGAAGTACGTCAAGACCTACAGCGATCCGGCCTTCGCCGCAATCATCGTCAATACGGCAATATTCACGATCGGTTCCGCGCTCGTTGCCACCGTCCTGGCCCTGTTTCTGGCCTATCTGAACACCCGGACGAACATTCCGTTCAAGTTCATGTTCCGGATCATTTCGCTGATTCCAATGATGGTGCCGCACATCCTGTTCGCCGTGAGCTGGGTTCTGCTGCTGAACCCGTCGAATGGCATGATCAACCTTTTTTTCCGGCAGGTCTTCGGCTGGGAGGGGGCGGCGATCAACATCTACACGCTCCAGGGGATGATCCTCGTGGAGGGGCTCCTGGACCTGCCCATCGCCTACCTGGTCATCGCCCCGGCGATGTCGGCGTTCGACGTTGCTCTGGAGGAGTCCTCGAAGGTATGCGGAGCGTCGAACCTGCGGACGCTGGTTCGGGTTACCCTGCCGGTTTTGCGGCCGGCCATCCTGGCCGCGGCAACGCTCGTCATCGTCCGGAGCCTAGCCTCCTTTGCCGTCCCCTCGGTGATCGGCATGCCGGGGCGGATCTACGTGCTGGCGACCCACATCTACCGCGTCGTCGCGACCGGGTATGTCACGGACTACGGGATGGCGGCGGCGGTGGGCATGAGTGCGCTGGCCGCCTCGATCACGCTGATCTTCCTTTACCGCCACCTGACCCGGGAAGGGGAGAAATACGTCACCGTCTCCAGCCGGGGCTACCGGCCGAGCGTGATCGACTTGAAGGGGGCCCGGTATCCCCTTTTCGGAATCGTCGCGCTGCTGTCGTTTGTGCTGATCGTTCTGCCGGTCCTGGTCCTCTTCTACAACTCCGTCGTCCCCTACTCCATGGTGCCGAGCGCGAAGGCCTTCGCGATGATGAGCTGGAAGCACTGGATCGCGGTCCTGAAGGACCCGGTCTCGCTGCTGTCCCTCAAGAACAGCCTCTACCTCGGCGTCGGCGGTGCGACGCTGGGGATGATCCTCTCCTTCTTCGTCGCCTACGTGATCGTCAAGGTCCGGACGAAGGCCTCCGGCTTTCTCGAATCCTTGAGTTTTCTCTCATTCTCGTTTCCGGGGATCGTGGTCGGGATCGGCTTCATGTGGTTCTTCGTCCGGACGCCACTCTACGCGACGATCTGGGCGCTGCTGATCGGCTACATCGCCACCTATCTGCCCTACGGAATCCGACCGCTGACCAGCGCCTTCGTTCAGATCCACAGCCACCTGGAGGAGTCCTCCCGGGTCTGCGGCGGCGGGGCGCTCTATACGATGCGGCGGATCGTCATCCCGCTGCTGATCCCGGGGATCGTCTCCGGCTGGATCCTGATGGCCACGATGTTCGTCCGCGAGCTGAGCCTCTCGGTCGTCCTCTCCCGGCCGGGAACGGAGGTCCTCGCCGTCCAGATCCTCCGTTTTTCGGAGGACGGCCTCTGGGGGAGGCTCTCCGCGCTGGGGATCATCATGATCTTTATTTCCACCGCCCTTGTCGTGATCGCCTCGATGATCGGAGCAAGGCTGACGAAAGTGGACAACAGCGGATGAAATAAATCCCTTGACAAAATTATTTCCCTGAGACATTCTGCATACAAAATTCAATATTCAATTGTCGCTTGTTTTCATCATGAGTGCGAATTCTAAACTAAGTTAACCTCTGGGAGGTGGTTGTGATTAAGTTGGGAACCGATCACGTGAACCTCGACCAAAAAGTGTACAGTCAGTTAAAGTCTATGATTCTCGATCAGAATCTCAAGTCCGGAAGCAAAATCTATCAGGAAAAGTTGGCGAAAGATCTGGGGATCAGCCGAACCCCCTTGGTGAACGCTCTCAAGAAACTGGAACAGGAGCACTTGATTACTGCGATACCGCGCAAGGGGTTTTATGTGCGCGAGTTTTCCAAGGAGGAGATGGTCTACATTTTCGAACTTCGGGAGGTATTGGAGGGGTTGGCGGTACGACGCGCTTCCCTCCGCATTTCAGACAGCCAGATTCAAAAACTCAAGAATATATTCAAAGGATTGAAGACCGCTGAGGCCAGTGGAAGCGTGAGGAAATATGCCAAAGAGGATCGGCGCTTCCATCATTTCCTGATCCAAATTGGCGGAGACGATCTCTTGTCCAATATGCTGGAGACATACCGCGTCATAACCTTTAGTTATCTGGTGAAGTTTCGGGGGGGGCTTGTGAGGCCGCCCCAGGAAACCCTCCCGGAACATTTGGCTATTATCGAGGCAATCATCAAGAAAGATCCGGAAATGGCGGAGCAAGCTGTTCGTCTCCATTTTAAACGTTCGCGGGAGAAATTGATTAAGGATTTCGAGGAGGAATGATTACAAAATTCTTGGATATAGAGGCCATTCAGGTTGGAAAGTCGCTTGGGGTGCCGGCTCCCATTTGCTATGTTTATTCATTCCATCCCGGAATCAGTGGGCTTCAGATTGCTTTCAAGGGAGGCCAGGTCGGTGAGGATAATTATTTTGACCTTGCCAGAGTTCAGCGGTTGCCTGATCTTGGAGAGGTTTCGTTGGGGTTGATACGTTGAATACATAATGAAAAATAAACCTGGAGGTAATGAGCATGGCGGATGCGAATGGTATTTTAGAAGCAAGAGATATTGTTGAGCTGGCGAAGGACTCGCCTGTGAGAAAAAAGCATAAGATGATCAAGGGCTCGGAGCACATGGACTGGGGGATGAGGAACCGCATGTCCCAGCTCATCAAGAAGGACGGGCACTGCTTTTTTATGCCGATCGATCACGGATATTTTCAGGGTCCGACCCGGTGCCTGGAGAAGCCGGGCGAAACGGTGAAGGATCTCCTCGCCTATTCGGACGCGCTTTTTGTGACGAGGGGCGTACTGCGCAGCTCGATAGACCCCGACCGGAGCATACCCATCATATTGAGGGTATCGGGCGGCACAAGCGTTATCGGCCATGACCTCGGCGATGAGATTCTCACGACGGCAATCGATGACATTATCCGGCTGAACGCCAGCGCAGTCGGCATCTCGGTATTCATCGGGACCGCGTATGAGAAGCAATCGCTGGATAATCTCGCGAAGATGGTGAATGAATGCGAGCGGTACGGCATACCCGTCATGGCCGTGACGGCGGTCGGCAAAGAGCTGGAAAAAAGGGACGCGCGCTACCTCGCGCTCTGCTGCCGAATTGTGGCGGAACTCGGCGCGAAGGTAGTGAAGACCTACTGGTGCGAAAACTTTGAGAAGGTGACGGTGGGATGCCCCGTGCCGGTGGTTATGGCCGGCGGGCCAAAATGTGAAACCGAGATCGAGGTCTTTAATTTTGTTCATGACGGCATGCAGCGGGGCGCGATCGGGGTCAACCTCGGAAGGAATGTCTGGCAGCACCCCCACCCGGTCGCGATGGCAAAGTCCCTGCACGCGGTCATCCATAAAAACGCGACTCCAAAGGAAGCGCAGGAGATATTTACCGAGACCAAACAGAAGTTAATGGGGAGATCATGAAAAATCTGTTCGATGAGACCGATGCAAAAGAATTTGTAAAAAAATACCCCTCCCTTTCCGAGGTCCTGGCCCTCCGCCTTTACACCTCCCGCCTGATCGGAAAGGATCCGAGCCTCGTCCTGCATGGCGGAGGGAACACCTCGGTTAAGCTGAGAATCGGGAACATCCTGGGAGAGGAGCGGGACGTCCTCTATGTCAAGGGGAGTGGGGCCGACTTGGCCGCTCTCGGGCCGGAAGGATTGGTCGGATTGGAGCTTCAAGAGCTTCAAAAGCTGAAATCCCTTGAGGGTCTTTCGGATGAGGAGATGGAGAACCAGTTGAATATCCATAAGGTCCATTTCCGCTCCCCGGATCCCTCCGTCGAAGCCCTGCTTCATGCCTTCCTTCCTCATCGATATGTGGACCACACCCATGCCCAGAGCATCCTGATCCTGACAAATCAAAAACATGGGAAAGAGCTTGTTGCAGAAGCCCTCGGCCCCGGGATCGGCGTCCTTCCCTATATTTGCTCCGGATTTCCTCTGGCCAAGGCAGCGATTGAGTTATATGAGAACAACCCCCACCTTGAGGCGATTGTGCTCATGAATCACGGTATTTTTACGTTCGGCGACGAGGCGAGAGTGTCTTATGAAAATATGATCGGGTTCGTCCGGAAGGCGGAAGCCTATCTTGAAAAGAGACTTCCGGGAAAGTCTCTGTGCCATCCCCGCGCCGATTTATGCCCTCTCCCGGATATCGCTCGATCCACCGCGCGGGTTTGTTCGGTGATCCGGGGAGCCTGTGCCTATTCAGATCCCGGCGGTAACCTCCGCCGTTTTTATACAGAGGTCAGATCTACGCCGGAGATGGTTGAAGCCTCCTGCTCAAAAGAGGCCCCGGAGTTGTGCCGGTCCGGCGCCCTCACCCCCGATCACATCATCTGGACCAAGAACCGGGCGGTTTATATCGAGTCTGTTCCGGAAGAGGACGAGTCATTAAAGTCTCTCGTAAAACAAAAGGTTGACTCCTATGTCTTGGACTATGACCGGTATTTCGAGACACACAGCGCGACCCAGGGGACGAAACCCGAAAAGCTCGATCCTTACCCGAGAATCTTCCTTGTCGCAGGAATTGGATTGGTTGCCCTTGGATTGACCCGGAAGGCGGCGCGGATTGCCGCCGATATTGCCGAACGGTCATTTCAGGCGAAACCCTGTGCCATGGCCATGGGCGACTATTTGCCGCTGGATGAGTCCCATGCCTTTGACATGGAATACTGGGGTCTGCAGCAGAAGAAATTGGTCAAGACCGCGCCTCCTCTCCAGGGGCAGGTGGCTGTTGTAACCGGCGGCGGGGGCGCCATTGGTCTTGGGATTGCAGACCGCCTCCTGGCCGCCGGGGCCCTTGTGGTCATTTGTGATATCGAGAAGACCCGCGTGGAGAAGGTCCGCTCCATCCTTACCCGCAAGTACGATGAAAGTCTCGTGGAGCACAAGGTCTTTGACGTCACGGACTATCCGTCCGTTGAAAAGGCCTTCTGCGAGATCAGCGGCAGGGTGGGAGGCATCGATCTTCTCGTTCCCAACGCAGGGATCGCCCATGTGGCAAGGATCGAAGACCTCGACCCCATCAAATTCAGGCAGGTCATTGACGTGAACCTCATGGGAACCTTCCACATGTTAAAGGCTTCCATACCTATCTTCAAAAGGCAGCAAACGGGCGGAAATATCGTTGTCGTCAGTTCCAAGAACGTCTTTGACCCGGGAGCGGCTTTTGGAGCCTACAGCGCCTCGAAGGCAGGGGCCCATCAGATCGGGAAGATCGCCGCGCTGGAGCTTGCTGAAATCGGGGTTCGGGTGAATATGGTTAACCCCGATGCCGTCTTCGGAGATGAAGAGGTCTCGTCAGGATTGTGGGATTTGGTCGGACCGGACAGGATGAAAGCCCGCGGACTTGATGCAGATGGCCTGAGGGAGTATTATCGTCAGAGAAACCTGCTGAAAGCCCGGGTCCTGGCAGAGCATGTTGGAAACGTCGTGGTCTTTTTTGCGAGTAATCTGACCCCCACGACGGGAGCCACATTTCCGGTCGACGGCGGCATCCCCGCTGCCTTTCCAAGATAAACTCCGACCAAACATAATTGTTTGGAATTGTAGAAAGGGGACGAATGTTCAAATAGACAGAACAGGATGCGGCTCATGTGATGACGTAGGCAGGCTTTTCCTGCCAATAACCAAAGGAGGAGGTTACTATGAAGAGGAAATCGTTGTTTGTCAGGATGCTTTTTTACACGAACGGCCGGTACAAGGTTCAGGTGTTCTGCTGCAGCCAGCTTGGCAACGATCCGAAGAACATCGAGCAGCTTGCCCTGGGCGGGATTGACTTCACCGTGTCCAGCACCGGCTCCTACGCACCGCATCTGGCCGGATTGAATCTCACCATGCTGCCGTTCATCGTGGACAGCTATGAGCAGGGATGGAAACTGTATGATGAATCCAAGTGGCTGCAGGCGCAGTTTGATCTGGCGCCCAAAAAGGGCTTTCGTTTCCTGTCCACGTTTGAGGCGGGTTTCCGCTGCATGACGACCAAAGAACCGCTTCGCACCCCGGATGACGCCAAGGGCAAAAAGCTCCGTACGTTCCCCAATGAAATGATGCGTTGGACCCTCGATGCCATCGGCTTCAGTGTCCAGATCATGCCGCTCCCCGAAGTTTACATGGCGATTCAGCAGGGCGCCGTGAGCGGCCAGGAAAATCCGATCGATACGATCTACTCCAACAAATTTTACGAGGTCGCGCCTTATGTGACCCTCACAAAGCACGTCTACAGCCCCATCCCACTCGCCATTTCGGAAAAGACCTGGCAGAAGCTCTCTCCGGCCGACCGCGAAGCAGTCACCAAGGCCGCGAAGGAAGCAGCAGACTGGTCCCGCAAGACGATTCAGGCCAACGATGACAATCAGCTCAAAGAGATGGCGTCCAAGGGGGCCAAGGTCACAAATCCTTCCGCGGATCCTTTCCGGAAGGCGGTACAGCCGGTGTACGGTCAGGCGCGTGACAAGTACGGCGCCGCCGACGTAGATGCATTTCTGGCGGATGCCGCAGCCGTGCGCAAGGCTCTCCCCGTCAAGTAATCCTACCCTGCTTTTAAATGAAACCGGAGGGCCGCCCCCCATTGCGGAGGCGGCCCTCTGAAAGGGGTTCACTATGAGTCACTTCCGTTTACCGCCATCCCCGCCGGCACCCAAGGTCATCCGGTGGCTTGGTAATGCCGTCGACTGGACGATCATTGTGCTCGGCTTTGTCATGGTCATCGTTGTGTTCTTCAATGTTAT
>JAPLJY010000223.1 GCA_026388345.1 Deltaproteobacteria bacterium
CTGAATACACCTCTTCAAATCGCATCTTCCGGATCTCCTGTAGCATCTCCGTCCGTCGCATCTGTCACCTCCATCGGTGATCGTAACAAACCGGACAGATTGTGTGCTACAAACCGGACATGTCACGTACTCGCGACATTCCGGCAGAAACTTCTTGACAGGGAAGGCCGTTTTTCATATCGTATCTACTTATAAAAACAAGTTATTGGCCATCCGTATCCATTTTACAAAACCGAACCGTCACACCACACCGAAGAGGAATAGCCTATGCATGAACAGAGGCCCTGGTTGAAGTTTTACGGCGATATCCCGGAGCACATCGACTATCCGCGGGTGACGATGTACGAGGCGCTGATGCAGACGGTTTCCCGGAACCCGGACGCCCTCGCCTATGACTTCTTCGGCTACACCGCAACCTACCGGCAGTTTGGCGCGGAGATCGACCGCTGCGCGGACGCCCTCGCCGCCCTCGGCCTGAAGCAGCGCGACCGGATCACGATCTCCATGCCCACCTGCCCCCAGGGGATCATCTGTTTCTACGCGGCCAACAAGTTGGGCGCGGTGGCGAGCATGATCCATCCGCTCTCGCCCGCAAAGGAGATCGAGTTTTATCTGAACACCGCCAAAAGCCGCTTTGCGCTGACGATCGATGCCTTCTACGGAAAATTCAAGGCGGTCCAGGACAAGACGGAGCTCCAAACGCTGATCCTCTGCCGGATCCCCGATTACCTCCCCCTGATCAAGAAGATCGGCTTCAACCTGACCAAAGGGCGGAAGATCCCGCCGGTTCCGGAGGACAAGCTGGTCGCCTGGTGGAGCGACCTCATGCGGGGGAGCTACCCGAAGGCGCCGAAGGCGGACATGGGCACGGATGAGATGGCCGTCATCCTCTTCAGCGGCGGGACAACGGGCGTCCCGAAGGGAATCATGCTCTCCAATTACAACTTCATCAGCGAAGGGATGCAGGTCTCCGTCTGGGGGAGCCTGGGGGGAGGGGACGCGATCCTCGCAATTCTCCCCATCTTCCACGGCTTCGGCCTCGGGGTCTGCATCAACGCCGCCTTCATGGGCGGGGGGAAGAGCATCCTGGTCCCCCAGTTCACGCCGGAGATCGTGGCCGACCTGATCAAAAAGAAGCGGCCGAATTTCGTCGTTGGCGTGCCTACCCTCTTCGAGGCGCTCTGCAGCAACCCCGTGTTTCAAAAGGCCGATCTGAGCTGTCTCCGGGCCACCTTCAGCGGCGCCGACACGCTTCCCCGGCCGGTCAAAGAGAGGTTCGAGGCGGTCGTAAGGGAGCGGGGCGGAAACACCCAGCTCCTGGAGGGCTATGGCCTTACGGAGGCGGTGACGGCGATCATGGCGACGCCGCTCAACGGGTACCGGGAAGGGAGCGTGGGGCTGCCCTTCCCCGACATGCTGGCCAAGATCGTGAGAACCGGGACGACCGAGGAGGCGCCCGTCGGCGAGGAGGGGGAGATCTGCGTGAACGGCCCCGCCGTGATGCTGGGCTACCTCGATCAGCCGGAGGAGACGGCCAACACGCTGAAGACGCACGCGGACGGCAAAATCTGGCTCCACACCGGCGACATCGGCACGATGGACGCCGACGGCTTCTTTTACTTCCGGCTCCGCCAGAAACGGATGATCAAGTCGTCGGGGATGAACGTCTACCCCGCCCAGGTGGAGGATGTTCTCTACCGGCACCCCGATGTCCTCAAGGCCTGTGTCATCGGCGTTCCCGACGAGAAGCAGGTCCAGCGCGTCAAGGGGTTCGTCGTGCTGAAAGAGCCCGGGAAGGCCGGTCCGGAGATGGAGAAGGCGCTTGTCGCCCACTGCCAGGAGCATCTGATCCGCTGGAGCTGCCCCCGGGATATCGAGTTCCGGAACGACCTCCCCTGCACGCTGGTCGGCAAAGTCGCCTTCAACACCCTCGAACAGGAGGAGGTTGCGAAGCTGAAGGCCGAAGGGAAATACTGCGGACAATGATTCCGGATAAGGAGGCCGATTGATGAAGCCGATCGATGAATGCTATCAAATTCTGAAAGATCCATACGGTTACGTGAAAAGATTCAAGGCGGAAAGCGGCAGGAAGGTCGTCGGGACCTTCTGCTCCTACGCGCCGGAGGAGATCATCCTTGCCGCCGGGGCGCACCCCTTCAGGCTCTTCGGTTCGGGGGAGAAGATCCATCTGGCCGAGGCCCACTTGCAGTCCTACTGCTGCTCGCTGGTCCGGGGAGCCCTGGAGGACGCCCTCGGCGGCCGTCTCGAATTCCTGGACGGGGCCGTCTTTCCCCACACCTGCGACTCGATCCAGCGCCTCTCCGACATCTGGCGGCTGAATGTCCGCGCCTGCTTCCATCTCGACGTGGTCCTGCCGGTCAAGCTGGATACGGATGGCGCGGCGCAATACCTGATCGACGTCCTGAACCGTTTCCGCGGGGAGCTGGGGGAGAAGCTGGGGGTGACGATTTCCGATGATGACCTCCGGGCGGCGATCCGGACCATGAACCGGATCCGCGCCGCCCTGACACGGATCTACGATCTGAAGGGCGAGCGGCCGGAGATCCTCAAGGGAAGCGATCTCTACGCGTTGGTCCGCGCCGCGATGATCATGGACAGGACCCGGGCGGCATCCCTTCTGGAGGAGGTTGCCGCGGCGATGGAGAAAATAAGCGCTTCAAAGGTCGCGGCGTGGCCGAAAAAGCGGATCGTCCTTTCGGGCGGCGTCTGCAACCACCCCGACATTTACACGATCATCGAGGAGGCGGGCGGCGCGGTCGTCGGGGACGACCTCTGCACCGGTTCCCGCTACTTCAGCGGCCTCATCGACGAGAAAGCCGATCCCGTGAAGGCGATCGCCGGGCGCATTCTGACGCGGATCGTCTGCCCGGCGAAGCATCGGGGTCTCACCGACCGGGCGGACCACCTCATCCGTCTGGTCCGCGAGCAGCGGGCGCAGGGGGTGATCTTCTTCCTGCTGAAGTTCTGCGATCCCCATGCCTTCGATTACCCCTATCTCAAGGAGGCGCTGGACCGGGAGGGGATCCCCGGCATGCTCATGGAGGTCGAGGACCGGCTTCCGGCCGACGGACAGCTTAGGACACGGTTCGAGGCGTTTGTCGAGATGATCTAGCAGGCTGTTGAAAAGCGCTCACCTGCTGCGTTGTGCTTCAAACCTCATTGCTCGACGTATTTCACTATACGCCTCGCTCTTCGGGTTTTGCGCGCCTTGCATCTAAGCGTTTTTGAACAACCTGCCAAACCGGGGAAATGGGGGAAGTGTCCCTATATTAATTAAGGAGCGGAAGATGGCGGAACAGGACGAAGCGAAGGAAAAGCGGAAGATCAAGGCGGTCAAGAAGATGAAGGAGATCATGACGGCCTACTACATCGATGCGAAGACCGCGGAGCAGACGGGGAAGAAGGTGGCCTGGATCACGAGCGGCGGGCCGGTGGAGCCGCTGATCGCTATGGACGTGATCCCCGTCTATCCGGAGAACCACGGGGCGATGATCGGGGCAAGCAAGATGGGGGTGGACCTCTGCGAAAAGGCGGAAGCGATGGGCTATTCGAGCGACCTGTGCTCCTATGCCCGTTCGGACATCGCCTGCACACCGGTGAACGGCGGACCGATCGGCGGCCTTCCGCGGCCCGACATGCTCGTCTGCTGTAACAACATCTGCGGGACCGTCCTGAAGTGGTACGAGGTGCAGGCCCGGTATTTCAAGGTTCCGCTCTTCATCCTGGACACCCCGTTCTGCCACACCGGGTTTTCTGCGGAGGCGAAGCGTTACGTCAAGGGGCAGATCAACGACTACATCGCATTCCTGGAGGCCGCCTGCGGGAAGAAGCTCGATCAGGATCGGATCCGGGAGGTCGGGCGGCTCTCCGTGGAGGGCCAGCGGCTCTGGCAGAAGGTTCTGGATACGGCGATGAACAGGCCTGCGCCGCTCTCCGCCTTCGACGCCTTCATCCACCTTGCCCTGATGGTCACCCTCCGCGGGACGCAGCAGGCCGTGGATTACTACAAGATGCTCCTCGCCGAGATGCAGGAACGGGTCGCCGAGGGGATCGGGGCCGTCCCGAACGAAAAATACCGGCTCCTCTGGGACAATATCCCCGTCTGGTTCCGGATGAAATGGCTCTCGGAGAAGTTCGCCTCCCGGGACGCCTGCCTCGTTGCGGATACCTACACTTCCTCCTGGTGCAGCGCTCTGAGGTATGTCGATGAAAACGATTTTCTCGGGTCGATGGCCGAGTGCCATACCCGGATCTACCTCAATATCGGCGTGGACGAGATGGCCCGGCAGGTGATGGAGATGGTGGAGAAGTACGGCGCGGACGGCCTCGTGATGCACTCCAATCGGAGCTGCAAGCCCTACTCCCTGGGCCAGTATGACATCCAGCGGATCGTTCAGCAGAAGATGGGGATCCCGACGGTGATGATCGAGGCGGACATGGTCGATGAACGGAGCTTCTCCGAGGGGCAGATCGAAACCCGGATCGAGGCCTTCATCGAACTGCTCAAGGGGAAACAGAAGCCATGAAGATCAATGTCGTCGATGAATTTATGGCGCTGGCCTCCCTGAACAGCCTCTCGCGCCGGGAAGGTGCTGTGGCCGAGCATCTGACCGGAAGGCTCCGGGAGCTTCACCTGGACGTGACGATAGACGATTCGGCCCTCCGGACGGGCAGCGACACGGGAAACGTCGTGGTTCGCGTACCGGGCAACTCCCCTGGGCCGACCGTTCTGCTCTGCGCCCATATGGACACCGTAGGTTCCACGGAAGGGATGGTCCCGGTGTTGCGCGACGGGGTGATTTACAGCAACGGCGTGACCGTCCTCGGGGCAGACGACAAGGCGGGGATCGCGATCATCCTGTCTGTCCTTGCGGATCTCAATGGCGGAGGTGTTTCCCATCCGGATCTCGAAGTGGTCTTTACCGTCCAGGAGGAGGTGGGTCTTTTCGGCGCCAAGCATCTGAAAACGGAGTTGAGGGCCGCCTTCGGTTACATCCTCGACGGCGACGGCCCCGTGGGCCACATCGTCAATCAGGCGCCATCGAAGGTGGATCTCGATCTTGTTCTCACGGGGAAGGCGGCCCATGCCGGGATCTGTCCCGAGGAGGGGATCAATGCCATCGTCGTTGCGGCCACGGCCATCGCCCGCCTTCGCACCGGACGCATCGACCGCCGAACGACTTCGAATGTGGGGCTGATCAGCGGTGGCAGTATCCGGAACATGGTCGCCGACCGGGCTGAGGTGAACCTGGAGGTCCGGAGCACCGATGCGGTCAGATTGGAGGAGGAGGTGCAGGCGGTCCTGAACGCCTTCCAGGAGGAGGCCGCATCCGCCGGCGCCGGGCTTTCCGTCCGGAAGGATCTCCCCTTTGAGACCTTTACCATTTCCGAGACGCATCCGGTCGTGGCGAACGCCTTCCGTGCCGCGCGCGCCCTGGGAATCGAACCCCGGCTCTGGACGTCCGGCGGCGGCATGGATGCCAATGTCTTCAATTTGCAGGGGTTGCCCTGCGTGGGGCTCGGTATCGGCATCGAGGCCGCCCATTCTCCGCAGGAGCATATCGCCGTTGCGCAATTAGAGGCGGGGGTGCGGTTTATCGAGGCCTTGTTAAAAGAAGCGGTCGTCTCGGTGTCACCAACCGGTTGAAACGCTGTTGTCATTTAGAGACCTTTGAAAACCGTGATCCCTCCGCGCGCTGGATATTTTCCGACCCTGCGCCTCCTCGCTTCGCTGCAATGACGAAACTCGCGCTTCGCGCTCAAACGGTTGTCTTTGCGGACGCTCCGCTGCGGGGGCAGGGTACCCCGAAAAATCTCCAATGCGCGCTTCCGGGATCCGCTTTCCAAAGTACGCAAAGGTCTCATTTAGGTTATCATCCCCGTGCAGGGGGAACAGGAGGGGGAATGAACAGGGACGAAGCGGAACTCCTGCTCAAAAGGTATGTCAAGAACGAACGGATGCTGGACCACAGCTACGCCTCGGAGGCGGTCCTCCGGGCGGTGGCGCGGAGGCTTGGCCGGGACGAGCAGAAGTGGGGGCTGGCGGGGCTCCTGCACGACATCGACATCGAGGTCGTGGGCGGCGATCTCGCCCGCCACGGCCTGGAGGCGGTGCGGATCCTGACGGAGGCGGGCATCGAGCCGGAGATCATTGACGCGGTGAAGATGCACAACGAGGCTGTCTGCGGGGAGACCCGGCACACGGAGTTCCAGCACGCGCTGGCCGCCGGGGAGACGGTCACCGGCCTCGTCGTGGCGACGGCTCTGGTCTATCCGGACAGGAAGATCGCCGGTGTGAAGGTGAAGTCGATCACGAAGCGGATGAAGGAGAGGGCCTTCGCGGCCTCGGTGAACCGGGAGACGATCCGGGAGTGCGAGATGATCGGCCTGCCGCTGGACGAGTTCGTGGGGACCGCCCTTTCCGCAATGCAGCAGATCGCCGGCCGTCTCGGGTTATGAGAGCTCAAGACCAGGGCTGTTCAAAAATGGTCAGATGCAAGGCGCACAATAACCGAAGAGCGAGGCGTATATAGAAATACGTCGAGCGATGAGGTTTTCAGTGCAACACAGTAGATGAGCGTTTTTGAAGCCTCGCCCCTGGGGCGGAGCTTCCCGGCAAGGAAACTGTCTGTTTTTAATTGCGTCCCTCAGCCCCGCAAAAAGGCGGGGCTTGCGGGATGCGCTCCCGGTCAACAGTCTCTCAGCGAATCCGGCGCTTGAGTTCCTGTATCAGGGTCGTGCAGATCTGGCTTGCGTCGGAAATGATCGCGACGTCGGCCCGCTTCATCATCGCCGCGTTCGGGTTCTTGTTCACCGCGATGATGAATTTCGCGTCGTTACAGGCGGCCGTGTGCTGGATGGCGCCGCTAATCCCGAAGGAAAAGAGGATCTGCGGTTTGATCTGTTTTCCCGCTTGGCCGACGAGGGCGTCATGGTCCGCCCAGTCGGCGTAGACCACGGGGCGCGTTGCGCCCACCTCACCCTCCAGGAGCTCTGCCAGTTCGAAGAGTTTCGCGAATTTCTTCTTGCTTCCCAGGCCGCGGCCGCCGCAGACGACCACTTTCGCGTCCTCCAACTTCTGCTCCCGCTGGGGGCAGCGCTCCGAGCGCACCAAGCGGACCCGGTCGGCGGGAAGGGACTTCGGCAGCGGGACCTTCACCACCTTGCCGGTCCGGGCCTTGTCGTGGGGGATCTCTTGGAAGGTTCCCGGGCGGACGGTTGCCATTTGCGGCCGCCGTTCCGGGGTGACGATCTCGGCGACCAGGTTTCCGCCGAAGGAGGGGGCGATCTGGACGAGAAGCCCTTCCGAATTGATATCCAGGCCGATGCAGTCGGCGGTGAGGCCCGTTGCCAGACGCTTGGCCACGCGGGAGGCGAACTCCCGCCCGAAGGTGGTGGCCCCGATGAGGATGATCTCAGGCTTCTCCCGTTTGACCAGTTGTTCCATCAGCAGCGTGTAGGTCTCCATGCTGTAGGCGTCCAGCCGCGGATCGTCCGCCAGGTAGACCTTGTCGGCGCCGTGGGCGATGTACTCTCCCACGACCCCGCAAAAGGTGGGGTTGTAGGAGACCACGTCACCCCGCCACTCGTCCGTCCTGTAGCCGAAGACGACGCCGCAAACCTCGGCGTCGATCTTGGCGGCCAGCTCCTTCGCCCGGGAGAGGAGCTGGAGGGTTACGCGATTCTGAAAATAGTTCCGGTAGTCGCCGAAGACCCAGATGGCCCGTTTTTTCGCGGTCATTTTCTCTCCGTTTTCAGGTCCTTGCCGATGGCGCCGCCGATCTTGTCGTCGAACCGCTCGAAGAGCTGTTCCACAATCCTTTTGGGCGCCCCAGTCAGGACGATGTTCTTCTTTCCCGCCGTCGGCGAATAGACGTTGAGGATCTTCGTGGCGGACCCTTTGGCCCCGATCCGCTCCGGGTCGAGGCCGATTGCCGCCGCGTCGAGGGAAACGATTTCCGCCTCGGTGAACGCCGCCTGGAGACCGCCCAGCGGCACATGTCGGGGGGCGTACCGCCCGGTGTTCACCGTGACCAGACCGGGGAGGTCCATCTCCAGCGTTTCGAGAAAATTATCGGTAAATCTCTGCATCCGGACCGTATGCCCGGATATCTCGATCTCGTCGACATAGGCCACGCCGGGGATATCAAGCTCTTCGGCGAGTTGGGGGCCGACCTGGGCGGTCTCGCTGTCGCTCGTGGAAAAGCCGCACAGGACGAGATCAAACCCCGGGCAGGCCTTCTCGATCGCCCGGGCGAGCGTATAAGAGGTCACGGAGGTGTCCGCGCCGGCCATTTTCCGGTCGGTCAGCAGGACGCCCCGGTCCGCCCCGAGGGCAATCGCCTCGCGGAGGATCTCCTCGGCCATCGGCGGCCCCATCGTGATCGCGGTGATTTCGCCTCCTGCCGTCTCTTTGATTCGGAGGGCCGTATCGAGGGCCGAGCGGCAGGCGGGGTTCATCATCCCCTCCGCCAGATCCCGCTGGAGGGTCCCCGTCGCCGGGTCCCAGGGGAGCTCGGAGACCATCGGCACCTGTTTGATGCAAACGACCAGCTTCAGCATGTTCTACGTCCTCTGGGCGAGCACCGCGCGGGAGATGACCATCCGCTGGACCTCGCTCGTCCCCTCATAGATCTCCGTGACCTTCGCGTCCCGGAAATAACGTTCCACGTCGTACTCCTTGCTGTAGCCGTACCCCCCGTGGATCTGGACGGCCGTGTTCGTCACACGCGTCGCGAGCGCGCTACAGTAAAGCTTGGCCATCGCGGCCTCCGCCCCGAAGGGCCGCCCCGCGTCCTTCACCGCGCACGCGCGGTAGAGGAGGAGGCGTCCGGCG
>JAPLJY010000339.1 GCA_026388345.1 Deltaproteobacteria bacterium
CGACGCAGAGGTCTCCTCCAGCGACGATGCCTGCTCCGAGGCCCCCTCCGCCAGATGCTGGCTCGATGACGATACCTGCGAAGACGCCGATCCCACCTGATCGGCGGCCTCTGTAATGCCCGTGACCACCCGATTGATGGGCTTGACCAGGCGGAGCGTGAATATGATTCCCGTGATCAATGAAAACAGCGCCATAATGATCACCATGACGATGAAAAGGAATCTCATGGTGTTCGTCGATTCCAGGATCTCCCCTTTTGGACTCACCGATACGATAATCCATCCCATTGCAGGGTATTCCTGAAAAGAGACGAAGCGCGCCTTTCCCTCCCAGGAATATTCCATGATCCCGTTTTTCCTCTGAAGAATCTCCTTTCCGAAATCATACGTGCCCACATTCAACTGGAGAATCTTCGTTTTGTCGGGGTAGGAAATGACCAACCCGTCTCTGTTCAATATATAGGCGAATCCTTCCTTCCCGATCTTGATATTGCTGATCGGCCTGGCCGCCGTATCCGCCGCGATATCCACGGCCATCACCGCAGATAATTTTCCGCCCGGGCCCGAAAAGCCCTTTGCCATGGTGATCACGGGCTCACCGATCTCTTTGGCAATATAGGGGTCGCTGAAAACAATGTCCTTCGCGGTCGAAATCCGCTGAAACCACGGGAGGGAAGAAACATTCCGGACGGCATCCTGTTTCCGGCTCGAAATCTTCTCATCCCCCTTGACATCCATGAGGCGGATCCCCCGGAATGCTGGATATACTTTGACGATCTCCCCAAGGGCCTTTTCCACATTCTCCTTGGTTCCCACATCGATATCGATTCCCAACTGCATCATATCGATCGCCTGCTGGCACGGAGCGACGATGCCGTCCATCTGCATCTTGTAGATCGTGAATTGGGAATCCAAAAGCTCGATCGCCTTGGCCGTCACATTGGTCATTTCCGAATTGGCGTTCTTTAACAACGCCCGGGAAGAAATGTAATAAAAAACGGACCCTACAATGATCATCGGGATCAACCCTATCAGCAGAAACGAGACGATCAGCTTTCGCTGGATGCCCTTCTGTCCCAAATATCCCACAATGCTCATTACCGCCTCCTTACGTTTTACCGAACCCGTGCAAACTGGCAAAAACGATCCCATTAAATCAAGTTACATCCTATATCGGCAGGAAGAGGGAATAACTTTAATTTTCGTGGACAAATCGGTAACAACCCATAAAATACGTAAATATTGGGGTGTTAGGATCCGCCCGCCCATGATCTCCTGCATAGGGTCCATCCACCCGAAACCCGCCCCACTTGACCGATGCCTCGCAATGGTTTACGATGTTTTTTGAAAGGATTTTCCCTGCGGGATCATGGGGAGAGGGTGCGGCATATGATCTGGCGCGAGAGGGTCGCCGATTTCTTCGGCCTGAAAAAAAGTGTTGTGGCGCTCCTGTTCATGGCGGTCCTCGTCGGCCTTGGGGAAAAGATGGCCGAACGGTTCCTCCCGATCTACCTCCTCGCCCTTGGGGGCGGCATCCTGTCGGTCGGCTTCCTCAACGGGATGGACAACCTCCTGTCCGCCCTCTATTCCTTCCCCGGCGGCTACCTGAGCGACCGCTTCGGTTACAAGCGGGCGCTGGTCGTTTTCAACCTCATCGCCATGTTCGGCTATCTCATTGTCATCGTCTTCCCCCACTGGCTCGCGGTGATCGTCGGCGCAGCCTTTTTCCTCTCCTGGAGCGCCCTCTCTCTCCCCGCAACGATGAGCCTCGTCTCCCGGGTGCTCCCGCGGGAGAAAAGGACCATGGGGGTGTCGATCCATTCGCTGGTCCGGCGGATCCCGATGGCCCTGGGACCGGTCATCGGCGGCGTTCTGATCGGAATCTACGGCGAGAAGACCGGCATCCGCCTCGCCTTCGGCGCGGCCCTCCTCTTGGGAATCGTCTCGCTCGTCTTTCAGCAGGTGATGATCGCGGACGACGGGAAAAGGGGAAAGGGGGAAAAACGACCCTCGCATCTGTGGCGGTTCATGAACCCGGATCTCCGGAATCTCCTCGTCTCCGACATCCTGATCCGCTTCGCCGAGCAGATCCCCTACGCCTTCGTCGTCATCTGGTGCATCAAGATGAACGGGATCAGCGCGGTGCAGTTCGGCCTCCTCACGACGATCGAGATGATCACCGCAATGCTCGTCTACATCCCGGTTGCCTACCTCGCTGACCGAACGGGAAAGAAACCCTTCGTCCTGATCACCTTCTTCAATTTCACCCTCTTCCCGCTCTTTCTCCTCTTTTCCCACACCTTCTGGATGATGGCGGTTGCCTTCGTCATCCGGGGGCTCAAGGAGTTCGGCGAACCGACGCGCAAGGCCCTGATCATGGACCTCGCCCCGGAGGAGCAGAAGGCGGGGATGTTCGGCCTCTACTACCTGATTCGGGATATTATCGTCTCCGGGGCAGCCTTCGCCGGCGGTTTTCTCTGGCAATTCTCCCCGACCGTCAACCTGCTTGCGGCAACCGTTTGCGGTCTTTTGGGCACGATCTACTTCGCCATCCGCGGACGGGATCTGAAGGGATAGAAGACGGTGTGGACTTTCCGCCGCCCATGGGATAAAAGGATTACGCAAGAGGTTTGCGTAACCGGGGAAAGCGTTTGACAGGAAGCATCCCGGCAACGGTCCGCAGGCCGGAAGGTATTTTTTTCTGAGGCCAGATCTTCATGAAACCCGTCATCGCCATCATCGGCCGGCCCAACGTCGGTAAATCGACCCTTTTCAACCGTTTGGCCGGCCGGAGCAAGGCCATCGTCATCGACGAACCGGGCGCCACGCGGGACCGCAACTACGCGGACTGCGACTGGAACGACCGCCCGTTCACACTGATTGACACTGGCGGCTTCGAACCGGCCTCTGCGGTGGAGATCCTCGTCCAGATGCGGGAACAGACGAAGCTCGCCATCGAGGAGGCGGATATCATCCTCTTTTTGATGGACGGCCGGGATGGGCTTACCCCCTCGGATCAGGAGATCGCCCGGCTGCTCCGGATGACGGAGAAGAAGGTCTTTTTTGTGGTGAACAAGATTGACGGCCCCCGCCACGAAGCACTGGTCTCCGAATTCTACCGTCTGGGGATCGATCAGTTCTACGCCATCTCCGCGCAGCACGGGCAAGGTCTCGACGAGCTGATGGACGCCGTGTCGGAGAACCTCCCGGCCGGCGGACCGGTGAGGGAAGTGGAGGAAGACCGCATCCGGATCGCCGTGATCGGGAGACCCAATGTCGGCAAGTCCTCCCTGGTCAACCGGATCCTCGGCTATGAACGGACGATTGCGAACCCCGTTCCGGGGACGACGCGGGATGCCATCGACACCCCCTTCACCCGCGACGGGAAGAAATTTCTTCTGATCGATACCGCCGGCATCCGCCGGAAGAGCCGGATCAGCCTCACCCTGGAGAAATACACCATCGTCCAAGCCATCAAGGCAATCGACCAAGCCGACATCGCTTTGATTCTTATCGACGCCAAGGAGGGGATCAGCGAGCAGGACGTCAAGATCGCCGGTCTCGCCCTGGAAAGGGGGACCGCCTGCATCCTCGTCGTGAACAAGTGGGATCTGGTCGAAAAGGACAACAGCACCGTCGGAACCTACGTCGAGAATATCCGCTACAACTCGAAGTTCCTCGAGTTTGCCCCCATCCTTTTCGTCTCCGCCCTCTCCGGGCAACGGGTCACCAATATCTTCGCTTTGGTCGAACGGGTCTACGCCCAGTTTACCAAACGCGTTGAAACGGGCGAGTTAAACCGGAAGATCCGTGCAATCATAGAGATGAATCCGCCGCCCGGCCGGCAGAGCCGGCCGCATGTCTTCAACTACATCACGCAGGTCGCGATCAAGCCTCCCACCTTCGTACTGTTCGTCCGGAACCCGGACGGCATTCACTTCTCCTACGAGCGCTATCTGATCAACCGGATCCGGGAGACCTTCGGGTTCGAAGAGGTTCCGATCCGCCTCTTCTTCCGGAACAAGGGGGACTAAAGCGACCTGGTTGGGAACGGCGACTTCCCCGCAAGGGCCGGACCGTCTTCTTTGAAAGATCTGTTTCAGTCCAACATTTCCCTGACCTTTCGGGAAAGTTTTGCAAGATGAAAGGGCTTCTGGAGGAATCCGTTGCAGCCGTGGTCCAGAATCTCCCGGGCCTGACTGTTGATGCTGTAACCGCTGGACAAAAGAACCCTGACGGCGGAATTGATCTCCCGGAGACGATCGAAGGTCTCCCCTCCCGATATCCCCGGCATGATCATGTCCAGAATCACCAGGTCAATCTCCTTCCGCTTCTCCATGTAAACGGCGAGCGCCTCCTGACCGCTCCCGGCCGCATAGACCCGGTAACCCAGGGACTCCAGCATCTCCCGGCTCACCTCCAGGACCATCTTTTCATCATCCACCAGCAGGATCGTCTCC
>JAPLJY010000307.1 GCA_026388345.1 Deltaproteobacteria bacterium
CTTACGTGTGGAAATTTTATCTCCCCAGCAAGTTCGCGCGGCAGAAAAAGCTGAGCGTCAGAAGATAATCAAACAGCAAAGAAAAGCTCTCGGAAAAGAAAAACAGAAACTTGAATCTCACTTTGCTCAAAAAAAGGAAAACCTTTCTGCTGTTGACAGCAAGATTTCAGGATATGCTGCTGACATAAAAGCGACAACAAAAAGTATTCATCCTGGTGAGTCTCACGATTTCGCACGCGGGAGGGCACGGTCGGGACGGGGCCCAGTGAGGCGGAATCGAATATTTGAAAAGGAGGAAGTACGTATGGCGACAGCAAAGAAGGTTCCGGCAAAACCGGCGAAGGCCGCGGCAAAGGCCCCTGCCAAAACAAAGACCCCCGTGAAGGCTCCGGTAAAAGCGGCAGCGAAACCGGCCAAAGCCAAGGCAAAAGCGGTTGCAAAGGCGTCGGCAAAAGCAAAGGTAAAAGCAAAGGTAAAAGCCAAAGCGAAAGCGCCGGTCAAAGCAAAAGCGGTCGCCAAAAAACCGGCAGCCAAGAAACCGGCAGCCAAGAAACCGGCCAAAGCGAAGAAATGATTCTGGCCCACCGCAGAAAAACGTCCGCCGGGAACCAAGACACAATGTCAGGTTCCCGGCGGATAAAACCCAAGCGGGTGGGGATAGGAAGACGGAACAGAAATGACGCAGGCGGCCGGGGAGGTATTTCCATGGACTCCAAAGGCATCACTGTTTTCGAACTGCTCTTCCCCCGATTAGATGGACACCTCCAAATCCCTTGACGTTTATAACGCCAACTCTTTGGGGTGTCCATCTAGTCGGGGGAAGAGCTATGCGTAATGATCACCTCTATCGAGACACTGCATAATCTTGGGATGCTTACATAACGGTATAAGACCAAGTTCAATGAGGCGCTCCGGTGGGGTCTACCCGAATTTCTCCGAAATACCTGCCGGACATGCCGTAATTATCCGAATAGACATCGCCTTTACAAATCTTTTAAGGTCATTTTCGCTACCCTGTCCGCGCGACCAGAATAAAATCCCACCCCGCCACAACAGGTTGTGATAAAATTTCCTTGACATATAAGATGCCCTTCCATTTTCTCATTTAACACAAAAGGCAGTTTCTTATCAGGGATTTTGGGAGCGCCTGGCTCCAGATGCCGAAGAGGCGCGGCTTTGATGACATTGCCGCATAACCATTCGTAGAATTCCTCCACTTTAGTCAAGAACCTTTCTAATCTTACTCTCGATAAACTCTTTGTCCTCTTCTTTTACAATCAATACGAGTTCCGTTATTTGGATTGGCTTCTGAATTTCCTTAACCTCGATACCACTTCTCGATAACTGTACCTCCACTCCACCCTTCTCCGTCATAACGAAACCTTTTGACCTGATAATCTTATGACGCTGCTTTTGGTAAAACTCAATAAGTTCATCTGCGTTAATAGGCGAGTTTCGCGCAAGGCAAATGGTGGCGAACCCCTCTGTGGAGTCAAATTCTCCTGGTCGCGTTTTTGTATATGTGATGTGCGAACTATCATATCGCCGAGTAAAGATGTCATTATAAGAGATTCTGCCGAAACTGGTTTCAAACAGACTGCACTTCGGATTTGTAATCAATTTGATCCTGTTACGAACCTCCACAAGCGTTTTCGAGTCGATGAGATCTATCTTGTTAAGAACAACAACATTCGCTTCTTTAAGCTGTGCCTCTATGATCGGGTAATCCGCTTTAAGCACACCTCCAGCATCGACGACGGTTATAATCCCTCCACATTCCACTCTCCCCTCGAAAAAAGGTGATAGAGCCTGCCGGGCAATCTCCTGAGGAACAGCAAGCCCTGTTGATTCTATCAATATTACATCGGCGCTGAGTTCGTCCAGGGCGAACCGGAGAGAGGCAATGAGTTCTGTAAACATGCCGCAACATATGCAGCCACCAGATAAATCAACAATATTAGAGGGGTCAGCCTTTATCATTTTTTTGTCGATTGATATTCTGCCAAACTCATTGACCAGCACCATTATCTTGGTGCTATAAGGGGCAGATTCAAGAAGATTGTTTAACAAAGTTGTTTTCCCTGCTCCCAGAAATCCTGAAATCACATAGATTGGTGTTGGCATATTATCTTATCACCTCCTTCATCTCGCCATATATCCAACCACGGTTTACAAAACCAGCAACCTAACTATAGCTAATCAATGACCTCCACCCGGAATATGTACCACATTTAAAGTTGGAGTGCTTTATTTTATGTTTCTCAGTGCGACCATGCCTCCGGTGCCGGGAGGGGGGAAGCAACATCTAAAAATTACGATCCGTAATCAGCAGCTCTGATGAACATTCACTGCTCAACGCGGCCATGCCGGAGGATGAGCAAACCAGATTCACCGTGGAGAACATGCACACTCGCGTGGAAGCGCTGGCCAAGGCCCGGACGGTTCTCCTTGAAGAAATTCGCGGCCGGTTCCCACGATACACCGATTTCATCAATCCCGAGCAGGCCACGGTTGATAAGGTTCAGGGGAGTCTCAGGGCAAACGAGGCCCTGTTCGTGATTTATCCTGCTGAGAAAGAGACATACATCTGGAGCGTGCCTCAGAAGGGGAATATCCGCTTGGCGACCTCAACGCTCGGCAGGAAGGATCTTGCCCGGATCGTAAACCGCCTTTGCCGCTCCCTTGCCCCGAATCAAACGATCCTCGGCGACATCCCGGAGTTCGATCTCCGGAGCGCCCATGAACTTTATAATGAGCTACTGAATCCTGTTGAGGAGGGATGGGGGCAGGCGAAGGACCTCTTGATCGTTGCTCCCGGACCGCTGGGTCCAGATCCCCTTCTCCGTACTGCCAACCTCCCCGGTGGTCCTCAAGGAGGGTAAAGGGGCTCTTTTCTCCAGTTACCGAGAAGTCCCCTGGTTGGTGCGCAAGGTATCCATTACCAGCTATCCAGCGGTCTCTTCTTTTCTTGCCTTGAGAAGCCTGCCGGAGGGCGATCCACAACGAAAGCCGTTTGTGGGGTTTGGAGATCCCGTCTTTTCTAAAGAACCGATTGTCTCATCGGGAATCCCCGAGACATCCCTTGCGAGCCGCGGAGGAAGCCGCATCCAGGTGCGGGGTATCCGCATCTCAGGAACCGGAAACCTTGACAACAAAAACATAACCTCAATGAACCTTGAAAAGCTCCATCGCCTTCCGGACACGGCCGAAGAGGTGAAAGAGATCGCAACGGCATTGGGGGCAAAACACAACGTGGATACCTTTATCGGAGAGCGTGCCACGGAAAAACAGGTAAATACCATGGACCTCTCCGACCGTCGCGTGATCGCCTTTGCATCCCACGCCCTGCTACCCTGGGACCTGGATGGCCTGGATCAACCGGCCATTGCCCTATCCTCCCCGACCGTGACCGGAGGAGATGAAGATGGGCTTCTGACCATGACTGAGATCATGAAACTGAGGTTGAATGCGGACTGGATTGTGCTCTCGGCGTGTAATACAGGGGCCGCCAGTGGAGAGGGTGTGGAGGCGGTGTCCGGGCTCGGTCGGGCTTTCTTCTATGCAGGTACACGGGCGGCACTGGTAACCATGTGGCCAGTAGAGACCACTTCCAGTCACAAGCTCGTGGCCGGTATATTTATATCGCAGAAAAACGATCAATCATTATCCCGAGCACAGGCATTGAGGAAATCGATGCTGGATCTGATCGACAAAGGGAATCTGATTGAAGAGCCGACCGGAAATATAGTTGCCAGTTACGCCCATCCGTTCTTCTGGGCGCCCTTCGTCATAGAATGAATCCACGATTTATCTTGCCTCTGCCGGGAAAATGCCTTAATAATCAGGTAAGCATAGCAACACTAACCATTTCAGGAGGACCCACACCGTGGCTAACAACATACTCGACTTAACTGCGGACATCGTTATCGCCCATGCTTCAGTGACCGAAATGTCGTCGAATGAACTGTTGACTGAAATCAAGACGGTCTATGCAACGCTGCAGGCACTTGAATAAGGCGAAAAACTCGAAACAATCAAAACATCATCCCAGGAACCAAAGAAGCGGGGTAGAAAAGCGCAGGAACCTGCGGAACAGGGAGCTGAAAAGGTGGAAGAGAAACCAGCTACCCCTCCGGCGCCGGCTATGACCATTGAAGAAGCATTCAAGCCGGATCAGGTAGGTTGCATGATTTGCGGAAAGACAGGCATGAAAACCCTAAAACGTCATCTCGCTACAGCTCACGATTTGAAGCCCGGCAAATACAGAAAACAATTCAGTATTCCCAAGGATCAACCATTGGCAGCTACAGAATATGTTGAGAAGAGACGTCAAGCTGCTCTGGACAGGGGATTGGGAGAGAAGATGGCTGCGGCAAGAGCGGCCAAAAAAGCAAAGCAGACCGGAGAATGATATGCTGCCGAACACTTTTGAAGCATGGGTATTTATATTAGGCACGTGTTTTATATCATTCTTGATTGGGCAGTGGCTAAAAAGGCGTAGAAATAAAATTAAGACACATGATGACTATGTTGAGGGCTTAAAAAGGCGGATATTGGCAGAAAACCTTGCTCAGACAAAAAAGGGTAAAAAGGAAAAACAGAAAAACAAATAAACGCACTGCGGTGTTATGCCAATTGCACTGAAAGGAAATAAGGAAATATGACTCAGCCGGCATCTAATTTGAAGGATATGATTGCTTACCAGGTTGATTCCATCGTGAGCAAGGAGATAATCAAAAAACAGACCGGTACGGTAACGATATTTGCTTTTGATCAGGATCAAGGATTAAGCGAGCATACAGCGCCATTCGATGCCTTGGTCTATATAATTGATGGTGAAGCGGAGATAATCATATCTGGAAAACCTCGTCGCCTAAAAGAAGGCGAAATGATCATCATGCCCGGTGGAAAACCTCATGCGGTGAAGGCAATCGAAGAATTCAAGATGATGCTGGTAATGATTAAATCCTAAAATTATGATCTAAATATCCCATTTGAGAAAAGGAGAGCCATTATGAGCCTGACAAAGATTGACATCATCGAAGCAGTGTACACGCACCTGGGTATCCCCAAGAAAGACTGCATCCGTATTGTTGAAAGCCTCTTTGAAATCATCAAGGATGATCTGAACAAGGGTAATGACGTCATGATCTCCGGATTTGGCAAATGGACGGTCAAGGCAAAAAAGGAACGAAGGGGCAGGAATCCTAAGACGGGAAAGGAGATGATGATTGATGCGAGAAAGGTTGTTACGTTTAAGCCGTCTACTGTATTGAGGGACGTTGTAAATTCAGGAGACTGATGGAATCGATATGGCTGAAAAGATTGATTGGTTATCCCGGCAATGATCATCGAAAGAATGGTCGTTGGATTGAACCAAGAGGTCAGGATTCAGTCCCAATAAAACCGAAAGGATCACATGATTATGCCAAGATATCTGCAAGTATTTTCGGATTATGTCTGACCTTGGTGCTACTTCAGTACCGGGCGTATTGAAAAGTTAAGAGAGAATTTTGTGATTGAGGTCCAATGGAGGGCATTTCCTCTCCATCCTGAAACTCCGGAAGAGGGGCTTACCATGGAAGAGCTCTTTGCCGACCGGAACATCGACATTCCCTCGGCAATGGCCCGATTGAAGAAGGTAGCCAAGGAATTGGACTTACCTTGGGGAGAGCGAAAGAAGACCTATAATAGCAGGCTCGCCCAGGAATTAGGCAAATGGGCAGAAACAAAAGGGAAAGGGGATAAATACCACGACGCGGTTTTTCGAGCCTATTTTGTCGATGGTAAAAATATTGCTAAAACTGATGTATTGATGGGACTGGTAAAAGCCGTTGGACTTCCCGAAAATGAAGCCAGAAAAGCATTACAAATGAGAGCCTTCAAGGAGTCTGTCGATTCCGATTGGGCACTTGTTGATAAAATGGGAATATCGTCAGTTCCAACCTTTGTGCTCAGTGACCAGACAGTGGTTGGGGCTCAACCCTATGAGGTCTTGGAACAATTTCTGCGGGAAAACGGGGTTGAGAGGAAATGAGCACTTTGCGTTAAGGACCGGGTGAGCTTAAGTGATCAATGTTGAAAGCGAACAGATGAAAGAATAGTCATAGGTACGGAAGCGGCTGCATATGAATGAAAATGATCTAAAAAAATATGCTGACCTTGCACTGAAGGGGGGAGCGTCCAGTGTGAAACAGATCAACCCGTCCAGTGTGGTGACAGCCCCATGGGTGAGGTTAAAATGTCAATTCGGCTGTGGAGGCTACAATTACGGTTACTGCTGTCCGCCTCACACACCTGCCGCAGAAGAAACAAGACGGGTCCTTGATTGCTATAATAGAGCCCTTCTGTTTCATATTGAGACCTTATCGACCAAGGACAGGGGAAAGCGTTTAACAAAATTCCGTCAGATGCTGATTGATTTGGAAGGGGACATGTTCAAGGATGGATATTATAAAGCCTTCGTATTTTTAGCCGGTCCCTGCAACCTCTGTAAAGAATGCGGTAAAGTTAAAGGAACATGGTGTAATCATAGTGACAGAGCAAGGCCTTCTATGGAGGCATGTGGTATTGATGTGTTTCAGACAGCTCGGAACAATGACTGCCATATTGAAACACTGCGGGAAGAAACAGAGCCACGCAATACTTTTTGTCTGATGCTGGTGGATTAGATCGTGCGGCTCCGGCACACATGAACGCACACAGGAACAACGATCGGCGAATAAACAGGAGGTCATAATGGAACCGCGGGAAATGATCCAGATCGACACGAATACGGTGCCTTGGGAAGAGCGCTACCAGGAAGCATTGGGCAAGGCCATGTTTCTCAAGCCATTGCTCCAGGACCCGGATACGGGCATGATCATCCGCATGGTGCGATACCCTACCGGTTTCCTGAACAAGTGGCATTTTCACACCTGCTCCCACGGCATGTTTGTACTGGAGGGCACACTGGTAACCCATGCCGGGGTCCACGGTCCGGGTAGTTTTGTCTGGTTCCCGGAAGGCATGCGCATGGAGCACGGGGCCACGGCCAAGAGCGATGTTGTTGCCCTGTTCATCACCAATAAACCGTTCGACATCCACTACGAGGAAAAGTCGTAACGATCTTTAGGGTCCTAAGCTAAAGGGCTATTTAGGAGTAGAGTATGACGCCCGCTGAAATGGGTAAATTGTTATTCATTATTGGCATTGTCATTGCCCTCTTGGGCTTGGTATTCATGCTGGCCGGTAAATTCAACATCTCCTGGCTGGGTCATCTTCCTGGTGATTTTTCCTTCCGGGGAAAGAACTTTTCATTTTATTTTCCACTGACAACGAGTCTGCTGGTCAGTATCGTCCTCTCTGTTATAATATGGATAATAAGCCGCAAGTAATGATTAATACTCTGAAGCAGGCGGGGCTAGTCTAAATGTCTATCCATAGGATTCCAGTCAACAGACTCAGCCCTGAAGCATTACAAGGTGTTATTGAAGAATTTGTTTCCAGGGATGGAACTGACTATGGTGAAATCGAGGTTTCCCGGGAAACGAAATTCAGGCAGGTAAAATACAAACTTGAAACCGGATTGGCAATTCTTATCTTTGATGATGAGACTGAAACCACCAATATATTTTTGGCGAATGATCCTATTTTAAAAAGGCTCGATGTATTAACCGGATGACGATTGATGCAGTTTATATCTGTCAAAAAAATATTCATTCTGATCATATCAGGGATCTCTTTCACGGGGTGCGATATGCAAAATAATATGTTGTATTATCCGGACTCACGTTTGCCATCCGAATTAGAACTCACAGCGAAGGGTTTACAATTCTGGCCTGCCGGACCAACAGGTTATCGGGGTTATATCAGTACCGGCGGGATCAAGAATATAAAAGGCACCATCATTGTCTTTCATGGAAATGCCGGTACGGCAGCGGATAGGGATTATTATTTATCAGCACTGGGTTCGATGGGTTATCGGGTCATACTCGCTGAATACCCCGGTTATGGAGGGCGTAAAGGAGAATTAAGCGAACAGTCGTTTGTAAACGATTCCCGGGAAACACTTCGCATTGTAGCTGAAACATTTAAAGGCCCTATCCATTTATTGGGTGAATCACTGGGGTGCGGAGTGGTTGCAGGAGTGGCCAGGGAAACATCTCCGAGCATCGCCGGCATTATTCTCATCACTCCCTGGAACACACTCTTGGCCGTGGCTAAAGACCATTACCCATACTTGCCGGTCGGCTGGTTTATGAAAGACAGATATGACAATGCGGAAAACCTGAAATCATTCCAGGGGAGAATCGCAGTAGTGGGAGCAGAACGAGATGAGGTTGTCCCGGTAAGGCATGCCAAGGAATTATTTACATTATTGCCCAAGGATAAACGGATGTGGATCATCAAAGGGGCTGGTCATAACGATTGGTCAATGCTGATTGACATTTCGAAATGGCAAGAGATCATGGATTCCGTCAGTTAAAAGATAGGCTACGGTATTGAATGCATAGAGCAGGAAACCATGAACATCCTAAATTAGCGTGGTATTGACATCAAGCGGTATATGATATTACATCACTATCCGGGAGGAGTTCCCAAAAAACGGAAAGGGAAAAAGGAGGATCAAAAATGAAGGTCGTTGCGTTTAACGGCAGCCCCCGAAAGGACGGCAATACCGCCATCCTGATCAGGCATGTGTTCAGCGAACTCGAAAAGCAGGGCATTGAAACCGAACTGGTGCAGCTTGCGGATAAGGTGATCCATGGCTGCATCGCCTGTGAGAAATGCGGTAAAAACAAGGACCGGCGTTGTGCCGTCAAAAATGACGCCGCCAATGAGTATATCGAAAAGATGCTTGGCGCCGATGGGATCATCCTGGGCTCGCCGGTCTATTTTCAGGATGTGACCTCCGAGATGAAGGCCCTCATCGATCGTACCGGCTATGTATCCAGGTCCAACGGCAGGATGTTCAAAAATAAGGTCGGTGCTTCCGTGGCTGCCGTGCGGCGGTCGGGCGCGATTCACGCCCTCGACACGATGGACCATTTCTTTCTGAGCGGCGAGATCGTCATCGTTGGCCGGGCGCTCGGTGTCGGCAGGGCAAAGGGAGAAGTGGAAAAGGACGCCGAGGGTATGGAACTCGTGAAATCGCTCGGGCAGAGGATGGCCTGGGTGCTTGGAAAACTGCACGGGTAACGGATAACAGTCGGAGGAACCGGTGATGCCGCAGCAGGATCGTACAGACGGCACTGCCGTGTTACCTGAAAAAGCGAAAGATATTTCAGTGATCAGTTCTGATCAGTCGAGGAGCGCTAAAGATGGATGAAAAGGCAATGATCGCAAAGGCCAAGGTTTACCTTAAGAATCAATATGGAGAGGATACCGTAACCATGGATGTGACGGACAATTCCGTCGGGGATACCGGAAACGGTGTTTTTTCAGTGGACTGTACGGTCAGCGTGGAGGGCAGTCATTCCAACTGGAGCAAAAAGTTCCATTTTAAAAATGGCGATATCACCCGGATGGATTGGAAAAGCCGATAGACGCTGTTTTTGTCCGGCATCGAAAATTTCCCCCTCCCTGTCCCCTTTTGACTGAAGACGGAAGGTTTAAACGCGTCCGGTCGCCCGGCGGGCGGTCGGAATGTAATTGTGTCCGAACTCCCTTAACCTGCCGCATCGAGGGACAACGCGGTCTCGATATTTTTGGGAGGATTGAAGGAAAAATTTTTGTTCGGCTTGAAGGCGCTGCCGATCAAGACCTCCCAACAGGTGAGCAGCGGGCGACGCAGCGAAGGGAAAGCTCCCCCGCCCTATGACAGCTCACGAAGTGGTTGGGGGCAATCTCTTCCTGTACCGGCGTCATTTCCCGGCAGACGGCCTCCGCATAACTGCACCGGGGATGGAAATAACAACCCGGCGGGGTATTGGCGGGGTCGGCTACTTCGCCTTGGAGGACGATGCGTTCGGAACGAAGGCGTGGATCCGGCTTGGGGACCGCCGATAATAGGGCCTCGGTATAGGGATGCTTCGGAGATGCGAACAGCTCTTCTGTAGGCGCGGTCTCCACGATCCTGCCGACATACATCACCGCGACCCGCTCGCTGATGTGTTTGACAACACTGAGGTCGTGAGCGACGAAGAGATAGGTCAGCCCGAGTTTTTCCTGAAGATCGAGGAGGAGGTTCAGGATCTGGGCCTGGACCGACACATCCAGGGCGGAGACGGGCTCGTCCGCAACGACCAGACGGGGATTCAAGGCAAGGGCCCGTGCGATGCCGATACGCTGACGTTGACCGCCCGAGAAGGCATGGGGGTAGCGCCTCATATATTCCGGCCTTAAGCCCACGAGGCGAAGGAGTTCCGCAACCCTATCCGCTCTCTCTTGAGCGTTTCCTTCGCCGTGAACGAGAAGGGGTTCTCCGACGATGTCCAGGAGGGTCATTCGCGGGTTGAGGGAAGAGAAGGGGTCCTGAAAAATCATCTGCATCTGACGCCGAAGAGACCGAAGTCTATTCTTCGGAAGGGTCGCTACGTCTAAAATTTCACCGTCGGCCGAAAGGAGAACCTGACCGGCCGTTGGGGTGATGGCCCTCAAAATGCAGCGGGAAGTCGTGGTTTTTCCGCAGCCGCTCTCTCCGACGAGGGAGAGGGTCTCTCCCTGATTCAGAAAAAAGGTCACATCGTCCACGGCCTTTACATGGCCGATGGTCTTTTGGAGAAAACCCCTTCGAATGGGGAAATATTTCTTAAGCCCTTTTACATCGAGGAGGACGGTCTTTTTCAAACCGGTGTCGCCGTTCGGCATTCTCGTTCGCCTCTCATCATTGGTAGAGAAAACAGCTTGCCTTTCTTCCCTCGCCGACAGCCTGAAGAAGTGGGTCCTCGGCGTCGCAGCGGCCGGCAATAAAGGAAACGCAGCGGGGATGGAAGGGGCAACCCTTCGGCCGGTTGAACGGGTGGGGAATCGATCCGCTGATGGTCGGAAGTTTCACCCTCGGAGGGGATTCGATGCTCGGTATGGACTGAAGCAGGGCCTTCGTATAAGGATGTTTCGGATCGTGAAAGATATCGTCAACATTTCCTTCCTCGACCACCCGGCCGAGGTACATGACGACCACGTCGTCGGCCATTTCCGCGACCACACCGAGGTTGTGGGTGATGAGCATGATGGCCATTCCCCGTTCCTGCTGAAGTTTTCGCAGGAGATCCAGGATCTGCGCCTGGGTGGTGACGTCCAAGGCCGTAGTCGGCTCGTCGGCGATGAGGAGGCGGGGATCACAGGAAAGAGCAACCGCGATCATCGCCCGCTGACGGAGCCCGCCGCTCAATTCAAAGGAGTACTCGTCGATTCGCCGCTCCGGTTTCGGGATCCCGACGCTGCGCAAGGCTTCGATTCCCCGGCGTCTCGCCTCCCTCTTGCCGACTGCATTATGAAGGCGGACCGCCTCGATGATCTGGTCCCCTACGGTATGAACGGGACTGAAGGAGGTCATGGGTTCCTGAAAAATGAGACCGATGTCTCCTCCGCGAATCGCACGCATTTCCCGGCTATTGCGCTTGAGTTGAACGAGGTCCGTTTGCGTCCCGTCGGCGCGGGTAAGAAGAATCTCTCCATCCACGATTCGCCCGGGATCGTCGACGATCCGGAGGATCGACTGCGCCGTAACGCTTTTCCCGCAGCCGCTCTCCCCGACGATGCCGAGGGTCTTTCCCGGCCAGACATCGAAGGAGGCCCCGTTGACGGCTTCCGTTGTTCCCTCATCCTGAAAAAAACAAGTTTTTAAATTCTTTACCGAAAGAAGCGGTTTCGTATCTTTCTGCATGATCAGTCCGCCTGTGATGGGGCCCGTCGACGGGGCCGAGGGTTGAACCGGTATAAACCGGCCGCGCTCAGGAGTTTTCCCATCCTAACCGTAGGGGTCCGCCGCGTCCCTGATCCCGTCGCCCATGAAATTGAACGCGAGCACCGCGATAATGACAGCCAGCGAGGGGATGAGAAGCCAGGGGGAGATGACCAGGGCCTGGATATTCTGGGCGTCCTGAAGCAGGACCCCCCAACTGATCGCCGGCGGCCGGAGGCCCAGCCCGAGGAAACTCAGGGAGGTTTCGCTGATGATCATCGCGGGGATCGCGAGCGTCGTGGCCGCGATGATGTGGCTGATGAAGGACGGCACCATGTGGCGGAAGATGATCCGTGACTTGCTGCAGCCCAGGAGCTCGGCGGCCATGATGAAATCTTCCTGCCGAAGGGAGATGAATCTCCCCCGGACGACCCGGGCCAGTTCGGTCCAGCCGATCAGGGAGATGATGATCGTGATGGCGAAGTAGATCATCACGATGTCCCATTCGGCGGGAAGGGCGGCGGCGAGGCCCATCCAGAGGGGGATCGTCGGAATCGAGCGGAGGATCTCGATGATCCTCTGGATGACCGTATCGATCCAGCCGCCGAAATAGCCCGAGATGCCGCCCAGGACGACGCCCAGGATGAGGCTCAAGAACACGCTCGCAAGACCGATTATCATGGAGGTCTGCGTCCCGTACATCAGCCGGGACCAGAGGTCCCTGCCCTGCAAGTCCGTGCCGAGCAGAAAGAGCGACTCTCCCGCCTTGGCCCCTTCCACCGTGAGCAGGTGGCGGTCCCAGGGGATGAGGCCCAAAATCCGGTAGGGGTCTCCATGGCCGAAGAACCGGATCGGGATCTTTTTACTCGTATCGGGGACATAGACCCGTTTGAACGTCATGGGGTCGCGGGTCCCTTTCAGGGCATAGACATGGGGGCTGAAGCTTC
Organism: Deltaproteobacteria bacterium; assembly: GCA_026388345.1. The sequence continues at coordinate 12,775 of JAPLJY010000307.1, forward strand.
CGTCGTCGAGCCAGTGGATCGGCTGGGGCGCCATGAGCGATCGCTGGGCCTCCGATTCCAGCGGGTCCACATAGGCGAAAAAATCGGCGAAAAGCGACACCACATAAAAGAGGATCAGGACAACGGTCCCTATTGCCGCGAGCTTGTGTTTGCGGAAACGCCACCACATGAGCTGCCACTGCGTGGCGACGGCGATCTTGTCTTCCGCGACGACCCCGGTTTCCGGCACTACGACTGGTTCCGCCATCACTGCCTCCCCAGACGTATTCTCGGGTCAACCCACATGAGCATCAAATCCGAGATGAAGGTTCCGATGACGGTCATGACCCCGAGCAAAAGGACGATCGTCCCGGCCAGGAACATGTCTTGGGCGATCAGGGCCTTCAGGAGAAGGGGGCCCACCGTCGGCAGGCTCAGAACCAGCGACACGATGATGCTCCCGGAGACCACGTAGGGAAGGAGGTAGCCGATGGTGCTCACGAAGGGGTTCAGTGCGACGCGGACGGGATACTTCATGATGACCCGGTATTCCGAAAGTCCCCGGGCCCGGGCCGTCATGACATAGGGTTTCCGCAATTCATCCAGGAGGTTCGACCGCATGATGCGGATCATCTGGGCGGTTCCCGAAACGCCCAGGACGATGGCCGGGATCGGCAGATGCATCGTGAGGTCCCATGCCTTCGCCAGACTCCAGGGGGCCTCGGCGAAGTCGGCCGAGAAAAGACCTCCCACGTTCGCCCCGAAATGGGCGAAGGCCACGTACATGATGATGAGGGCCAGCATGAAGCTGGGGATGGCCAGGCCGATGAAGCCGATGAAGGTAAAGATGTAATCCAGCACAGAATACCGGTAGACCGCGGAGAAGATGCCGATGGGCAAGGCCAGGGCCCAGGTGAAGACGATGGCCGCCAGCGAAATTACGATGGTCAAGGTAAGACGGTCACCGATAACGTCGGCAACGGGACGCCCCCATTCCATTGCCATCCCGAAATTCCCCTGGAGGATGAGCGCCATCCACTTGAGATACTGGATCGTGATGGATTGGTTGAGACCGAGCTGTTCCCGAAGAGCCATGGCCTCCCCTTCGGAAACCGCGCTTCCGGAGGCCGACATTGAGGCGATGTAGGAGGTCACGTAATCGCCCGGAGGCAGGTGGATGATCATGAACGACAGGACTGAAATGGCCCAGACCGTGAGAACGGCAAGCAAAAAACGACGAACGATATAAGACACCATGGCAACTCCCTACAAAGCGATTTCCCGCGAATTCCCGTCGGCGTCCGGGAGGAGAGCAGCCGCCCGCAAGGCGGGCGGCTGCTTTGCCGTTATTTAAAGAAGAATGTGATCGGCATCGAAGTATGCGGTGTTCGGGCATGCTGCGCGTTCACCTGCCGTTCGGGAACGTTCCCCATGTTGTTCTTCACGATCCGCACCCCCATGAAGGCCGGCGACTGACCGACCACCCCGATGCTCCAGGTCTGCTCCACGATGATCTTCCAGAGCTCCTTGCCGTTCTTGACCCGGTCCGCTTCCTTCGCCCCGAAGGCGTCGCGGAAGAGATCGAAGGCCCGGAGCATTTCGGGATCTTCCGGCTTCTTGCCGGCGGTTCCCCTGGAGGCGTACCATTTGGCGTAGGCCATCCCCATGTGGCTTTCGGCGGCGTCCACGGGCAGCGCGTGGCGGGGGAACAGGAAGAGCATCTCCGAGCCGTCGTTCGCCCAGGTGATCATCTGGTTTTCGTTGCCGTTGTCCCGGGTGAAGGCGAGGTTCCGCTCCAGTTCCTTGACATCAACGTCGACGCCAATCTTCTTCCACTGCTGTTTGACCATCTCGCCGACCTGGGTATAGGGGACGAACTGACCGCCGACCGTGATCATTTCGAGGCGGAGACGCCCTTTGCCGTCGTTGCGCTGGCGATACCCTTCGGAATCCTTCTTGGTCAGGCCGAGCTTGTCGAGCAGGTCATTGGCCTGCTTCAGATCCAGGACGGCCCATTTCTTGTTCCATTCGGGGCCCGGGCTGTAGAGGGTATCGGGCGACGGGGCCACCGATCCGCCGGTTCCCGCCCCGAGCCAGAAGGCCTCGTTGAGCTGATCCCGGTCGATGCCCAGGGCCAGGGCATGGCGGAAATCCTTGTTCCTGAGCAGTTTGGCAATCTCGGGATCGCCTTCATAAGAGTTGCCGATGTGGATCGCCACATCCGATCCGTTGAAACCCGGGTCCAGATGGACGGTGTAGTTGCCCTTTTTGGCATTTTCCAGGAAGACCGGCAGCTTGGCAAGATGCATGTGCCGCTCCTGGATGTCGTATTCGCCGGCAATCGCCCGCAGGTTCGCGACTTCGGTGTTTTCCGCCAGGGTCATGGTGATCCGGTCGATGTAGGGAAGCTGGTTTCCCTTGGTGTCGACGGCCCAGAAATAGGGGTTCCTCTCCATGGACCAGGTGGGGGTATTGATCGGGGATACGGTCTTCCAGGGGGTCATCACGGGCAATTCGTTATTCAGTGCCCAGCTGTAGCGGTTCTTTAGCAGAGAGACCCAGTTGTCGAAACCCAGATCCTTGGCCTTCTTGTTCACCGCCTCCTCCGATGAGTACTTGGGCAGGAACTGCTTGAGATAATGGGCCGGGGCGTAGGCGCCGCCGAAGTTCTGGAAGCCGCCGCGCGTGGCGAATCCGGCGCCGATGCCCGTGCTTCCGGCAAGCTGATAAACGAAAAAGGCGTAGGGTTCGGGGAATTCGAAGGCGATCGTGTAATCGTCGATCTTCTTCATGACCCCATCTTTCCCGTCGATCTGGAACTCGAAGAAAGGCGTGGGGACGATGTTCTTGTTCAGATAGATGTCCTCGTACCAGAACATGAAATCGTTCGCCGTAAGAGGCTTGCCGTCGGACCACTTGGCGCCCTTGCGGAGGTAAATCGTCGTCGTCTTGCCGTCGCTGCTGACCTTCCAGTCGCGGGCGAGGCAGGGGATGATCTTGTTGCCGGTGTAATCGAAGGTGAGGATCTTGTCGGTAGAAACGATGCGGTTGCCGTTTTCATGGTCGGCCGGTCCCGTGAAGGCCCTTCGCCAGTTGCCGCCGTATTTTCCCGTCTCTTTCAGGGGCCTCACGACGAAAAGTTGTGAGGGTTCAGGCAGACGCTTTGCAACCGCGGGCAGCTTTCCCGCTTTCACCTGTGCGGCAAGGGCCGGGGCTTCCTGGAAGGTCTTGGGAAAGACTTTGACGTCGCGGAGGATCTCCGGCCCCTCAAGCTTGCCGATCAATGAAGAGCCGATTTTTGCGGTTTGCGCTTGCTCCGCCGCCATCGCCGTTTCCGCGGTTCCTCCGCCTCCCGACCACATCGGCAGGGCGCCGAGGATTCCAAGAGCCGCCAGAACAAATACCACGCGTACCCATTTCATATGAACCTCCTTTTTTATCGTTCCGTTTCGCTATCTTTAAAAAACCGACGACTCGAGACCAACCCGGTCGCTTGATATCGAGAAACCAAAAAAAAGAAAGAAGGGAACAGATGGGGACGTTAAAAGATAAAAGCGGTATTGTCAAGAAAATGAAGAAGGGAAATTTTTTTAACCGGTCCGGTTGTTCCCGGACCAGCTCTGGACTCTCATTTATTTAGATGACTTTTTCCCGTTCCTGTGTACAATCCATCCCCGCGATAGTGACCCTCTTTCAAAATGTGAACTTGCGTTCGCCGACGCAGTTCTTATCTCGAAAGGGCATTGCCATTCTACCTGGAAATGCGGTAGATATTTTACGTTATCCACTTGGCAATAAACGGATGGGAAGCATGGATTGATGGAACAGGATCGTTCTGATCGTTCAATGAGGACACCGGCGCTCCTCGTGGCCACACTGGCCAACTTTTTAACGCCCTTCATGGGTTCATCCGTCAACATCGCGCTGCCGGCGATCGGGGCGGAATTTGCCGCCGACGCCATTGAGCTGAGCTGGATCCCGGCATCGTTTCTGCTGGCGGCCGCCATGGTTGCCGTTCCCTTCGGCCGGATCGCGGACATCTACGGCATGAAAAGGATCTTCAGCTACGGGATCATCCTGTTCATTGTGGCGTCGCTGCTGTCCGCCCTTTCACCTTCCGCCCATTCCCTTATCGTCTTTCGGGTCTTGCAGGGGATCGCCGGCGGAATGATCTTCGTCACGGGCCTGGCCATCATCACGTCGGTGTACCCGCCCCATGAGAGGGGAAAGGCCATCGGAATCAACATTGCCACCGTTTACATCGCCCTGTCCGTCGGACCGGTCCTGGGGGGCATCATGACCCAGTACCTGGGGTGGAGGAGCCTGTTTTTCGCCATGATCCCCCTGGGCATCGCCATCCTGGCCGTCACCTGGTGGAAGCTGGACAAAGAATGGGCGGCCGGCAGGGGGGAGAGATTCGACCTGAAGGGCTCTCTGTTTTACAGCACCGTCCTGGTCATGCTCATGTACGGGTTTTCCATTCTCCCCGACTTCAAGGGGATGGTTCTGGTCGTTTTGGGGATCATCGGGTTTGCGGGGTTCGTGAGGTTCGAATTGCGGGTGGACAGCCCTGTGCTCAATGTCCGGCTCTTTCAAAACCGGACCTTTGCCTTTTCCAACCTGGCGGCCCTGATCAACTACAGTGCGAACTTTGCCGTGGGTTTTCTGCTCAGTCTATACCTGCAGTACATCAAGGGGCTCGACCCGGAGGCCTCGGGGCTGATCCTTGTGGTGCAGCCCGTTGTCCAGGCCGTCTTTGCCCCCATTGCGGGCAGGCTCTCGGACAGGATTCACGCCCAAAAGCTGGCCTCCCTGGGGATGGCCCTGTGCACGACAGGCCTTTTCATCCTGACGTTCATCACGCCTCAAAGCGGTATCGCCGTGGTCAGCGGCGGCCTGGTCGTCCTCGGGCTCGGTTTCGGCTTTTTCTCGTCCCCCAACACCAGCGCCATCATGGGGTCCGTCGAAAAGCGGTTTTACGGGGTGGCATCGGCCATGGTCAGCACCATGCGGCTTTTGGGGCAGATGCTCAGCATGGGTCTGGCGGTGATGGTCTTCGCCCTGTTCATCGGCAACGTCCAGATCACGCCAGTCCAATACCCGGCCCTGCTCCAAAGCATCCATGTGGTCTTCATCATCTGCACCGCCCTGTGCTTTGTGGGCATTTTCGTCTCCCTGGCAAGGGGGAATGGGAGCGGCTAAAAATATTTCAAATAATACTACGGCGCGCCATTATAGTATATATTATCGATAATATTAATGATATAATCTTTAGGTTTCTGATTTTCCCCGGATAAGCATCGCTTTCTACCCATGAAGCCTTTCGCCGGATCGCCGCGGCCGGGGAGGAAGGGGGATGATTACCATTGGAAAACCGGAACAAGCGGTATATGATATTGCATCACGATTCGGGAGGAGATCATGGCAGACTTGGAGGAAAAAGGGAGGAAAGCCAAATTCAATCAACAGAACCTTCACCAGGAAGAGGTTTTCACCGATCTGACGGTTGGCGAGATCCGCCGGCTGTCGCCGGTCAAGCGGAATGGGGAACCGGATAAAACCCGCCCGATTCTTTTTGTGGGGCAGGCTCAGATTTACACCCAGCAGGGCCCCATGCCCATTCAGTTCCCCATCGATGCCAAAAACCTCCAGCAGGCTATGGACAACTTTTCCGAGGCCATGGAGGAATTCGTGGCGCACATGGTCGAACAAGCCAGGGAACTGCAGCGGCAGGAGCAGTCCCGGCTGATCGTTCCGGGCGCCTCGGCTCCGGGAGGAAGCGGCATCATTCTCAAGTGATGCAGGGACATCCCGGAATAAAACGAAAGGCCCATCGTCCGGGATGTCCGGATGATGCACTGCACCAGGTTCTCCATCGCGGACTACCCGGAAAATTCGGTTTGCGTAAAAGCAGCCGTTCGTGACGAGAATATGGCAGCGAGAGTTAGAAACCGAGAACATCGCCGAAGGTGCAGATGGCGGGGAGGGGGAAAGAGGATGGAGACGGAAAAAAGAATCCGGCACGAGGCGCTGGTCGATGCCATACGCCAGGTGCTCGCCCGGGAAGGCGTGACCGATTCCATCGGTCGGATCGAAGCGGATCTGATGGCTGAGGCCGATCTGCTGGGTGTTCCCTCGCACGGCGTGCGCATGTTGCCGGGTCTGGTCAAAGCCATCCGCGATGGTCGCTGCAAGGCAAATCCGCAACTGGTTGTCACGCGGGAGCACGGCGCAACATGCGTCCTCGATTGCGACAATGGGACGGGGCGCTACACGGCCGTGCAGGCCATGTCGCACGCCGTTGAGCGCGCCGGGAAATTTGGAGCGGGCGTCTGCCTCGCCCTGCACACCACCCACTGGGGGCGCGCGCACGCCTATGCCTGTCGCGCGGCGCAGGCCGGCATGATCGGCCTGTGCACAACCAACGCGATTCCCAACATGCTGGCGTGGGGATCAACGCGACCGTTGCTCGGCAACAATCCGCTGGCGATTGCGGCGCCGCGCGGGCCGGGCCGGGCGCCTGTCGTTCTGGATATGGCGATGAGCCAGGCGGCTGTGGGTAAAATCGGCACGTACCTGCGCGAGGGGAAACCGGTTCCCCCCGGCTGGGGGCTGGACGCTTCCGGCCGGCCGACGAGTGACGCGGCGGCCATCCTGGAGAGCGGGAAGCTGTTGCCGTTCGGAGATCACAAGGGTGCGGGACTGGCGCTGATGATGGAGCTGCTGACAGGCGCGCTTGCAGGCGGGTTGCTTTCCCCGGAGATTGTTCAACACGATTCCAGCGGTCTGGACCCCAACGCGACCAAGCTGTTTCTGGCGCTCGACGTCGGGGCATTTGTGGACCGGGAAAGATTCGCGCAACGGGTGGAGGATTTGATCTCACTCATTCAAGCCATCGAGCCGGGACTGGAGATCTCATTGCCCGGGGGGCGGGGTTGGCAGACCCGCGACCGCTATCTGATCGAGGGCATCCCGATCCATGCAGATATTGCGGCATCATTGCGAACGATCGGTTTCCCGCTGTAAACAGGGATGCGCCGCCCAAGGGGATTGGATTGAATCCGTCGGCGGGATATTCGCGGCCGGGGTATGGCTCTCCTCCGGGGGCCGGCGGAATCGGGGAAAGGGATGTCATGAGCTATCCGCGGATCATCCTCAAAAAAGATCGGGAGACGCCGTTGCGCCACGGCCACCCCTGGGTCTTCTCCGGGGCGCTCGCCAGGGTGGAGGGTAATCCAGTCCCCGGCGACGTTGTTTTGGCGGCGGACAGCGCCGGCCGGCCTCTCGGCCTCGGTTTTTTCAACACCGGCGACATCGCCTTCCGCCTTCTGACCGATGATCCGGCCGCCCGGGTCGACGCCGATTTCTGGCGGCGGCGGATTGAGCGGGCCGTCGCACTCCGGAGGAAGGTCGTCCCGCCGGAAACGAACGCCTTCCGGCTGATCAACGCGGAGGGGGACGGGATCCCCGGCCTCGTCGTCGACCGGTACGGCGGCTGCCTTGTGCTCAGCATCGGAACGGCGGGTGTGGAGAGATGGCGGGAGATTCTGCTCGGCCTCCTCCTGGAGGCGGGCGGACCGGCCGGGATCTATGAGCGGAGCGAGGGGCGTTCACGCCAATTGGAGGGGCTTTCCGACCGGATCGGTCCTGCGGCGGGGGAAATTCCGGCGGCGGCGGAGATCATGGAAAACGGTCTTAGCTTCGAGGTCGATCTGATTACCGGGCAGAAGACCGGGTTTTTCCTCGATCAACGGGGGAATCGGGAGATCGTAGGCTTGTTGAGCCGGGAGGCCGCGGTTCTGAACTGCTTCTCTTACACCGGCGCTTTTTCAGTCTATGCCGCCCGCGGGGGGGCGCTGCGCGTCGTCTCCGTGGAGGCCTCCGCGGCGGCCAATGGGATCGCCTGCCGGAACCTTGTCCGGAACGGTTTTACCCCGGAGCGGCACCCGGTGCTCACGGCCAATTGCTTTGAATATCTGCGGGAAACGGAAGAGCTCTTCGATCTGATCGTTCTCGACCCCCCGGCGTTTGCCAAGTCCAGGAAGGACGTGGAGCGGTCGGCGCGTGGGTATAAGGAGATCAATCTGCAGGCGGCGAGGCGACTGCGCGAGGGGGGTATGCTGGCCACCTTTTCCTGCTCGAATCCGATCGGTCCCGAGCTGTTCGAGAAGATCGTCCTCGGGGCCGTGCGGGATGCGGGAAAGACGGCACAGCTCCTTGGCCCCCTCGGGGCCGGGCCGGACCACCCCGTGAACCTCGCCCATCCGGAGGGCCGCTACCTGAAGGGACTTCTCCTCTGCCTCACCAGGAATTAGCCGGCTGAAACGCCCATCTGCGGCGTTCCCCTTATCCTTCGCCGCTCAACGTACTTCACAGTACGCCCCGCGGCTCAGGATTGGTTCCGCTTCGCTCCACGATTCTGCGAATGCGGGAGCCTTGCATCTGGGCATTTTTGAACAGCCTTCAATAAGAGACTTTTTCAACAGGTTGTCCGGGAAGGCCTCCGCGAGGTCACGTTTTCAGGGGGTCTTCAGGGTGTTTGTGATCCGGTCGTGGAGGAGCTGCGAGGCGAGGTTGTTTCCCGACGTTCCGACCATGATCGCGATGGCCGTGATCTCCTTCTCCACGTAATCAACCGAGATCAAGACCTTTTCGTCCTGAATCATCGCCGTAAATCTTCCCTGGGCGATCTTTCGTATCCGCTCGACATCGGTTGCCTTCATGCCGGCCAGGGTCTTGTCGCAGGCCTTCCACGCCTTGTCGAATGGGAAGAGGTAGGTCGCCCGCAGATAACCGTCCGTGTAGATGAATTCCCCCGAACGGATGCCGATCGTCTTTGCGCCGACGGTGAGGGACGTGTCGCAGCCCGCGATCAGCAGGAGTGCCGGGATAAGGAACATCGCCCCCAATAGCATTCTTTTCATAATCCTTCCTTTCTCTGCATGGGTTGAAAGAATTTTTCGTCCCCGGCGGACCTCCCGGAAGAAAATGCGGTTCGGGAGCCTCCCTGCGCCCGGTCTTATTCGATAATAGGACAGGAGTGGCGTCTTGTCAATGCCATGAAATGAAAAGTGCCATGAAATGAAAAGGTACGGGGCGCCGGGGAAGACAGAGCCGAGAAAAAAGGCCAGAATCGATTACGAAACCATCAGTTGATACACGGCCTGGATCACCGCCCAGAGAAGGGCGGCCGCGGTGATGAGGATGCTGCCCGTTCCGAAAATCCGGTGGATCCATGTCTCCGTTCTCCGTTCGTGGTAACCGGTGAGAAATGCGAGCAGGAGACCGGAGACGATGCCTCCCCCGTGCGCCCAGTTGTTGATCCCGGGAAGGAAGAGGCCGAAGAGGACAAGCCCCACCACCCATCCCATCGCCTGGCGGTAGATCGCCTCCCCGTAAAAGCCGCCCCGGCTCTTGCCGTAATAGAGGATGGCACCGATCAGGCCGCAGACGGGGGCGGAGGCCCCGATCGTGAAGGGAATCCCGGCGAGAAAGGAAAGGAAGAAGCCGGCGACGCCGGTCCAGACGTAGAGGATTGCGAAACGATGCAGGCCAAACGCGTCGAGCACGAAGGGGGCGAGCTGCCGCAGCGCCATCATGTTGAAGAAGATATGCAGGATCCCCCCGTGCAGAAAGGAGGCCGTGATGAGGGTCCACCAGCGGCCGTAGGCGATGGGGAGGGTCCCGGTCGCGCCGAGGAGGAATAGGCTTCCGTCCGAGGGGGAGAGGAACGTCATGGGGTTGGCCGAAAGGCCGAGCGCCGCCGGGTCGAGCAGGAGCGAAAGGAGGTAGAAGGCGCCGTTGACGATGAGGATCGCCATGACCGGATCGAGGCGGCGCAGGGAGATCATACCCGCGAATGTCCTTTTCCAGAGGGCGCCCGGGCGGGTTGTGCCGCAATAGGGGCAGGCCGGCTCATCGTTGCTGATCAGCCTGCGGCAGTTCGGGCAGAGCATCGATTTCTTTTCGATCATGGTGTTATCCCGTCCAACAGCCGTTTAGATGAACCTCATGATCACAGGTATGGCAACGAAGGTCCCGATGGAGGTGGTCAGGTTGACGACGGCGACCAGCAGCAGCAGGCGCGTGATCTTGTTCCGGAAGAACCCCCGGACGGAGACGATGTCGTCCTGGAGGGCGAGAAAATCCCTGACCTGGGGCTTGCGGAGCGTCGCCTCTGTGAGACCCGCGACCCAACCCGCGGCGATCAGGGGGTGCAGGGTTGTGATGGGGGCGGCGAGGGCCGTAGCCGCGATGGTGAGCGGATGGGCCAGCAGGATCAGCGCCCCGAAACCGGCGAAGGAGGCGGTGATGGCCGCCCACCATGTGATCATCTTCAGGCTTGCCTGGGAGCCGGAATAGAAACAACCGGCGATGAAGAGGCCCACGATGGCGAGCGAAAAGAACCAACCCGCGAATCTCCCCCAGACACCCTTCTCGGGGATCCGGTTCAGGGCCTCGATGTCGATCTCCTCCCCCAAATGCTTTTGAATGCCGGGCACGTGACCCGCACCCACGACCGCCACGATCCGGGCGCCCGGCGCATGGCCGATGGTATGGGCGAGGTAGAGATCACGCTCGTCGATCAGGGTGGTCTTCAGCCCCGGGAGCTTTTCTCCGACGGTCTGGAGCGCGAGTTCAAGGACGTCGTGCTTTTTGAGCTTCTCGATCTCTTCCTCGGTGATCTCGTCGGTGGACAAGAGCGAGAGGAGGACGTCGGGGAGGAACTTCACCTTGCTCCAGAAACCCATCTTCCGCCAGGTCCGCAGGAGCGTCACCCGGATCTCCCGGTCCGCAAGCACAATCTCCGCGCCGATCGCCTCGGCCCGATCGATGGCCCGGAGCATCTCCTCTCCCGGGGTGATGTTGAATTTCTGGGCGATCTTCCGCTGCAGGGAGGCCATGATGAGCTGGGAGAGGAGGATGCTCGTCCGCTTCTCGCGGATCACCTTGACGATGTCGGTCTGCTGCCACTTGTCCCTCTGGCGGATCGCCTCGTAGCGGGGCCTGCAGAGCTCGACGCAGACCGTGTCCGGATTCTCCTCTTCGATGACCCGCTCGACCAGATCGGTGCTTTCGCGTGAGATGTGGGCCGTTCCGATCAGGATGATCTCCCGGCCCGGGAGCGCGATGCGATGGACGTTTTCGTGTTCCAAGGATTTTCCTTCCTTCCTGTTTTTTCGGGAGGTCCTTAGCAGTATTTGCCGTGGTTGTAAAGGGAAATGGTTTACGGATAAGCCGGAAGATGCTAAGAAGACTTGAAAAACGGTACAGGGGGGCGGGTCCCGCTTCCCAAGGCGGGCCGGCGGTCGAAGGCGGGAAGGGGTGGTGAAATGGGTGCATTGTTCAAGGTCGGTGATCGGGTCAGGACCGGGATCGGGGATGTGGCCTTCGGCGGCGACGGCGTCGGTCGGATTTCCGATCTTGTCCTCTTCGTCCCCTTCACGGTGGACGGGGACGAGGCGGAGGTCGAGATCACCGAGGTCCGAAGGCGGTATGCCCGGGGGCGTCTTGTCCGGATCATTGCCCCGTCGCGCCGCCGCATCCCGCCGGTCTGCCCGTATTACACCCGCTGCGGCGGCTGCCGGATGCAGCACATCGCCTACGATCATCAATTGGAGCTCAAGAGAAGGCAGGTCGAGGAGATTTTCAAACGGATTGCCGGTGTTTCCCATCCACCCGTTGCGCCGCCGATCCCCTCCCCGCGCCCCTTCGGCTGGCGGGGCAAGGCGGAGTTCCATCTCGCCGGCGGCCGCGGCGCTCCGCGCCGGACAGGCCTGATGGCCCTGGCGAGCCATGAACTCATCGAGGTCGAACGCTGCGGGATCGTCGAGGAGTCGATCAACGGAAAATACCACGAATTCCGGAAGGCTCTCCGGGCGGGTGAAATTCGGGACCCGGGGGAGCGTCAGGTCATCTGGTCCGACGAGCCCGGGGAACCCCCAACGGGGATTTTTACCGGGTCGGGAAGGCCGCCGGATGTCATGCGCATCGTCCGGAGGTTGTGCCTGACAGTCCCGTACCGGGGATTCTTTCAGGCGAACATCGCCCTGGTCGGGGAGCTCGTGGAGCAGGTGGTCGGGATGTGCGACCTCACAGGGCGGGAGACGGTGATCGACGCCTATGGAGGCGCAGGCCTCTTCTCCCTCTTCCTTGGACCCCGGGCCGGCCGTCTCTTCGGCATCGAAGGGGACCGGGAGGCCGTCCGCTGTGCGGGGATCAATCTGATCCGGGAGGGCCTCCCGCAGGCGAAATTCCTGCACGGGGATGTGGCCGATATCCTGCGGAGTGCGTTTGCGGAACGCCGAAGGACGGCCGAAGTGATCGTCCTCGATCCACCCCGCGACGGTTGCGGCGAAGAGGTCCTCGAAGGGGTGGCGGCCCTGCATCCGGAGAGGATCGTCTACATCTCCTGCAACCCCGCGACACAGGCCCGGGACGTCCGGCTTCTCGCCGGACGCGGTTACGGGCTCAGGCTCCTCCGGCCGCTCGACATGTTTCCCCAGACCGGGCATATCGAAGTTGTTGCCCTGCTGACAAAGGCTTCGGCCGCGGAGGAGGGAAAAGATTCATGAACCGTTTCTGACGCGGGTCTCCCGGCCGAGGAGCTCGTAGATTCGGAGCTCGCCGAGGGTGCCCCCCGTGTCGCACTTGCCGATCTCCCGGACGTCGAGGATCGACTCCACAACGGCCTGGCACGTCTTCTCACTGATGAGGATGCTGTTCGGCAGCGATTTGGTCAGATCCTGCAGGCGGAAGACGGCGTTCACCGAATCGCCGATGACGGTGTAGTCCATTTTCTTGTCGAACCCGATGTTGCCGACCACCGCCTCTCCCGTGTGGATGCTGATCCCCATTGCAAGCGGGGCATCGAGTTCCCCGATGAAGTGGTCGTTGACGGCCTGCAGACTCCTCTTCATCTCCAGCGCGGCGGCGATGGCGTTGTCCGCATCCGTGTTCCCCGAGACCGGGGCGCCGAAGAGGGCCAGAAATCCGTCGCCGAGGTACTTGTCGACGATTCCCCCGTGGTTGAAGACAATATCGCCCATGGCCGAGAAGAAGCGGTTCAATATGGCGACCGTCCGCTGCGGGCCGATTTTCTTGGAAAGCGTCGAGAAGCCGCGGATGTCGATGTTCAGCAAGGTCAGGATCTTCAACTCCTCAATCAGCGGCTTCTCCTCCCCGGCATTGTGAATGATCTTGTCCACGATCTCCCGGGGAACGAATTTCTGAAACATCTTCCGGATACCCCGTTCATGTTCGGCCATGGAGAGGGTCTCGCGGTAGAGTTGTGAGTTTTCCAGCGCGATGCTGACCGAGGTTGCAATGGACTGGAGGAGATGGAGGTCATCGTCGTTGAAATCGCCGCTGATCTTGTTGAGGACCTCGATCACGCCGAGAACCTTTCCCCGAGAGATGAGCGGCACGCACAGCGCCGAACGGGTCTGGAAGCCGGTCATCCGGTCGAAGTCGGGATTGAAATGCCGGGAATTCTGCGCATCCCGGACGATGATCGGCTCGCCGCGGGCTGCGGAATAGCCGGCGATTCCCTGACCGAGACGGACACGGAAGGAGTTCAGGATGGTCGTGTTGATTGCGGGGTCGATATTGAAGGCGACCTTGAAGGCCAGTTCATCCCCTTCCAGCAG
>JAPLJY010000001.1 GCA_026388345.1 Deltaproteobacteria bacterium
ATCGAGATTTTCTATAACCGGCAAAGAAGGCAGGCCAGACTCAGGTTCTTGTCTCCTGCCGCTTTTGAACGATGGTTCTATGAAAAACGACTGGCAGCATGAAAGGTTTGGTGTCCACTATTGACGACCGACCTCACTTCAAGAAAATGGCTGACACGAGCCGTATGAGTCGAGAGGCTCACGTACGGATCTGTGGGGGACTGGAGGTGAGATTCCTCCGGTCTACCCGGCGATGAACACAAAAAACAGGCGGTCGGTTAGCTTCTCGTTGACGATGTTCGTGCCGAGCCTGCGGTGCGGATGTCCGGGCGGCTTTGAGGATCGCTACTCCTCCGGGCCGACGCGGGTTCGGAGGGATTTCTTTTCCGCCTGGATATGCTTCGCCTCCAGGGTCTTCTCCTTTGCCCGCCGGGAGCGCCGCCTTTTCTGCCGCCTGATCTTTTCGACCCGCATCCGCTCGGCACTGACGAGTCCCGTCCGGAGCCGCTCGATCCGGTCGAGGAGAAGACGGCGGGCGAGAAAGCGGTTCAGCGTCTGGGAACGTTCCTGCTGGCATTTTACGGAGAGGCCCGTCGGCAGATGGACGAGATATACGCAGGAGGAGGTCTTGTTGACCTTCTGACCCCCGGGGCCGGAGGAGCGGATGAAGGTTTCGCGGAAATCCTCCTCCCGGACGCCGAGCTGCTCCATCCGTTCACGGAGCGCCGCATCTTTTTCTGGCGAAATGATCATTTCTGCAAAGGTTACGGGGCGTAACGGAGATTAGAGGGAATAGATCTCCTCTTCGATCAGGTGGATCCAGTTCCGCCGGAGGACCTCCCGCGCCTCGTCGAGCTTGTCCGTGCCGAGGATGACGATCGTTTCCTTGCCGATCCGGTTGATCGTCGTGTAGAGGTAGTGGATGTTGATCTCCGCCTTGGTGAGGGGGTTCAGGATGGCATTGATCCCGCCGGGATGAAGCGGCACCTCGGCGGCAAGGACCGGGGTGACCTCGTAGTTGAAACCGAAGCTCTCCAGGATCGCCGCCGCCCTTTCCGGGTCGTTGACCACCATCCGGACCGTGCTGTTTTCCGCGGCGCTGGCGGCGAGCAGCGCCTTGGCCGTGATGTCCTCCTTGTCGAGGATGTTCGTCAGCCGGGAAAGGGTTCCCGGGACGTTGCCCAAGGTGACGGAGATTTGTTTGACTGCCATGTTTGATTGACTCCTTCAACAGGATCGTTGCCGCAACTTGATCCGGTTATTTCAGAAATTCATACCCGGCCGCAAAGGCCTTGTGGTTGATCTCGATGACCGATTTCTTTTTGCTCCCCATGACCGTCTCCATGCTGCTCAGATAGATGTCGGGCGGCACCAGGCCGGTCATTTTCAGGAAAGCACCCATCATCACTGTGTTGGCCGTTCGCGGATTTCCCAATTTTTCGGCCATTTCCGAAGAGGGGATCTTGAAGATCCGGACGTCGTGGCGCGAAGATTCGACGGCGATAATCGAGGAATTCAGGAAAAGGGCGCCTTTGGGCGCCACGCGATTCTGAAATGTGTACAGGGAAGGGGTGTTCATAACGACGATGTTGTCCGGCTCCGAGGCGATCGGCGAGGCAATCTCGTCATCCGATACGGCGACGGTGCAGTTGGCGGTTCCCCCCCGGACCTCTGCGCCGTAAGCAGGCAGAAAGGTGACGTTATAACCGGCGCTCATCGCGCCGTGGGCCAGGGAATAGCCCATCATGAGC
>JAPLJY010000129.1 GCA_026388345.1 Deltaproteobacteria bacterium
GGAGACGATCCTGCTGGTGGATGATGAAAAGATGGTCCTGGAGGTGAGCCGGGAGATGCTGGAGTCCCTGGGTTACCGGGTCTATGCGGCCGGGAGCGGTCAGGAGGCGCTCGCCGTTTACATGGAGAAGCGGAAGGAGATCGACCTGGTGATTCTGGACATGATCATGCCGGGGATATCGGGAGGGGAAACCTTCAATCGTCTCCGGGAGATCAATTCCGCGATCAAGGTTCTTCTTTCCAGCGGTTACAGCATCAACGGCGAGGCGAGCCATATCCTGGAGCGCGGCTGCAACGGGTTCCTCCAGAAGCCCTTTCATATCGAGAAACTCTCACAAAAGGTACGGGAAGTTCTGAGTGGTTAAAATAGATCTTACCAACAATAATCTTCAATGCCTTTCTCTTATCCATTCCGTGGACGTGGTGAAGCCTGTCAAGGCTCAATTCAACAGATTATCAACTTAAAAGTACGCATAAACCGGATGAACCATAATTCTTTTTACTTTCTTCTCCTGCCTCTTCTGGTTGAATGTAGATATCCTCAATGCTCTATGTTTCTACTGGTACCCTGCACCCACTGAATGTACCGGTCGACATCGATTCTGTTCTTTTGAAGTCCAATCATCCCCTTTATCGCCCGTTCAAAACAAACGGTTGCCCCTGCCCCTCCCTCTTGTCAGGCTGACTCTTTTCCCTCCTGCTTCGCCGCGGCAATCCGCTCCGGAATTCCGCCCCTGTCAAACCGCCACAACTTGCCGATCTTGAATCCCGGCAATTCTCCAGAGGCAGCCAGCTTGCAGATGGTCGTCTCCGTCAATCTCAAATATGCCGCTGCCTCGCGGGCCGTAAGGATGTTGTCCGTCAGGGACTGCTTTGTCTGCCGCTTCTTGTCTTCACCAAAGAACTCATCCCCTCCTTTCAATGTAAATGCATTCGATGATATATTCGGCAATCCTGTAAAAGACTTTAGCAATTATTTTAAGAATGAAAAAAGGGGGCAAAGACGGGTTTTATATACAAGCAGGGTGGTAAAGATGGGGGAAAAGGGGCCATGGAACGTTAACGTGTTTTCCCCTTGCCGGCAAAGAACTGACAATCCATGCCAGAGCTCGCGTACATCCCCTTTGCAGGCATCCATCGCGACTTGAAACCGACCGCGCGGCACCCGTAGGGGAATTGCGGATCATAGGTGATATAGAAATGCTGACAGGAAAAGCAGTTGATCTCCGTTTCCCGCTTTATTTTCCTGTCCGGGCCGGAATCTCCCGGTGCATGGTCGTTTTGATTCATCGGACCCACTCAATCCATCCTGAAGACATCCGGAAAGATGCTCCCCCCGGGGTTAGGGCCTATGATTCCGAAAGGCCGCCACCCTGCCGCTTCAGCCGGGTCGCGGCGTTCTCGCCCATCAGGCCGGGGAGGAGGTGCTCCGGTAATCCATGAAGCCGCGGAAAAAAACCGAGAGGATCACCACGACCCCGCCCAAAAGCGCCCAAGGGCCGATTCGCTCCCCCATGCACAAAAGCGTCCAAATGGGATTCAGGATGGGTTCAAGCATCGGGATGAGAATGGCCTCCATGGCCGTCACATTTCGGATGGCCACGGAATAGCAGACGTAGGAGAGCCCGATCTGGAACACGCCAAGGAGCACAAGACCGATCCAGTCCGCTCCGCCCGGCGGAGATTGTACCATCCAGGGCAGGCAGATCAGCACGGTCAAGAGGTTGCCCAGGATGGCGGAACCGGCGGGCGATGCGTCCTTTTGTCTGCGCATGGCGATGATGAGGGAAGCGAAGGCAAATCCGGAAATGACCGCCAGAATATTGCCCGACCGTCCGCCGGCGCTCAATTGATCAAGAAAGAAAAGTGACATGCCGCACAGCACGGCCGCAATGGCCGTCCAGTCGAACCATCTTGTCCTTTCATGGAGCAGCCACCCGGAAAGCAGCGCCACATAAATCGGCGCGGTATATTGCAGCAGAATGGCATTGCCCGAGGTGGTGAGCTTGGTGGCCGAGACAAAAAGGATGACCGTAGCTGCATAGCAGACCCCGCCGACGAGCTGGGCGGCCGAAAAATTTACGGCCTGCCTGCCGAAAAAGATGAGCAGGACCGGCAGCGCAATGGCGCTCCGGAACCCGGCGACGGCAAGGGCAGGCAGGGAGACCCATTTGATGAGCACTCCGGCCAGACTCCAGAGCACGGCTGCGGCTACCAGCAGAAGAATGGCCTGCGTCCTTTTACTTTCGGTCATGATTCACATTCCAGTTCATCGCTGCCGTGAACGGACGCCCATTCACCCTCATGCTGACTCTTTCATTGATTCGTTCTTTTAGAAGGATTTTTCTCCCTACCCTTGAAACACTGTCCCGACACTGCAAAAGACGAATCTGTCGCCCCACTCCTGGGCCAGCCTGACAGACGTCTTCATACCCGTACAATGGGAAACTCCCAAATGGGCTATTTTCATTGTCTTCAAGGCCTTGATGCTTTCTTCCCGCTGCTCCTCCCCCACCGGACCCAGATGCGTGCCGCCAAAAACAGTATGAATTCTGTCTTCATTCATCCTCTTCATCGCAAAGTTGAGGGTATTGACAATACCGGCATGGGCGCAACCCAGAATGACGAAGAGTCCATTTTCGGTCGGAATGATAACCGACAGATCATCTTGAAGCGTATCCTGCACCAGCCCCTGCGCTTCCCTGATGACCTGATGAGGCTCCCCTTTTTCATAGGCGGTCAGCCGGGGAACTTGCCCTGTCATAAAGAGGCCGGGCGCAATACTCCGAAACTCTTTGCTCAAATCGAATCTCGCCCCTTTTGATTCCAGAACCTCGCGTTTGAAAGGAACGCCGCTATGGTTCAGTTGATCCGTCCGGGTGGAATAACTGTCTTTAAAAAGTTCAGTATGTGAGTAAACATCCACCGGGCGTTTCAGATATTCCAGCACCTCCAAAATACCCCCGGTATGGTCATGATGATGGTGGCTCAGGATAATGCCCTGGATTGAGGTCAGATCAACCCCCAAGACATGGGCGTTATGAATGATGATTTTGCCTGCTCCCGTATCCAGCAGGTAATTGCCCTGATCGGTTTCCAGAAAAACAGCCCACCCATGCTGGGCCAGGACGCCGTTGATCCCGAAAGCATAATTGTCAACCAGCACCGTGGCTTTCACTTTCATCATGTAACTTCCCGTACCCCTTATTTTATTCACGATACGTGGCATCAGCGGCCCGTCACCTCTACGAGGCGTCCGGCTTTGGGCTCGTCTTCGAGGGGGAGGGCACGCAGTGGCGCGCCCGCGTTATCGAGCAGCGGTTCGAACGCCATCGGCCCCCCCGCAGCAACGGGCTTCAGGCCTGAAAATCCTCTGCTTTCCCCCAAACAAAGACACAGTTGCGTCCCGATCTCTTGGCATGATACTGGGCCTGATCGGCGCGATCCACCAGGGCCGCCAGGTTCGGAGCGTCCTTCCATAGGACGGCGACGCCGATGCTCACGGTGATCCGAAGGTTGACCGCCGGGGAGTCGCTTTCTGCCTGGATAATCGGAATGGAAAGGTCCTCAATGGATTGACGGAGACGTTCGGCGATCTGCCCCGTCCCCGGGAGTAGCGTTTCCGGTATCAGCAGGACAAACTCTTCCCCGCCGTAGCGCCCCGCGACATCAATCCCGCGCGTGTGGTGGCGAAAACAATCGGCCAGCACCCGCAGGACCTGATCGCCCGCGCTATGGCCGTACGTGTCATTGATCACCTTGAAGTGATCGATATCAAACATCAACGCCGCAAGAGGTCGCTTGAAGCGCAATGCGCGTTCGAATTCCCGTTCGCCCAACTGGGAAAAGCCGCGACGGTTAAACAGACCCGTCAGTTCGTCGGTCACGGCTACCTGCTCGATCTGGTTGTAGAGCCGCACGTTGCGGATTGCGATCGCGGCCTGCGTGGCGAACATCCCGAGCACATCGAGATCCGCCTGGCTATACTGGTACGGCAGCTCCCCCACGATATTCAGGACACCCAAAAATTCCTCGCTCCAGCGGATTGGCACTCCTAACACCGCTTGGGCCGGAGAGGAATTGGTCGACCGGATCCGCCCCGGCCATGCGCGATAGTCATTAATCAGAAGCGGAGCGCCCGTCGCCCACACCTGACCGACCACCCCCTCGTCCCGTTTCCACGTCGCCCTCTTTGGAATCTTGGCCGCACCGGCGCTAGCGGCCAGATCCAGCAGATCCGACCCCAGCCTGTGGAGATAGCATCGGCAGGAGACGCCTCCGATCAGGTTCAACGCGTTCTGGGTGATGGACTGAAGAAGGGCGTTGAGGTTCAGCTCGGCGGTGAGTTCCAGACTCGTCTCATGCAAGACGGTCAACAGCATGGAGCGGCGGTCGATCTCTTCCCGCATCCGTTTGCGTTCGGTCACATCCTCGACCACGGCAATGTTTCTCTCCGGTTTTTCCCCGGGCTTCCAGAGCGGCGATGCAGTGATGGTCACCCAGATGATCGCCCCGTCCTTTCTGACGTAGCGCTTCTCCACGGTGTAGTTCTTGATCTTCCCGGCCACCAGTTGGGCCATCTTGTCGGCATGGAGATGGCTATCCTCCGGGTGGGTGATCTCATGGAAGGTCGAGGCCAGCATCTCCTCCTCCGTCATGCCGAGGATCTCGCAATGGCGCCGGTTGACGGTAAGGAAGCGGCCCGTTCGGATGTCGACCTCGGCCACACCGACCGCCGCCTGCTCGAACAGGGGGCGGAATCTCGCCTCGTTCTCCCGGAGGGACCCTTCCACTTTCATCAGGTCGGCGAAGAGCTGTGCACCCGCGATCGCCCCGGCGATCTGCTCCCCGATCCTATGGGCCAGGCGGAGGTCCTCCAGGGTGTAGGCGTTGGGTTGCTTCGACCGGAAATCAAGGACACCGATCACCTCGTCCCGGGCGATCAAAGGGACGGTCATCATCGACCGGACGCCCGCCTTGTAGTTGTTGACGAGAGTGGGGTAGCTCCGGGCGAGTTCCTCAACGCTCTCCGGGAGAATCAGAAGCCCGGTCCGCCTCCGGATGAGCATCTCGTTCAACGTTCCCTCCAGAGGAAAGCTCTCCCCCTTTTGTCTGCCGGGGACATCCGTACCGAAGACATAGGCGATTCTCACGACGCCCTCGGCGAGGCTGTGGAGGCTCACACCAAGCCGGTCGGAGGGGATCAGCTTTTGCACCTCCGCAACGAACAACTCGTACACCTCGTCGATGTTCAACGTGGAGCCGATGATCCGTCCGATCTCGGCGATGACGGCCATCTCCTTGGCCAGCCGCCCGGCGATCTCCTGGTTCCGGCGCTGCTGCTCCTCCGACCATTTGCGATCCGTCACATCCCGGAAGCTCCACACCCGGCCGGTAATTTTGTTTCCCAATCTCTGCGGTTGAGAAAATCTTTCAAAAATGCGACCATCCCTAAATTCCAGAACATCAAAACTATCCGCTTCCGGCTCAGAATAAAGTTGTGTGACTCTTTCAATAAAGCCTTCCGGATCCTTGAGCTGACTCAATACATGAGCGATCAGTTTCTTATCATCCCGCTCCGCGGCAAGCGATTCCGGGATACGCCACAAGGAGAGGTATTTCTTGTTGAATATTGATACTTTTCCTTTATTGTCAATCACAAGAATGCCGTCGGCAGTGGATTCGATCGTTGAGGTCAAAAGCGATGTGGCCTGTTGAAGGTCTGCCTCCGTCCATTTCCACTCGGCGTCCGGCCTTTTTTGCGAAGCCAATTTATCGCACAGGATTGAAAGCTCCTCCGCGAGTTGCGTTTTTGTCTTCACCTCATCCTTTCATTCATGCACCTCTTTGTGCACGGTTCTGCAGTCGAGTTTGTTCATTGCCCCACAAGACCGTGGTAAAATGATCGGCCGGAACCCCGGGGACCGAACCGCTGAAGGTGAGCGTACCAGCGCTTCTCTGGCCGGGGGAGATGGAAAAAGAGACTGACGAACCTGTAGCACCGAATGCGACCCGCATCTGAGACCCTTTACCGCACCGTCCGCTTACATTATCCTCCCTTGTGTGAATGTGAATGAATGATGTTCTTCAAGAGTTCAGCTTTAACACAAACGACAGAGACCTCCTGATAGGCTGTTGAAAAACGCTTTACTATAAAGTCACTGCTTCTACAAATGCTTTCTCGAACGGCGCCTTGGAAGAAAGAGCACTACTGGTACTTCACCCTGGCGTTTGTAGGAATGACTTGATCCGGATGCAAAACAGGGAGTATCGGGTTTTCCTTGAGAGCAGGGTATGGCTTGCATTCACCCCCTGCTTGCGGCAGCAGGGGGTGAATGCCTGATTTTGGTGGTTAATAGTTGTAAACTGTAGCAATCTTCTTGGCCTTCTCCTGGCCTTTCCAATATTCGATGCGTTCTTTGATGAAGCTTAGCCAGCTGTCGATTTCAGCGGGTTTATATCCTTTGCCCGTCAGGTCCTTCTTGAAGTCGGCGATGACCGGGTCGCAGGCCTTGATCCACCGGGCCACTTCCGCATCAGTCAGATCGATCACCTCACCGCCCTGTTTCTTAAAGAAATCTAAGCCTTCGATGTCGATGTTGTTCCAGAGGAGGGCCCATTTCTCCTTGTATTCATCCGTGATGGCCGTGATGGTCTTCTGAACGTCGGGGGGCAGGCTTTCCCACTTCTTCTTGTTCATGACCACATAGAAGGTATCGCAGCTGCCGACTTTCCAGGAGGTCGTCGCATACTTGATCACCTCTCCCGTCTTCCAGCCCTTCAAGGTCTCCATGTTGGACATCGTGCCATCGACCACGCCCTTGCGGAGGGATTCATACATATCGGGCATTCCGATGGGAACAGGCGTCGCACCGAGGGCCGTCGTGATGTCGGCCAGCCTTCCGGTGGCACGGATCTTCAATCCCTTCATGTCTTCGAGCTGTTTTACCTGCTTCTTGACGGTGTGGATGATGGTCGTTGCGCTGGGGGAGAACATCAAGGGATGATAATCATCCCATTCTTTCAAGGGGAATTTGGCAAAGAACTCATCGGCCACATGGAGACCGATCCAGGGGCTGGGCAGGCCGATGGGCAGACCGAAGATCTCCGAGGCGGCGAAACGTTCCCGCGTGTAACCCACATGGGAAAGGCCGATATCCGCGATCCCTGTGGTGAGACCGGCGGCGATCTTGGGGGCGCTCAAAAGGGTTCCCCCGGTATGGTAGGAGATCTCGACCTTTCCTGCCAACTCCTTGTTCAACTTCTTTACATACTCATCCATGATGATCGAATGCGCGTGCATCGGCGGGAAGTAGTTGGCGAATTTCAGTTTTATGACCTCTGCGGCATTTGCGAAAGAAGAAATAAAAAAAACAAACGCAACGACACACATCACTCCTACTCCTTTTTTCTTCATGTTCACGCCTCCTTTTTGTTGTTGGTGTAGTTCCAAAACCCGCTCGTCTTTCTCTCCTCCTGTGGCACTTTGATTATTTCTCCTATCTCTTTGTCAAATTCCTATTTACCCCGCGGAATGGTCCGCAGGGTGTCGTTTCCGCATGCCCGCTGTCGAGCCTGTCTCTGCTTACGTATAGAACAACGACGGAAGCCAGAGGGCCAGCCCTGGGAAGAAGAACAGCAAGCCCCAAACGAGGATCAGAGAGATTAGGAAAGGCATGACGCCCTTGTAAATTTGGCCGATCGGCACCCCAGTGATGTTCTTGACGACGAACACGCATACCGCCACGGGGGGAATCACGACCCCGATCGCGACGACGATGGCGATCAGTATCCCGAACCAGATGGGATCGAAGCCCAGCTTGAGAACGGCGGGGAAGAAGATCGGTGTCGCGAGGATCATGAAGGGCAGATCGTCGATGAAAGAACCGCCTGCTTCATAAATCAGGCAGATGATGATCAGAACGATGTAACGGTTCAGGGGCAGCGCCACGACCCAGTCCGCCAGTTTCTGGGGGACATTGGTCACGGCCATGAAATGGCCGAGGATCACCGAGCCGGCGATAATCATGAGGATCATCCCGGCGATGTTGAGGGTTTCCCCTACGGATTTGATATAGGTCTTGATCGTCATGTCCCGTCTGATGAACGCCAGAATCAACAGGGCAAACGTGCCGACCGCCGCCGCCTCCGAGGGGGTGAAGAAGCCCGCCATGATCCCGCCGACGACCAACAGAAATACCATCAGGACCCATATGATCTCGGGTAACGTGCGGATCCGGGCCTTCCAGGTGGACCGCTCCGACAGGGGAGCAACCTTCGGATCGATTTTTGCCCATGCGTAGATGATGACCACAAAAAACGCCGCGATGAGGAGGCCGGGGACGATCCCGGCGAGAAAGAGCTTCCCGATGGATTGTTCGGTGATGATCCCGTAGAGGATGAGGACCACGCTGGGGGGAATCATGCAGCCGAGGGTTCCCACCGTCGCCACGATCCCCGTCGAGAGCCGCTTGTCATAGTTATAGCGGTCCATCTCCGGAATCGCGACACTCGCAAAGGTCGCCGCGGTGGCCGTGGAGGAACCGCAGATGGCCTTGAAGCCGGCCGCGCCGACCACCGTCGCCATCGCCAGCCCCCCGGGGATATGGCCGATGAACTTGTTCGCAGAACCGTAAAGCCGCTCGGCAATCCCCGCGTTCAACCCGATCTGCCCCATCAACATGAAGAGGGGGAAAACCGTATACCCGTAATTCGTGAAGGCCTCAAAAAGGTCCCCTCCCAAGAGAGTGAGAGCCGCAGAGAAACCGTTCAGGTAGGCAAAGCCGAGAAAGCCGACCAGGGCCATGGCAAAGCCGAGTTCAATGCCGGTGACAAAAAGCGCCAACAGCATAACCAGCGCCAAGATACAGGTGGTCGTCTCATTCATGGCGTTCCCTCCAGCTTTTCACGATCTCGATGATAAACACGAAACATTCGACGAAACAGCAGATCCCTACAGCATAGGCCAGCGGGTAAAACGGCAGCTTGATGGTCGGGGACGTTTCTCCTGAAATCCGATATTCATTACCGACGCCGAAGAGGCTGTATCCGATGAGGACAAACAGGATGATGCACAACACCCGAGTAAAGATGTTCATGAGCGCCCTGTTTCTCTTGGAGAGCCTGTCTATAAAATCCATGTAGATGTGCTGCCGGGCGAGGGAAACCTTGGGCATGGCACACCCGATGACCAGCGCGAGCATAAAGCCGGCCACTTCATACGTGCCCATAACGGGGTGTCCGAACGCCCGCCCGACCACATCCGCGACGGTCAAGAACATCATCAGCGTCAGTGCGGTTCCCGCGATAACGGCAAGCAATTTGCTCGTCTTCTGAAGAATGCCGAACATGGTATCCATATGCTCCGTCCTCCAATACCTGCGATAAGGTGCAATACGCTTTACGGTTGGATGTTTGGCTACGCCGGAGTCCCGGCGGCCTCTATGTTTTCTTCCACAAAGCCGATCGCCTGGCAGGGACAGTTGGCTTCGCAAGTGCCGCATTCAATGCAGATGTCGGGATCGATATGACACTGGGTTTCACCTTCAGAAATCGCTCCGACTTCGCAACCGGAGACACAAGCGCTGCAAAGGATGCACTCGCTGTTTATCACATATGGCATATGATCTTTTCCTTCCTGCTCGCCATAACGGCCCTTCTTCCTTCAACCCATGTAGATCTTTCGCAGATCGATCACCTCGCGGATGATGCGAAGCTGCTCCTTCCCGTGCGGCTCCGTGAACGGCACATGCGGGGGAACGACCGGGGCATACACGCCTCCTCATCAACAAGGCTTTTTTTCAAACAGAACGATCAAAACCTCGCAAGCGCCATCCACCAGCTTGATCTCGGCCAGTTCCGCGGGACGGTTCAACTTTTCGTCGACGGCCAGCACGATCATGTTGGCGGGCAGGCAGGCGAAGGGCTTGGTTTCATGGGCCATCATCCGGTCTTCGACGGGGCGGTGGGTGCAACCCGCGATCCTCACCCGCAGCAGCCGTCCGTCGATCGCAAGGGACATGCCGTCGATGATCCCGTTCTCCTTGAGAACGCCTTCGATGACCGCCACCATATCGTCCATTTCGGTGGACTGAATCTTCGGAAGGCACTTGGTCCGGAAAAAATCACGACCCAGGGTGGTCAACCGGAAACGGGCGCCTTTGCCACGCTCATCCCAGAAGGCCTTCTCCAGCTCGAAGATCATGTCATTGGCATAGTCTCGGGAAATGATGTCCTTATTCATACTGTCTCCTTATAGTAGGGCTCTCCCCATGTCTCGGAAAAAACGAGCTGGTTTATGGGGATGCGGGGACGTTGACGGTGCGGCCGGGTCGGGTGGCCCAGGGAGATCAGGCTGATCGTCTTGAATCCCTCCGGGATGCCCAGCAATTCCTTCGTGCGCTCCTCCTCGCGGACGTCGAAACAGACCGCGATGACCCAGCAGGCCCCCAGGCCCAGGGCAGTGATCATCAGCAGCATGTTCTCGATGGCGGCCGAGGTGTCGTACGGAGTATCCCAGACATCCTTCTTGCCGCAAACCATGATCGTGACCGGCGCATTCTCGGAAAACTGGGATACCTGTCCCGAGGTCAGTTTCTCGAATGCAGCCTTCTTCTTGGCCTCATCCTGCAACGTGGCAAAGCGCGCCTGCATCTGATGCGTGACGAACTCCGCCGTGAAGCGGCGTCCGCTTCCCCCGCCGGCCAGGGCCGCCAGCTTCTTGCGCCTTTCCGGATCCTTGACCACGATAAACCGCCAGGGCTGAGCATTCTCGCCCGAGGGCGCCTGCCTGCCCGCTTCCAGGATCATCGCAAGATCCTCTTCGGAGACGGGTTCATCCGTCCATTCCCGGATGCTGCGGCGATCCTGAATGACCTTCATGGTCGCTTCAGCCAAACTGTACGTTTCCGACATCGCTCATCCTCCTCCCTGGAATCCCTTCAATGACATTCCATACAATGAAATTATATTTCATAAAGTGAGTGCATTTTACCGACAGTGGCACCTCGTTGTCAAGAAACTTTTACAGCAACTTTTACGGGGTCAAGAAATCCGGCTCACATCCTTGACCCGGGAGGGCGTCGGGAAAGCGACATCCACTGGCAGTCTCAAACGACACCGTTTTCCTTGAGTTTCTGTATCTCCTGCGGACTGATCCCCAGGAGTTGGGAGTAAATTTCCTCATTGTGCTCACCGACCGCGGGAGCGGGCATCTTTCTGTCTCCCGGCGTCTTGGACATCTTGAATACCGAGCCGAGGAGCTTGAGTTTTCCGGAAATGGGCTGGTTCACCTCGACAAACATCTCCCGGCTTGCCAGATGGGGGTCATTGGCCACCTGCTCAAAACTGGGCAGAGGCGAGCAGGCTACCTGATTCTTCTTGAGAGCCGTCATGATTTCCTCGACCGTTCTTTCCCGACAGAATCCGTCCATCAGGGCGTTGACCGTTTCCCGGTTTTTCACCCGGTTATCGCGGGTGACGAAGCGCTGGTCGCCGCTGAGGTCCTCCCTGCCGATCGCCTGCAGGACCTTTTGCCATTGGGCATCCGCAATGGTGCAAATAATAACGGCGCCGTCCTTGGCATTGTAGCTGCCGAACGGGACGGAGCTGGCGAACTGGTTGCCGAATTTTGGGGGGATCTTGCCCGTGGTAAAATAGTCGGCGCGATCCGGGAAAACGAGTGCCCACACGCCGTCCTGCATGGAGATGTCGATCGCCTGCCCCTCGCCCGATATCGTCCGGTAATGCAGGGCCGCCAGGATGGCGATCGTGGCATTGAATCCCGACAGATAGTCTCCGATGGAGATACCCGTCCTCAGCGGCTCGCCTTCGGGGTAGCCCGTCACGGCCATCAACCCGCCCATCGCCTGGCTGACCACGTCATAGGAGATGTCCAAACGCCGGGGACCGGTATGTCCGAAGCCCGAGATGGAGGCGTAAATGAGTCGCGGATTGATTTTGCTCAGTTCTTCATAGCCAAGGCCCAGTTTCTCCATGCCCCCGGTGGCAAAGTTTTCCACAAGGATGTCCGCTTTCGCCGCCAGCGCCAGAGCCATTTCCCGGCCCTTCGGGTTCTTGAGGTTCAGGGTGACGCTCTTTTTCCCCCGGTTCCGGTCGAGGAATTGAAACGACTCACGTTGATCGGTCAGCGGCGTGGCGCCCCTCTCCGGCTCGCCCTTGCCCGGCATTTCCACCTTGATGACCTCGGCCCCCAGCTCACTCAACAACATGGTACAATACGGGCCTGACAGATACTGCGTAAAATCCAATACCTTGACACCTTCCAATGCCTTAGCCATTTGCCCTCTCCTTTCATGTAATTCGGGTGTCGATGCGGCGCGCGCATCCTCCCGACGATCGGCTCCGCTGTCACCTTCCCGTATTCCACCCAGCGGATGCCCCTTCTGAATCAGCGATGAATCAAGGCGGTGTCCGCCCAGACCTGGAGTCGGATTTTTTCATGCTGCCCGATTGCGTGAGGCGCAAATGAAATGAACCGCTTTCCTCCGGCAAAACAGGGATGTGTCCCGGCTCCTTTTCTGCCCGGTCCAGATAGTCCGACAGCATCTCCCGATAATCGGGGTGCGCGCATTGCCGGATGATCTCCCGAGCCCGCTCCCGGGGGTCTTTGCCGCGCAGGTCGGCCAGCCCCTGCTCGGTCACCAGGACATCTACGTCATGCTCCGTATGGTCGACATGGGATACCATCGGGACGATTGAGGAGATGTTCCCTCCTTTGGTGGTCGAGCGCGCGATGAAGATCGAGCAAGGACTGTTCCGGGCATAATCGTACGTGCCCCCAATGCCGGCCATGATCTTTGTGCCAAGCACATGGCTTGAGTTCACCTGCCCCTGGAGATCCATCTCCAGGCAGCCGTTGATCGCAATCACCCCCATCCTCTGGATAAGCTCCGGGGAGTTGATGACCGTAAAAGGACGCAGGACCATCACCTTTTTGAAACGCTCCGGATCCTGCTCGAATCGCTTCCAGGCCTCGCTTGAGAGCCGCAGGGCTATTCCCTCCACCCACTCGACCTTCCCCGCCTCGACCAGTTCGAAAACAGGGTCGGTGACCATGGGCAAGTGAAAACGAAAGTTCTTGAACCCGCCTTCACCGATCTTCTGCATCATGCTCCCGAACAATTCCCCGAATCCCAGTTCGAAGGGCGGCAAGGATTCGCTGAGCCTCCCGGCGGCGACCTCCTTTCTGAAGAAATCGACGAGGTACTGGCCGATGGCCGCCCCCATCGCATCGGGCTTCGCCTCCTTGGAAGGCTTGTCGCCCAGATCGGAGATGACGATCGCCTTGATCTTCCCGGGATCGACCAGGAAGTAGGGTACGCCGATTCGCTTGAGGGGATTGCCATTGCCGACGACCGGAATGGGATCGTCTCCACGCTGATAGATGTCGTGCAGACCCTCGAGAGACAACGGGCGGTTCAGATTGATTTCCACGATGACCTGGGAGGCGGCTTCGATCCATTCTGGTGCATCGTAGACCGCTGTCGAGGGGATGATCTGGCCGGTCTCTGTCAGACCGACCGCCTCGATCACCGCCATATCCACGGTGCCGAACCAGCCCCGTTTCACCTGGAGCGGCAGCGACGACCCCTTGCCTTCGATGAACGTCACCTCACCGCGATTGATGCCTCCCCTGAGTTTCTCGCCGCCGACGGCGCCGATCCGTCTCCGGATGCCTCCGGCCTCGAAGAGGACGTCTTCGAACTCGGAACTCAACGGTCCGGCACACATCAGGTCGATCTTGATCCCGCCCTGCGCCCTGATCCGCTCCGCAAGAGCGCCAAACGTGGCCTTGGGGAAACCCATGGTGCTCCCCGAAGTGGCGACCAACATCCCGTCCCGGAAAAGCAGGGCAGCCTCTTCGGCCGTCATGACTTTGTTCAGGGATTCACGATGTCGGATCCGATCACCGATGTCGCCCATTTTACCCCCCTGCCCGCTTGACATTTTCCTTGATGAATTTCGAGATTTCCTCAAGCTTTGCATGCGATGGAAAGACGCCGTGCACACCGGTGCTCTTCAGAACCGCAATGTCGTCCTTCGGGATGGTTCCACCGAAGAGAACCAGGACGTCATCCAGATCGCGTTCATGGACTTTTTTCATCAGCTTCCGCGCGATCGAAACATGCGATCCCGACAGGATGCTCACGCCGATCACGTCCACGGCCTCCTGGAGGGCGACCTCGACGACCTGCTCCACGCTCTGGCGCAGGCCGGTGTAGATCACCTCCATCCCCTGGTCCCTCAACCAGAAGATCAGCACCTTGGCGCCGACATCATGCCCGTCCAGGCCAATCTTGGCAATCAGTACACGAATGGTCTTCTTCGTTTCCATGAAACCCTCCCCCAGTGGTCTCTATACCGTCGTCGGTTCTTTAAAGGTCCCGTAAACTTTCTTCAGGGTTTCGATGATTTCGCCGATGGTCGCCTTTGCCTTCAACGGCTCGAACAGATAAGGAATGAGATTGTCGCCGCGGCCGGCAGCCGACTCAAGCTGTTCCAAGGCGCTCTCCACCTTCCCCTGGTCGCGATTCTCTTTAACGGCCTTCAGCCGCTGAAGCTGATGGTTGATCGTCTCAGGATCCGACTTGTAAACCTCCAGGTCTCTCTCTTCTTCCTTGACCTTGAACTTGTTCACCCCGACCAGAACCTTCTCCCCGGAACTGATCCTCTTCTGAATCGCATAGCTCTGCCGGGCCAGCTCCCGCTGAATGGAGCCGCTCTCGATCAGCTTCACGATCCCGCCGTCGTTCTCAATCTTTCCGATGATTTCCCCGATCTTGGCCTCCATCTCATCGGTTAGATTTTCAACATAGTAGGACCCGCCCAGTGGATCGACCACATCGGCCACCCCCGTCTCGTTGGCCAGGATCTGCTGCACCCGCAGAGAAGTCCGGATCGCAAGATCCGAGGGAATCGCATAAACCTCATCGAAACAGGCCAGGTTGAGCGACCTCGTTCCTGAAAAAACCGCCGCCATGGCATAGATCGTCTCCCGGGCAATGTTGTTCAAAGGCTGCTCGGCCGTCAGACCGCCGCCCATCCCGCCGGTGGAAAACCGGAATTGGAGCGATCGCTTATCCTGGGCGCCATATTTCTCCTTCATCAGTTTCGCCCAGTATCGTCGCGCCGCCCGGAGCCGTGTAATATCCTCGAAGAAGTTGAAATTACGCCCGCCGATTGGCAGATGGAACGAGAACAGCGGGGCAATCTCGTCAATCTTGGAGCCCCGCTTCAGGACTTCCCGGATATAGACCTCCGCGAACGAGATAGCCAGGGCGACCGACTGCACCGTGTCGGCCCCATATTCCATGATATGCGTCCCGGAGACGCTGATCGCGTTGAAACGCGGAATTTCCTTGTTGCAATATTCTACCAGATCGCCCACCAGCTTGATCGAAGGTTCCGGGGGGAAGATCCATGTCCCGCGGGCGATATACTCCTTCAGGATATCGTTCTGGATTGTTCCCCGCAGACGCTTCGCTTCCACCCCCTGTTTCTGCGCCACCAGGACATACATCGCCAGGATGATCGGCGCCGTTGCGTTGATGGTAAACGACGTCGAGATCTGATCCAGCGCAATGCCGTCGAAAATCCGCTCAAAATCCTCCAGGGAGTCCACCGCAACACCTAACTTGCCGACGTCGTCCTCCGCCAGGGGCATATCGGAATCCAGACCGATCTGCGTTGGCAGATCAAAAGCCAGGCTCAACCCCGTCTGACCATTTTTGAGCAGATACTTGAAGCGCTCGTTGGTGCTATCCGAGGTCGACTGGCCCGAATACTGCCGCATCGTCCACAGGGAGCTCCGGTACATCGTCGAGTAGACGCCCCGCGTAAAGGGGTATTCCCCGGGATCATTGAGCTTCTCCTTATAATCGAAGTCCGGCAGATCCTCCGGCCCATAAAAACATTTCACCGGCGTCCCCAGGATGGAAACCACGGGACGAACCTCTGTCTCACCCGTTTTTTTCGCCATGTTCCTTCTCCTCACTCATGCCGGATGTTCGGCGCCGATCTCCTCCAATTCAATCAAAACGCCGTTGGTGCTCTTCGGGTTCAAAAACGCAATGATACGTCCATCCTGGGTCTTGCGCGGCGTCTTGTTGAGAAGTTCAACCCCCAGGGATTCATAGTGGCGCAGAGCCGCCTCAACATTTTCAACCCCCAGGCAGATGTGATGGATCCCCTCCCCCCGCTTCTGGATAAATTTCGCCGCCGGGCTCGACGTATCCATCGGCTCGATCAGCTCGATGGTGCAGCCGTCCACCGGGAAAAAGGCGATCTTCGTCTTGATCACATCCGATTCGTACACCTTCTCCAGCGGAATCCCCAGGAGATCCTTAAAAATATGAATCGACTTCTCAATGTT
>JAPLJY010000065.1 GCA_026388345.1 Deltaproteobacteria bacterium
ACGGCCTGCCGGCCGCCGACTTCTCACGAATCGCAGCTCTCATCCGAGCGGTCGGCCTCCCCGGCCGGCTCCCCGCGGGAATGGATCCGGAAGAGATCAGATTGCGTCTCGCGTTGGACAAGAAGAAAGAGGGAGGGACAACCCACTATGTCCTGCTCAAAAAAATAGGGATGCCCTTCCTGAACGGGGGAGTCCCGGAGGGAATCCTGCGGGAGACCCTGGAGGAAATGAAACCATGAACGAGGAAATGCTGCAGGAACTGCGGGAAAAGATCGATCGGCTCGATGCCGGAATCATTCGACTCCTCAACGAGCGGGCGGGCGTCTCCGTAGAGATCGGCCGGATCAAGCGCGAAGCGGGGTGGGAGGTCTGCGATCCCTCCCGGGAGGAGAGAATCTACCGGAATCTGGCGGAAAACCACGGTGGCATCCTGCCCGGAAGCGCCCTCCAGGATATCTTCCGGGAGATCATCTCCGCCTCCTGTGCTCTCCAGGCGCCGATGACCGTCTCCTTTCTTGGACCGGAGGCCTCCTTCAGCCACCAGGCCGCCCTGGCCCATGTCGGCAAAGGCATCTTCATTGCTCCGCAGATGTCCATCCCCGAGGTCTTTTCAGCGGCCGAGAAAGGGGAATGCCTCTGGGGGGTCGTTCCGGTCGAGAACTCCGCCGAAGGGTCGGTGAAAGCAACACTGGACCGGCTGATCTCGACCCCGCTTGCGATCCGGGGGGAGCTCTTCCTTCGCATCCGGCACTGTCTCCTCTCCGCCGGCAACGACCTTGCGGCGATCCGGAAGGTCTACTCCCATCCGCAGGCCCTCGCGCAATGCCGGGAATGGCTGCGGACGCATCTTCCCGGCATCCCCCTGGTCGAGGTGGAAAGCACGGCGGGCGCCGCCCGGCGCGTGCGGGAAGAGGCGACAGTGGCCGCCGTCGGCAGCCGTCTCGCCGCCGGAACTTACGGGCTGAATCTCCTGGCAGAGGGGATCGAGGACAACCCCTTGAACACAACCCGTTTCCTTGTCATCGGACCGAAGCCGGAGAGGAACGGCGGGGGCATGACCGGGCAGGACAAGACCTCCATCCTGTTCGGAACGCCCCACGTCCCCGGCGCCCTCCAGCGGGCACTCGCCCCCTTCGCCGCGGCGGGGATCAACCTGACCCGGATCGAATCCTGCCCGATGCGGGACAAGATGTGGGAATACCTCTTCTTTGTTGATTTTGTCGGGCACATCGACGAACCAAAGACCGGGGAATGTTTGCAGGAAATGGAAAAGCAAACGGCGACGCTCAAGATCCTGGGGTCCTACCCGCGGGGGATGGAACCGCCGGAAAACCTGCAAGGAAAAGATCGGAATGGAAAGGATGGTACACGATGATCGCGATTGAACCGCTCGGAACCCTGGACGCCGTGGTCCGGGTTCCCGGCTCGAAGAGTTACACGCAGCGGGCGATGGTGATCGCCGCGCTGGCGGAAGGAGAATCGGTCCTGCGGGATCCCCTGTTCTCCGAAGACACCCTGCTCCTGGCGGAGGCGCTTCGTCTCCTCGGCGCGGAGATGCGGACGGAAGGCGCAGAGATGACCATCCGGGGGACCGGCGGAAGGATCGCCGCGCCACAGCGAATCGATCTGGGAAACAACGGTACGGCGATGCGCCTGCTTTCGGGGATAGCCTCCCTCGGCGAGGGGCCGATCGTGCTGACGGGGGGGCAGCGCCTGTGCGAAAGACCGATGAAACCTCTTCTGGAGGCCCTGGCAAGCCAGGGGGTCGGGATTGAGACGGACCAGAACCGCGGATACCCCCCGGTGACGATCCGGGGCGGCCGCCTTGCGGGTGGGAAGATCGTCCTTAAGGACATCGGGAGCAGCCAGTACGTCTCCTCGCTGCTGATCGCCGCCCCGTTCGCCGCCGCAAATACCGCCATCGTGCTGGAGGGCCGTATCCCGTCCCTGCCCTACATCGCACTCACCGCGGAGACGATGGGGGCGTTCGGCGCGGCGGTCGCCCATGACGGCGAGGGCCGCTACCTCGTCCGCAATGCCCTGCGCTACCGGGGACGGGAATACCGGATCGAAGGGGACGTCACCAGCGCCTCCTACTTCTTCCTTGCGGCCTCCCTGCTCAAGGGGCGCATCCGGGTGGATAACATCGAACCGGTGACCCGCCAGGGGGACATCGGATTTCTCAAGATCCTGGAGGGACTCGGCTGCACGGTGATCCGGGGGGATGGCTGCGTGGAGGTCCGCGGAGGGGAACTGCCCGCGGGTGACATGTCCTTCGACCTCGGGGAGATGCCGGACATCGTGCCGACGCTTGCGGTCCTCTGCGCGCTGCGTCCCGGGCGGAGC
The DNA here is from genome assembly GCA_026388345.1 of Deltaproteobacteria bacterium. The sequence goes on from JAPLJY010000065.1 coordinate 2,347, forward strand.
CTCATCCGGAACGTCGCCCACCTCCGCCTGAAGGAGTGCGACCGCCTGGAGGCGCTGGTGAACGAACTGGGAAGGACCGGGATCGCGGCCGAAGTGATCGGGGAGGATCTGGCGATCACGGGGGGAACCCCCCATGGCGCCCGGATCGAGACCTACGACGACCACCGGATCGCCATGAGCTTCGCGATCCTGGGGCTGGCCGTGCCGGGGATGGAGATCGAAGGGGAGGGCTGCGTCGGGAAATCCTTCCCGGGCTTCTGGACGGCGATGGAAGGCCTCCGGGGAAGGGCGGTTCCCTCTGTACAGCCGAAAGAGGCGACGCGCATGACAACCAAGTCTTTTGTGCAATTTGGAAAACGGATCCCGGAAGCGCGCATTGGAGATTTTTCGGGCCCCCCTGCCCCCACAGCGCAGCGCCCGCAAAGACGACTGTTTGAGCGCAAAGCGCGAGTTTCGTCTTTGCAGCGAAGCGAGGAGGCGCAGGGTCGAAAAAGGTCCAGCGCGCGGAGGGATCACGATTTTCAGAAGCAAAAAGAAAGGGCGGTGACGCAATGAACATCATTCTTACAGGATACCGATGCACGGGGAAGACCTCGACGGGCCGGCGGCTGTCGGCGCGGCTGGGACGCCCCCTTTTCGACACGGATGAGCTGATCCTGCACCGGACGGGGAAGACGGTGGAAGAGATCGTCGCCGCCGGGGGATGGCCGGCCTTCCGGGATGCGGAAAGGGCCGTGATCCGGAACCTCTCCCTCTTAGACGGCGGCGTCATCGCAACCGGCGGCGGCGCCCTCCTGGACCCCCGCAATGTGGGATATCTTCGGGAAAACGGCCTATTCATCTGGCTTGTCGCCGACGCGGCGACGATCGCAGGAAGGCTGGAGAAGGATCAGGCCGGCGGCAACAAACGCCCCTCCCTGTCAGGGAAACCCGTCGTGGAGGAGGTGCAGGAGATCCTGGCGCAGCGGGAACCGATCTACCGGGGCATCGCCGACCTGGCCGTCAACACCGCCTCCCGCGGCGTGGAGGAGGTCGCAACCGTGATCTGCCGTCGTTTGCCGGCGCAGGCGCCAAGGGCGGAACGGATCGCCCGCCGGAAGGAGGGATAAGATGTCCGGAAATGCCATCGGCGTCCTGTTTCGGGTCGCCACGTGGGGGGAATCCCACGGCCCTGCCGTCGGGGCCCTCATCGACGGCTGTCCGCCCCGGATCGCCCTTTCCGAGGCCGATATCCAGCAGGAGCTCGACCGGCGCAGGCCGGGGAAGCTCCCGTCGGCCAGCCCCCGCCGGGAGAGGGACCGGGTCGAGATCCTCTCCGGCGTCTTTGAGGGAAAAACGACGGGAACGCCCATCTCGCTTCTCATCCGCAACCGGGATGCGGACGGCGCCGCATACGACGGCCTCCGCGACCTCTTCCGGCCCGGCCACGGGGATTTCACCTACCAGGCGAAATACGGAATCCGGGACCACCGGGGCGGCGGCCGCGCCTCGGGACGCGAGACGGCAGGACGGGTAGCCGCGGGCGCCGTCGCCCGGAAGGTCATCGGGCAGGCGGGGATCACCGTTTCGGCCCGGACCCTGGAACTGGGCGGAATCGCCGCCCGGGACCTCTCCCTGGCCGCGGCGGCAACAAGCCCGCTTTGCTGCCCCGACCCGGAAGCGGAAGCCCAAATGCTCCAGCGGCTTCAGGAGGCCGGGGCTGAGGGAGACACGCTCGGCGGGATCGTCGAGATCGTCGTCCGCGGCTGCCCGCCGGGCCTCGGCGAGCCCGTCATCGACAAAATGGACGCCGACCTGGCGGGGGCGCTCATGGGGATCGGAACCGTCAAAGGGGTGGAGATCGGCGCAGGCTTCCAAGCGGCGCGAATGACCGGTTCCACCGCCAATGACCCCATCGGCCCGGAGGGTTTCCGGACGAACCACGCCGGGGGGATCCTGGCGGGAATTACAAACGGGAGCGCGATCGTTATCCGGGTGGCGTGCAAACCCATCCCCTCAATCACCCGGCCGCAGGAGACGATCGATGTCCACAGGAATCCCGCCGTCGTCACGATCGGAGGCCGTCACGACGTGTCGGTCATCCCGCGGATCATCCCGGTCTGCGAGGCGATGGTCTGCATGGTCCTGGTGGACCACCTCCTCCGGCAGAGGGCGATCGCACCATGGAGGTGAATTTTTAAAGTGAAAGATTTCGCTATCGGCATCATCGGAGGGACGGGGGGGATCGGAAAATGGTTCGCCGACTTCTTCGCCGGGCAGGGCCACACGGTCCGCGTGTCGGGAAAGTCGGAGGGGATGTCCCTTCCGGAGCTCGCGGCGGCCTGCCGGATCGTTATCGTGGCCGTTCCCATGGCGTCTACGATCGACGTCATCCGCGAGGTGGGACCGCTTCTTCCGAAAGAGGCCCTCCTGATGGATCTGACATCGCTGAAGGAAAAGCCGGTCCGGGAGATGCTCGCCGCATCCCGGGCGGAGGTAATCGGCTGCCATCCCCTCTTCGGACCGGATGTCCCGTCGATGAACGGCCAGAACATCGTCCTGTGCCCCGCGCGGGGAGGCCGCTGGCTCGGCTTTCTGCAGGGGATCTTCGCGAAAACCGGTGCCCGGATCACGGTGACCGCGCCTGCGGAGCACGACCGGATGATGGCCCTGATCCAGGGGCTCACCCATCTGGAGACGCTCCTGACGGGGCTCACCCTGAGGGATTCCGGCGTGGAACCCTCGGAACTCGAGGCCTTCTCCACCCCAGTCTTCCGGACGAAGCAGGCAATCGCCGGAAAGGTCTTCGGCCCGCGATCCGGCCTCTATGCGGCTCTCCTCGCGGAAAACTCGAACATGCCGGCGCTCCTGGAAATCTTCGAAAGGAACTTCCTCATTGTGAAAGACATGATCCTGCGAGGGAACACGACAGGCCTTGAGGCCCTGCTGAAGAAGCCGTGACGGCCAAGCGGGCGAAGCACCGGATTCTTGACGGCCTCCCCCAAGGCGGCCGTTCAAGCTGCATCAGTCATGGACGCCCGGATTGCGAAAAAACCCCGACCTAAATACTCATTGACATACGCGCGCCGCCTTCGTATCCTCCCCGAGCAGGCCGTTGAAAAAAGCCCATCTGCGGCGTTTTCCTGCAACGCAAAAAAATCACGGAGTGTGGTTTCGTGAGAACAAGATTCGGAATGGCCGGAATCCTGACGTTGGCATTCATCTCCCTGTGCGCGAACTCCGGATGGACCGAGAACAAAATACCGGATAATTTTGTGGACCTGCAGACGGCGATCCCTTCCGTTACCCTGGACATCCGCTACTACGGCGACCATAATTTCGTGGGAACCAGGGTGCACGGATATCAGGCCCCCAAATGCCTCGTAACCGCGCCCACCGCCGAGGCCCTGGCGAAGGTTCAGTCTGAGTTGCAGGAAATTTCACTCTCACTCAAGATCTACGATTGTTATCGTCCCCAACAGGCCGTGGATCATTTTGTGCGGTGGGCCAAGGATATCAAGGATACGAAGACCAAAGCCGAATTCTATCCTACCGTGGACAAGCGCAACCTTTTTCGCGACGGTTATATTGCAGAGAAATCGGGCCACTCCAGGGGCAGCACGATTGACCTGACCATCGTTCCCGTTCCCGTGCCGGCGCAGGAGAAGTACAGCCCGGGACAACCTCTCCACGCCTGTTATTTGCCTGCCGGAAAGCGGTTCAGGGACAACAGCATCGATATGGGGACGGGGTTTGATTGCTTTCATGGGCTTGCGCATCCCGGAAACTTGAAAGTGGGGCGGCAACAACGCAACAACCGGCTCCTGCTCAAGATGCTGATGAACAAGCACGGTTTCAAGAATTACGACAAAGAATGGTGGCACTTTACATTGCGGAACGAGCCCTATCCCGACACCTATTTCGATTTTCCAGTGAAATGACCGGGGTGTTTGAAAGGAGAGGATGCCGGATCAGGGCCTGTCCCTTACGTCCACGGTCCGGCAAAACAGATCCTATGTTGAATCGCCGAGGCAACAAGAGAATTTCCCGGCTGTTGGGGTTTGTTCTGGGGGCGGCCGCGCTGCTGTGCGGTTTGTCCGCGACGCCCGCGACGGGAGAGGAAAAGCCCTCCCTCCAGGCGTTGGTCGTGACGACGGAGGATTGGTCCGCCGTCGATGCTGCCCTCCAGCTCTTTGAGCGTAAGAGCGCAAAATTTTCATGGATGCCCGCGGGGGAGAGGATTCCCGCCGTTGTGGGCAGAAACGGCCTCGCCTGGGGAAGAGGCGTCCATCCGGATCTTCCGGCCGGGGGGCCGCAAAAACGGGAGGGGGACGGGAGGACCCCGGCGGGCATTTTCAAACTGGGTACCGCATTCGGCGATGCGCCCGGCGAATCGGTTCCGTGGATCGATCTCCCCTACCGGCAGATGACGGAAAGCAGCAAGTGCGTCGACGATCCTGCTTCGGCTGCCTACAACCGCCTGATCGATGAGGGAAACGTCCGGCAGGACTGGAACAGCCGGGAAGAGATGAAACGGAGCGATGAGCAGTATCGCCTGGGAATCGTGATCGGGCACAACACGGATCCCGTGGCGCCGGGAGGCGGGTCCTGCATCTTCCTCCACATATGGGAGAAGCCGTCCAAGGGAACCTCCGGCTGTACGGCCGTCTCGGCCGTCGCCCTGGAGGAGATCCTTCGGCGTCTGAGACCCGAAGCCAATCCCCTTCTGATCCAGCTTCCGCAGCAGGAATATGAGCGAATGCGCGGTCCCTGGGGCCTTCCATGACCGGGAGCACAACCCGCAAGCCCCGCAAACAACAGACCGCCTCCTTGCCGGGAAGCTAACCGCCCTTTGGGTGGGTAGCTTCCTTTTGAAGATTCCGTTTGACACGTTGTTCAAAGTCTGGTAGGAAAAAATCGCTTTTGAAAAAAGGATCGGCGGGAAGAAGATGACCAACAAGCTTAACAGCATGAGAAACTGGTGGTGGCAGAACAGCCATAGGAAGGGGTTTGTCCACCGCTGAAGAGCATGAATTGAAATGATTTGAAGCCGTGGAGACCTCTTTAAGGACCCCACGGCTTTTTTGTTTCTGCAAAGAAGGCCGTGACCGATATCGCGGCCTTCTTTATTTGACCGGGAGCGCATCCCGCAAGCCCCGCCTTGTAGGCGGGGATAAGGGGTGCAACAAAAAACAGATGTTTTCCGTACCGGGAAGCCCCGCCCTGTAGGCGGGGAGCTTCACAAATGACAGGAGAAACGACCCATGTACGATCCCGATTTTGAGACCTTTGCCCGTCGCGCCGGAGAGGGGAACCTGATCCCCGTCTGCCGGGAGATCCTGGCCGATACGGAAACCCCCGTCACGGCCCTGATGAAGCTGGCCGACCGCCCGCACGTCTTTCTGTTGGAGAGCGTCGAGGGGGGGGAGAAATGGGCGCGCTACAGCTTCCTCGGGGCGGACCCGCGGCTGATCTTCCGCATCCGGGAGGGAGAGGTGGTCATAGAGGAAAACGGTTCGGTGCGCCGGATCCCCCATGGGGGCGACCCGCTTAGGTTCCTGAAGGAGCTCCTCGACCGTTACCGGCCCGTCCCGCTGGAGGGGCTTCCCCGGTTCTTCGGGGGCGCCGTGGGGTTTCTCGGCTACGACATGGTCCGCTATTTTGAGCGGCTCCCCGCCGGTAGAGGGGATGCCCCTGTGGAGGACGAGGCGGTCTTTCTCATCACCGACACGCTGCTGATCTTCGACAACATCCGGCACACGCTCAAGATCGTCGCCTGTGCGATGACCGGCGAGGGAGGGGATCTGCGGGAGATCTACGACGGGGCCGTCCGCCGGATCGACGACATGACGGCCCTCCTCCAGGCCCCGCTGACCGGAAGAGCGGCTTCCGCTGAACGGAAGGACCAGGATCGGAAGGCCCCCCTCCCCTTCCGGTCCGACATGGCCCCGGAGACCTACCGGGCAATGGTCCGGACGGCCCGGGAATACATCGCCGCGGGGGACATCATCCAGGTCGTCCTCTCCCAGCGGCTCCAGCGGGAATCCGCCGCGGATCCGGTCGATCTCTACCGGGCGCTCCGCCATGTGAACCCCTCGCCCTACCTG
>JAPLJY010000134.1 GCA_026388345.1 Deltaproteobacteria bacterium
AAAACCGTAGGGCCAGTTCTCCCGGAGATCTTCTTTTGTGGTCAGCGGCAGTTTCTCAACATCGGCCACCGTCCGGATCCCGCCGACATCCAGGCCCATCTCCGCGAAACGCTTCCCGTAATGGACGGATTTCTTCGCCCGTTCCAGGGTTTCTCCGAGCCTCACCCTCTGCAGTTTCGAAAGATCGTCCCGGTCCATCGTCTCGATCTCTTTTTCCCAGTACATGCTCCGCCTCCGCTGTTTATTGGATGATTGATTATCTACAACGACAGCCCTGTATTATCAAGGTAAACTTGACGGACGTAAAGCGGCAAATGTTATTCAAAGTCTGGAGATGTGATGACGCCGGGCATTGCCGGCGCGGGTGAGCAGCACGAAAAAATGTTGAAGTTCAAGGTCTGATTGGAATCGAGCCCGGACCCGGATCGATTCGGTCCCATGGTTTACGGGTGCCCTGCACCACCGGATAGTCGGGCCGCCCGGTTTTCATCCAGTTGACGATGTTCATGGCGGCTTTGCGGCGCAGTTCGATTTCGGCCTCAATCGAATAAAAAACCGCATGGGGACTCAGGGTCACGCGTGGGTCCTTCAGCAGGGGCGAGGCTGCATCAATAGGCTCTATCGGCAATACATCCAGGCCGACGGCGGCCAGTTTGTGCTGTTCCAGTGCGCGGACCAGCGCATTCACATCGATCACCGCGCCGCGTGCCGTATTGACCATATAAGACCCGGTCTTCATCTTGCCCAGCAAGGTATCGCCGACCAGGCCACGGGTTTCGTCATTGAGCAGACAGTGGATTGAGATCGCGTCGGCCTGCTCAAACAGGCCATCAAGGGAAACCGGTTGCACATAGGCCGGGAAGTCTCCATCGATCAGGTTGGGGTCATGGGCGATTACACGCCCGAAAAGGTTTCGCGCGATGTGGGCAAAACGCTTGCCGATGCGACCCAGCCCCAGGATGCCCAACGTGAGATTGGAGGCCCGCGGAATCTTTGCAGCAGAGGTATAGTGCCAGCGACCTTCATGAATATCGCGGTCGTAGCGTACCACGTTGCGAATGCATGCGAGCATCATCGCCAAGGCATGTGTGGCCACTTCGCCCACGCCGTAATCGGGTGAATTGGCAACCCATACGCCGTGTCGGGCGGCAGCCTTGGCGTCAATCGTGTCGTAGCCGGCCCCAATGCGCGAGCAAATGCCCAACCGGGGCAGCGCTGCAAACACCTGATCCGTCACCGGGGCGTACTGCACCAGCAGCGCCCTGCAATCACGCGCAGCGTCGATAACCTCCTGCTCCGTGCGGCATTGCGCCTCCAGCATTTCAATGCCGGCTTGGCGGAAAATATCCCGCTCCAGCGATACATCGAGCAAGTCATAGTCGGTAAACAAAACCTTCATGGGCGATACTTTCGCGTCGTGGTCGGTTGGGTGAAAGTGGTGTATCCATTTTGAACTGCTCGGCATCCGACAGCGGCTGCTTGGGCGGCCCCATCTCAAACCCCCTTGTTTCCAAGGCCACCTTGAAACCCAACGGAAACGGAAGAGCAAACATGGCGCGCACCGCCAGCAGTATGGAAAATTGCAGATCCCTCGCCTGGTCATAATTACCTTCCTTCCAGGCATTGTAAATCCCCACCATGATCTCCGGCAAAATGCCGGCCGTGGCCGCCATACACCCTTTGCCGCCGACCATCAGACATGCGAAAAGGGTCTCCTCCCTTCCCGTCAAAAAATTCATCTCTTCCTTGACAATTCTGATCTTATCCATAAAGTGCATAAAATCCACCATGCTTCCGCTGCTGTCCTTCAAGCCCACAACCGTCTTGCGCCGCGAAAGACGCTTCACAACGTCGTAGCTTAACGGCTGTGTAAAGAGAGGAATGTTATAGAGGATCACCGGGATGTCCACGGCATCGATAATCGTCTCATAATACTTTTCGACCATCTCCTGTGAAAGCGGAAAAAAATACGGCGGGGCGATCACTACCCCATCGCAACCCAGCTTTTTTGCTTTTTCGGCCAAATAGATGGACTCGGCCGGATGGCTGCTTCCCACGCCAGGCGTAACCCGGACCCGACCCTGATTTTGATCGACAACGATCTCCATCATTCGAACCTTTTCTTCCCGTGTCAAATGAATGAATTCCCCGACCGAACTGATGGGAAACAATCCGTGAACACCCGCTTCGATCAGGAAATCAACCATTCGCCTCAATTCCGTTTCATTCACTGTCCCGTCAGCGGAAAAGGGGGTTAGCATCGCCACATAGACGCCCTCAGGCTTGAACATCATTGACCTCCATTATAAATGCCGAGTTCTTTCAATTTTTTTTCCGTCGGTTTTCCGTCCGAATCCCATCCCCGCACAAAGTAATACTCTTTCATCAACTGACCCAGATCCGCAACCCGATCCCGGGATAGTCCTTCCTTCAAGGGTTCTCTGAAAAATCTCATCGGCAATGTATCCTGCTCCTTGGTTAAACCTTCCCGCAAATTAAAGCGTCGCACAAGATTGTTGACTCTCTCGCCGATTTTAAGAACGGCCTTGGAATCGGCAAAAGCCTCAATTCCGGTCGCTGCATGCAGCAACGGCACAAGCTGTTTTAAACTCACAGCAAATGTCGCAAATAGGCATATACCGACGGAATTGATCATGCAAAAGAGATCCTGCTGATTTTTGACAAATTCGGCTTTATACTCCTCGGAAAAGGGATCCATCCTTTGCTCTGCAGCCAAAAGCTCTTCTCCGACGGGCCAGGACCGAAGATGACACCCTCCCCGATCGCTCGTTGCATACGCCAGGGCCATCCCGGTAGATCCGCGGGGATCATACGCCGGCAGCTCAAGCCCTTTTACGTGCATGGCAAATTCCGCCGCGCCCTGCACCTTCTCGGCAATCCGCTTCACCCCTTCCCCCCAAAGAGCCCCGGGGCCTTCCCGCTTGCCGATGAGGTGAATTGCCCGGATGATTCCCTCCGGATCTCCAAAGCGAAGCGGAAATCCGATGTCGGCTTCCGTTAAAATCCCCTTTTCAACACATTCCATCAAAAAACCAATGACGTTTCCGGTGGAAATACCGTCCAGACCGTAAACATCACACAGATACTCCGCCTGGACGATGGCGCCGAGATCGGCATTCTCACACTGAGCGCCGAAGGCCCAGACATTTTCATAATCGAGCCCTTCCGTAAAACTCCCCTGATACTTTCCCTACCGGACCTCGGCAATTTTGCTGCAGTAAATCGGACATCCGAAACACGCCCTGTCTCGGACATAGAGAGCCCTGAGCGTTTCTTTATTAACCTGCCGGACTCCGTCAAATTTGCCTTTCTGAAAATTCCTCACCGGATGAATGCCGGCATTCTCCATACATGAAAGAATAACATTGGTCCCGTATTTCTGCCGGCCTCCACCGGTGTCCGGATGGTTTGCAAGCTCATTGAAAGCCTCTCGACACATGATCATAAATTTTTCGGAATCATGAATCGATATCCCTCCCGTGCCCCTGACCGCCACGGCCTTCAGATTCTTCGATCCCATCACAGCGCCGGCGCCCCCCCTGCCCAGCGCCCTGTATTCGGAGATGATCCCGGCAATGAGAGCCCCTTTCTCTCCGGCGGGGCCGATGCAGGCAACCCGAAAGTCTTTCCCCAAATTGCCTTTGATCCAGCGATGCGTGGCGATGGCGTCCAACCCCCAGAGCTCGGGAACCGGTTTCAGACTGACCTTGTCGTCATCGATCATGAGCATGACCGGCCCTGCGGCGCGACCCCGGACAATGATCATGTCATAGCCGGCATACTTAAGCTCCGGCCCGAAAAAACCGCCACAGTTGGCATCAAGCCACAAACCGGTTGCAGGGCTCTTGGTGCAAACCTCAAAACGTCCGCTTGCGGGCGTAAAGGTCCCGGTCAGCGGACCGGCGGCAAAAACCAGGATGTTTTCCGGGGATAAAGGAAGACATCGGGCGGGCAGTTGATCGAAGAGTATTTTGGCCCCGAAACCTTTCCCGCCCATGTATTTTCCCGCAAATTCCGGATCAATAGGATATTCATGGATGATCTCTTTCCCAAGGTCTACATCGAGCACCTTCCCTGCATAACCTCCCAGCTTTTTGCTCATCACTTCATCCTCTCTATCGCCTGGGTGGGGCACCATTGAACACATTGAAATTCACCTTCGCAGGTATCGCATATCAGCGGAAGGCGGGTATGGGAATCCAGATGGATTCCGTTTACCGGACAGGCTTCCGCACATCGTCCGCAGCCATCACACCGGTCTTTGTCCAGCCGGATCCAATGGTCCCACGCAAGCGCATCGGTCGGACAGGCCGAAACACATTCATGATCTTTACAGGCCAGGCAAACGCTGATCACCGGCGCCTCCGGCCAGTCGACCTCGACGCGGATGCGAGATCGCTTCGTGGTATTTTCTCCAAAATGCCGCCAGCAGCAAATCTCCATGCAGATCTGGCATTCCGTACATCGGGAACGTCTGATTTTGATCATCACTTCACCACTTTTTTAGTTTAGTGAACGGCTTCCTCAACATGTTGCAGGTTTACTTGTGGTCAGACCTCTACCACGGAGTAAGATCGGTTGTCAACCATAGCCAAACTCTTTGTTGTCAGTCGTTTATCATAGAACCATCTTTCAAAAACGGCGGGAAACAGAATACCGAGTCTGGCCTGTTTTCTTTGCCGGCTATAGAAAATCTCGATGCAACCTGCATTGTTTCTCGAGCCGTTTCATTGATGCAAATATCCCTTAAATTATTTGACAAATGCCATTTGTTCTGTTATTAGGAAACACATTTCATGATACGTAACGTACATTTGCAAGGCTGGTTCTTATCCATTTCCCGTTGCACACCTAAACAAAAGGAGGAGTCCATGAACAGCAAAAAGGATATGCGATTGGTTCTGGTTTTGGGTCTGGTCACCCTTTTGACCATTGGCGGATTCATCTCTACCGGCTATACTCAGGCAAAATTCCCCAGCCGGCCCATGACTATCATCTGCCCCTGGGGAGCTGGTGGAGGAACGGATGCCGTCGCTCGAATCGTCGGCGTCCTCATGGAAAAAGAGCTGGGCCAGCCGGTCAACGTCGTGAATCGGACCGGCGGCGGCGGGGCGGTGGGGCATACCGCCGGAGCCAACGCTGCGCCGGATGGATACACCATGTGCCTCACCACCGTAGAGATCACCATGATGCACTGGATGGGCATGGCGCAGGTGAATTACAAGGATCTCAAGGGTGTGGCCCTGCTGAACTTTGATCCGGCGGGCATCAATGTGAGATTCGATTCCGATTGGAAAACGGTATATGATCTCCAGAGTTATGCGAAGGCCAATCCCGGCAAGCTCAAGGCTTCCGGGACCGGCAAGGGCGGGATCTGGGATCTGGCCCGCGCGGGCTGGTTAAAAACGGCCGGAATTTCCGTTGATGCTATTCCCTGGGTGCCCAGCAACGGGGCGGCCCCGGCATTGCAAGAAATGCAGGCCGGAGGGGTCCATGTTGTTTCCTGCAGCCTGCCCGAAGCCCGGGCCCTGATCGATGCGAAGAGGGTCCGAGCTTTGGCCATCATGGCCGAAAATCGGGCGGAGGTCTTCCCCGATGTCCCGACCCTGAAGGAATTGGGGCTCAACTGGACCATGGGAGCCTGGCGGGGACTCACCGTACCCAAGGGAACGCCGGCAGGCGTTGTGGCCGTGCTGGAAAAGGCCGTGGAAAAAGTCCTGGCCAGCCAGCAATTCAAAGAGTTTATGCAGAAAAACGGGTTCGGAATCTGGTTCAAGCCCGCTGCCGAATTTGACAAGTTCCTGGCCCAGGAAGATGAAGTCAAGGGCAAACTCATGAAGGAAGCAGGAATCACCCAATAGCAGGATCTTATCCCCGGCAGGTTCGTCATCCAAGAATGAAAAAGCCCCCCCTCGATATGAGGGGGGGCTTTTGTACGAAGATCGGAGATTGCCTGTGGGAAAAAAAACGATCTAATCAGCGGAGGAATTTTTGCGGCCCTCGGGATTTTAATTTTCGTCCTTACCCTGCACTTCCCTTCCCTGGAAGGAGGACATCCGGGACCCTCCCTGTTCCCGAGGATTCTGGCCATTCTCTTCATTTTTTTCGGGGTGATTGTCATTTGGCGGGGCTGGCGCTCGGCCAATGTGAAAACGGAGGAGTCCCCCGCCGAGGAGGAAACCCCGCCGAATAAATTCAACCCGATCCTGGTGATCATTCTGATCGCGGGGTTCATCGTCCTGGCGCCCATAGTAGGATTCTTTATTGCCGGTACGGTGCTCCTGGCGATCCTGATGCTCAGGCTAGGGGTCTCCATACCCAAAAGCGTGATCGTTTCGATCTTGCTGGCGGCCTTTATCTACACGGTTTTTTCCAAGGGCCTGCGGGTGCCCCTGCCAATCGGATATTTGGGATGGTGATGATATGGACTTTGTCATTCAAGGCTTGGGGCTGCTGATGGCCCCCAAGGTTTTGTTGGTAATCTGCGCCAGTTCCCTCTACGGCCTGTTCGTCGGGTCGATCCCGGGGCTCAGCGCGACGCTGGCCGTTTCGCTCCTGATCCCCTTCACCTTTTTCATGGACCCGGTCCCGGCCCTGGTCTCCATCGTGTGCATGTCGGCCATGGCCATCTTTGCGGGCGACATCCCGGCGGCGCTGGTGCGCATCCCGGGAACACCCTCCTCGGCCGCCTACACCAATGACTCCTTCGCCCTCTCCCAACAGGGCAAGGCGGAGATGGTCCTGGGGGTGGACGTGGCCTTCTCGGCCGTCGGCGGCCTGATGGGGGCCGTCGTCCTGATGACCTCCGCCCCCTTGCTGGCGGATTTGGCTATGAAGTTCTCCTCCTTCGAGTACTTCTGGCTGGCCGCGCTCGGGCTCAGCGCCACGGTGATGGTTTCGGTCGGATCCCAGGCCAAGGGCGCGCTGGCCATGGTCCTCGGCATCTTTCTTTCCACGATCGGCGTGGACATCACCTTGGGCTACCCCCGGTTCACCTTCGGCAATGTGGATCTGCTCAACGGCATCTCCTTCATCCCGGCGATGATCGGCGTCTTCGGCATCTCCGAGGTCATGCGGAACGTGATGCAAGGGCAGATACAGTACTCCATCCCCCCGGTGCGGGCGGGGAATATCTTCAAGGGAGTGGGCAAGCTGTTCATCCGCTACAAGTGGAACGTCCTGCGGTCGGGAGCACTCGGGACCTTCATCGGCGTCCTGCCGGGCGCGGACGACGACATCCGCGCATTTGCAGAGCAAGTTCATCAGAAATTCAATACCAGGATCGTCGCGATCACCATTCGGTATCCCGACTCGTTTGAGCAGCATCGCTGGGAGTCGGCGGCCGTGCACGCCGACGGTACATTCTTCCGCTCGCCCGCCGTCAAATGAAGCAGACCCTGATGTTTGATCTGTCGATCATTGACAAGAATGAAGTGCAGGCGTTGATGAAAGCCGATTTGACGGGCGGCGGCAAGCGCACTTCACGATAGAGACCCCCGGGGTCAAGACCCGGGTCCGGGAGGGTAAAATGAACAAGACCGAAAAGTTGAATCTGATTCGTGAGACGGGCGTCATCGCCATCATGCGCGCACAAAGCCCCGATCAACTGACCGCGGCTGCCGATGCGATCAAAAAGGGCGGCGTGCGGGTGATTGAAGTGACGATGACGACACCCGGCGCATTGACTGTGATTGCTGAAGCCGCCAAGCGGTACGGGCAGGAGGTGCTGTTTGGGGCAGGCACCGTTCTGGACCCGGAAACCGCCCGTTCGGCCATCCTGGCCGGCGCGGGTTTTGTCGTCGCCCCGACGCTCAATCTGGAAGTGATTGC
>JAPLJY010000203.1 GCA_026388345.1 Deltaproteobacteria bacterium
TAGATTCACCGCCCGGATCGTCTGATCCGATCTGGCCAGGGTGACGTTGAAGCGCTCGTTAATGATCTGGTACATGGAACCTGTCAGATCCATCTCCAGGATTTCCTTGAAGATGGAGTGGGGAAGATAGCTTTCCTCGTAAATAAAGGGCACCTGGTTGCCGCTCCGGATACGACGGATGGCCACCACACTGCCGTTCGGGCTTAAGATCAGCTTCCTGGCCACCTGTTCCTTCGCTTCCTCCACACCCTTCTTGATGATTTTTGTTTTCTCCCTGATCCCAAGTTCACGCAGGTCGGCACTGAAACTCGAAATGCTCTTGAGCTTGTGCGTGATCGCCAGAGGGGTATCCGCACAGACGAAGGTTCCGCGCCCCTTTTCCTTCCGAAGCACTCCCGCCGCCGTTAATTCCGAAATGGCCTGCCTCAGGGTGTTCCGGTTCACCTGGCAGATCCTGGTCAGTTCCACCTCCGACGGCAGATTGGCACCCTTTTCGTACCTCCCGGACTGGATCAAATCCTTAATCCAGGCGCTGATCTGGAGATATTTTGGAATGGGATTATTCGGATCGATGATGTTCATTTCCAAAGACTCCGTTCATTTTGAAGTGCTCATGCCCGTGAGCCCGGAACTGCCCGTGGTAATCCGCATGACGACCAGGAAAAGGGCGACGATCAGCACAACTACGGTGCACATGGCATTGGCGCTCGCCGTACGGCCGTCCACATCGAGGAAGATGATCTCGATAGCGGCCAGCTTGATCTGTGCCGAAACCAGAAACAAAACGGCGCTGATCGTGGTCATCGACCGCATGAAATAGAAGGTGGTCGTTGAGAGGAAGGCCACCTTCGAGAGCGGAAACACGATCTTCGTAAAGGTGGTGACCGGTCCCGCGCCCAGACTGACCGCAGCCTCCTCGACCGATTTGTCGATCTGCTTGAGGTTCGCCGTTCCGGAGAGAACCCCAAGCGTGAAATTGGCAATCACAACGTTGATGATGATGATCCAGATTGTGCCGTAAATCAGAAAGTAGGGTTTGTTGAATGCCAACACGTATCCCAGACCCAGCACCACCCCGGGTATGGCTGCCGGCAAAACCGACAGCGCGTAGAGAAGCTGCTCGCCCCGGGGCTTCTTCTTTTCGATGATGTATGCGGCCACCAGGGTGATGGAAGCCCCGACCACGGCCACCACCAGGGATACCAGGAGGCTGGTCCAGATGGGGGCGTATTTGATGGCGATCATGTCGCGCACCGGTCCCGGATCCAGGACGCTGTTCCAGAAAGCGGTCCAGAGCGGTACGCTCGCCCCGAGGGACGGAAAGTCATAGTGTTTGAAGGTAAGCGAAAAATCATAAGGCCAGGTGTTGACAAAGGAGCCCAGGAAAACCGTGATGAACACCAAAAGGATGCAGGCGCAGATGAATCCCGAGTAAGCGGTGAACGCCCATTTCTTCAACGGCCGAGACGGCTGGATGAAGGGACGGGCCTGGCCGCTGATCATGGCATAGCTCTTCCGGGTCAGGTAATAGTTGATCGCAAAAGCCGTGATGGAGGGAACCAGGAGGATCACGCTGATGGTCGCCCCCAGGTCGAACCGCTGCATGCCGAAGACCTTGTTTACGATCTCCGTCGCCAGAACCGAATAGTCCCCCCCGATCACGACGGGGATGCCGAAGTCGGTGATGGTCAGGTTGAAGGTGAGCGCCGCGGCGCTGGCGATCCCGTACTTCGCCGAAGGGAGGGTCACCTTGAAGAAGGTTTTCATGGCGGAGGCACCCAGACTCTGGGCGGCCTCGTCAAGGCGCGTGTCCACCGCGGAGAGGGTGGTATAAAGAATGAAAAGGGCGTTGGGAAAACAGTAGAGGATCTCTCCCACGATGATGCCCGTGGCCCCGTAGATGTTCCAGCTCGTGTCCAGCATGTATCGCGTGATGACGCCGTTGCGGCCGAACAGCAAAATGAGCGCCAGGGCCTGGATGATGGTCGGCGCAATGAGGGGAAGCGTGGATACCGTGTAGAAGAAACCCTTGCCCGGCATGGTGGTTCGGGTGAGGCCGTAGGCAAACAGGAAGGCCAGCACCGTGGTGATGACCATCGTCACCGTGGATACGAACATGCTGTTGTAGAAGGAACGGAATATTCGTGGATCGGAGAAATAATCCAGATAGTTTTGCAGGGTGAAAGCGCCGTCCTTGAAAAAACTCAACCGGCAGATGTCCACCACGGGATAGAGCAGGAATACGGCCAGGATGACCAGCAGCAACGCCATGATCACACCGGTGAAGAGATTATCGGCACTGAACCACGTGGATAATCGCTTTCCGGAAGGCTCGATAGGGTTCATTTTTTACCCTCCCCGTCGGCAAATATCAGAAATGCCTCAGGAGGGAAATAGAGATAAATCTCGTCCCCCCGCTTTAAAGAGCGTTGCCCGAACTCCTTCTCATTGATATCGGCGATGACCTCCTCCCCGTCAATTTCGATGAGAAGCCTTACGGCAGCACCCAGAAAAACCACCACTTCAATCCGGCCGGAGACAAGGTTCATGGGTTCGTCGACCCCGGGGGGCGCCTCCTTTTTGAACACTTCCACATTTTCCGGCCGTATGGCCAGGGAAACGGACTCGTCCGCCCCGGCGCCGTTCTTCCTTACCTTGATTTTTCTCTTGCCGATATCGACGACATCTCCGGTACGGCTGCCTTTAAAGAAATTGGACGTTCCCACAAAGTCTGCCACAAAGCTGCAGGTGGGGTTCTTATAGATGTCAATGGGCCGTCCCACCTGCCGGAACTGCCCCCCTTCCATGACAACCACACGATCCGCAATGGACAGGGCCTCTTCCTGATCATGGGTCACATGGATCATTGTCTTTTTCAACTCCTGCTGCAATCGCTTGATCTCCGCCCTGAGCCGGAGCCTTATTTTCGCGTCAAGGGCGCTCAGGGGTTCGTCCAGCAGAAGTACCTGGGGATCCGGAGCAAGGGCTCTCACTAGGGCGACCCGCTGTTGCTGACCGCCGCTCAATTGGGCCGGATAAAGTTTTCGCCAGCCGGACAGACCGATCAGATCGAGCATGACATCCACCCGTTCGGCCATGACCTTCTTCGGCACCTTCCTCATCTTGAGACCGAAAGCGATATTTTCCTCCACGGTCATATTGGGGAAAAGGGCGTAGGATTGAAAGACAATGCCGAATTCCCGCTTCTTGGGGATGAGATCGTTGATCACCCGGTTGTCAAAGATGACCTTCCCCTCCGTAACCGTTTCAAACCCGGTGATCATCCGCAGCACCGTGGTTTTTCCACAACCGCTCGGTCCCAGAAAACAGATGAATTCCCCTTCCTGGATCTCTAAATCAACGTGATCCACGGCGGTAAGGTGCCCGTACCGTTTGGTGAGATTTTCCAGCCTGAGGTCTCTTCCCATCGTCCTTCCTCGCTTAGATGTTGAGATATCTATACAGAATAGGTTCAAAAAAAAGGATTGGATTCTGGTCATCCTGCCTTATGGCAGGATGACCAGAAATTAGGAGCTTACTTCGAGAAGAGGGTTTCCCACTTCTTCTTGATGGCCTCGCTGTTTTTGGCCTGCCAGCTGAAGTCCATCGGATAGAGCTTGATCTCGGACAATTTGGGCAGATCCGGACGGGAGGGAATCCCGGGGAGGGTCACTCCATGCTTGAATTGGGCATACTCTTTCATGGCGCTGTCTGTGATGGCCCAATCCAGGAATCTCTTAGCGGCGTTGGGGTTTTTCGCCCCCTTGAGCAGGGCGTTGGCCTCCACTTCATATCCCGCACCCTCGATCGGGAAGACAAACTTAACCGGGAAGCCCTGTTTTATCAGTTCGGCCACGACGAATTCAAAGGAGGCCCCCACGGCAAACTCACCCGATGCGGTCATCTTGGCCGGACGGGATCCGCTCTTGATGTACTGGCCGATGTTCTTGTCCAGTTTCTTCAGGAATTCCCAGCCGTCCTCTTTCCCCTCTTTCGCGCCGTACATCTGGAGGATGCTGGCGATCTGGAGGAATCCCGTACCGGATGCGACTGGATTGGGCATGGTGACAAGCCCCTTGAATCTCGGATCAAGAAGGTCGTTCCACCCCTTGGGCATGGGCAGTCCCTTCTCCTGCATGACTTTGGTATTCACGCAGAAGGCAGCGATGTACATATCGATTCCAACGTACAAATACTGGGGGTGCACAAAGCGCTTTTCGAGTTTTTCCACACCTTTGGGCTTGTAGGGCACCAGCAGGCCCTTGGGAATAAATTCTTCCATGTTGGTGACGGCCCAACCCCAGACCAAGTCCGCCTGGGGATTGTCCTTTTCGGCCAGCATGCGTGCACCCAGTTCACCGGTGGAAAGGCGGATAATGTTGATTTCCAGGTCCGGCATGTCTCTTCTGGCCGCCTCAAGGTATTTGACCGTTTCGTCCGTCTCCAGCGACGTGTAAACGGTTACCTTTTCGGCAGCCCCTGCAGTGATTGCCAGACACATGGCCATGATACCTATGATGAAGAATAACCCTGCACGTTTCATACGACCAACCTCCTTATTATGTGGACCATTTGTACTGCCGTACCCAACCATTATACCTTCCGACCGACACATCGGTAATAGATCCCGATTCTGGTGCGATCGTCGATGCGCCGTATATACCAACATGGTTATGGAGAATAAATCAGCATTGCGAACCAAATCCGAACCGTTTTGTCGGCCGGGAAATCTGATGCTGTTTCGAAGAATAAATCGTACTTTGCCAAGCCTTTACGGAGACACGATCCCGGACAGCACAATGACTTCAAACACCTTTACGTCCAATCGTTTTCAGTCTTGGTTCATCTTGGGAATGGAAATACTTGAATCTGTCTTTTTCGGGTGGAATCGCTATCAGATTTATGACCAGCCGTCAAGAAAGAAATTCACATGGGATTTACACCCGTGAAAAGGTACCAACGCGGCGTTCTCTTAAACGGCGCAGGGTACGGCGCGACCGGGGAGGAGTTCCAGGCGGAATCTTCTGGAAACCAGTTTTTCCCTTTGGACGAACGGAACAATCCCCCCGAGGGGGAGCATGGTGTAATCGGATTTCTGGACGGCCCGGAGGAGTCGAACGAAGGGTTCGGCGCCAATGCCGCCTTCCATTTCCGCATGAACGGGCAGGACATGGATCCCCCCGGAAGCGAGATCCGCGAGGATCCTCCGTTCCCCTTCCTTGATTCCCGTTTCTTCAAAGCAGGGAAGATCTGACGGAATCTCGACAAGATCCGTCCCCTCGTGGATAAAAGGTTCCTTCGCCCTCGTACAACTCAGATAGTCGAGACGGAGGTCGCGAACCAGGGAAAGGACGCGGTCGTCGATCAGCCAGGCCGGGGCGCCGAAAGAGGTGGGTCTCTTTCCCGTCAGTCCTTCAAATCCCTCGATACCGCGTCTGAACCAGTCCCGGATCCAGACCTCCGGCTGCTCAAACAGCTCATCCTGCCAGCGCCGGTGATCCCATGCATGAAACTGCACCTCGTGTCCTTCCGCCATGATCCGCCGGACGAGATCGGGAAAGGAGAGGGCGATCTTTGGAGAAGGGAGGAACGTCCCGTATAGGGTGGTCCGGAAACCATAGAGACTGGCGGCGCGAGACCGGACCATTTTCTTCAGAAAGCGCGGGTTTTTCAGGATCTGCAGAATGGCCCGCCCCGAGGCGTCCGGCCCGATGCTGAGGAAAAAAGTGGCCTTGAGCCCCTCCTGCTCCAGCAGGGAAAGAAGCCGGGGGACACCCCGCTTCATTCCCTGGTAGGTATCTACATCGATTTTCAGCCCCAGGATTCTGGTCACGCCTCCCCCTGTCCGGAGAAATCTCTTTCCTGCTACGGATAGACCATCAGCCTATTCGCGGAGGGACGGCTCGTTCTCCTCGATAAACGAGTAAAGGGTCATCCGCAGGGAATCCTCCAGATTGATTGCCGGCGCCCAGCCGAGGAGGGTTCTGGCTTTTTCGATGCTCGGCTTTCGGGTGTAGATGTCCTGGTACCCCTTTCCGTAATAGGTCTGGGCCGGGACCTCGATAATTTCGGAATAGGCCCCGTCCCGGCGATGGTCCGGATGTTCCATGTAGAGCTTCTTCAGCATGCCGGCCAGTTCCCGGACGGAGCACTCGTTGTCCGGATTGCCGATGTTGATGATCTGGTTTTTACAGGCGTCATTGCGGTTTTCCAGAATGCGCAGCAACGCCGCGATCCCGTCGTCGACATAGGTGAAGCAGCGTTTCTGGCTGCCGCCGTCCACGAGGCTGATCGGCCGTTTCATCAGGAGCTCGGCGATGAACTGCGTTACCACCCGGGAGCTCCCCTCCTTTGCGGCGTACAGCGAGTCCAGACGGGGGCCGATCCAGTTGAAGGGGCGGAAAAGCGTGAATTCCAGATGACCCCGCGTCCCGTAGGCATAGATCACCCGGTCGAGAAGCTGCTTGCAGCAGGAGTAGATCCAGCGCTCCTTCTGGATCGGTCCTACGACCAGATAGCTCTCATCCTCCTTGAATTCCGGATCGGCGCACGCCCCGTACACCTCCGAGGTGGAAGGGAACACAACCCGCTTGTGATACTTGACGCAATGCTTGATCACATTGAGATTCATCTCGAAATCGAGGTTGTAGACGCCGATCGGGTCTTCCACATAGAGTTTGGGAGTGGCGATCGCCACAAGGGGAAGGACGACGTCGCACTTCTTGACATGATACTCGATCCACTCCCGGTTGATCGCGATATCCCCTTCGATGAAATGAAAGCGCGGATTCTGCAGGTTTTTACCAAGACGGTCATCGGAGAGGTCCATGCCGAAAACGGTCCAGTCCGTCTCGTCGAGGATCCGCTGCGTCAGATGGTGGCCGATAAAACCGTTTACCCCCAAGATCAAAATCTTCATAATAACGACATTCCTTCCCTGTCTATAAAATAGCGGATGATCCCGTGGCCGGTCATTCTCTCCCCCCCGGCCTGCACATTCAGGAGCCGGATTCTCCCCCGTCCCGTCCGGACCAAAACCCGGTCCCCTTCAATTTCGAGGCTTCCCGGAGGTTTTGTCTCCTCCCCTTCCCTTCCCTCTTCCGGCGTTCCCCACCAGATCATAAGCCTGGATCCGTCTTCCAGCCCGCAGAAGGCGCCGGGATACGGATCCGTGACCGCGCGGATCAGGTTGTAGATCCTCACGGCAGGCCATCTCCAGTCGATACGACCGTCCTCCGGTCGACGGCCGCCGAAATAACTCCCCAGCGAGATATCCTGAGGGATGCTGGGCGCTTGCCCGATTTTCATCAGGGGCAGGAGTTCATCAAGGAGGATCCCCGCCGCGTCGCAGAGCTTCCCGTACAGGGTAAAAGCAGTATCCTCCGGGGAAATGGGCACGATCTTCTGCCCGACGATATCCCCCGCATCGGCCTTCCTGACCATGCAATGGAGGGTTACACCGGTCTGCGCCTCCCCGTGCAGGAGAACCCAGTTCACGGGACAGCGACCTCGATAGGCGGGCAGCAGTGACCCATGGAGGTTATACGCCCCCTTTGGCGGAATTCGGAGGATCTCCTCCTGGATCATATGGCGATAATAGAAGGAAAAGATCATCTCCGGCTGAAGGACCGCGATCTTTTCCTGCCATTCCGTCTGCCGTATCTCTGCAGGACATTCCACGGGGATGCCCCGCTCCCCTCCCCAATTTTTAACCGAACCGAACCAGCAGTTTTCTCCCGGATCATCGTCGTGGGAAAAAATGCAGGCAATTTCATACCCGGCGCGCTTGAGGGCATTGAGACCCGCAATGCCCATGTTGTGGTAGGCAAAGACCACGACTCTCATGCATCCCCTCCGGCCGAAAAGGATTCATCCCCATAGACTTGTTCAATCACGTATTCGGGCCGCTTGCGGACCTCACGATAGATCCGGCCGATATACTCCCCGATCAGACCGAGGGCGAAAAACTGAAGCCCCACAAAGACAAACAGGATCGCGAACAGGGTGAACACCCCCTGCGCCGCCCAGACGGCCCCGTAAACGAGGCGGGCGACAACGAGAAACGCGCCGAAACAGACGCCGAGGGTTGCCAGAAGAACCCCGCCGTACATGATGAGCTTGATGGGGAGTTCGGAGAAGGATGCCACCAGATCGAACTGGAGGTTGATCAGTTTCCACAGGGGATAGTTGGATTTGCCGCCGTATCTCTCCTCATGGGCGACCTCGATCTCCGTCACCCGCTTGCCAAAATGCGTCGCCAGCGCCGGGATGAAGGTGGCATGTTCATGACAGGCGATCATCCGCTCCACGACCGTCCGGCGGTAGGCCCGGAGCATGCATCCCCAGTCGGTCATCTGGACGCCGGTGATTTTTCGCGCCACCATATTAACGATCCGCGAGGGAACGATCCGGAGGAGGGAATCTTTTCTGCCCCTGCGGATCGTTCCGACCACATCGAAGCGGCCCTCTTCCATCGCCGCGATCAGGCGGGGGATCTCCTCTGGCGGATTCTGGAGGTCCGCATCGAGCGTAACAACGATGCCGCCGCGGACGATGGAAAAACCGGCCAGGATGGCCGCGTGCTGTCCGTAATTCCGTGCGAGTTCCACCACCCTGACCTCGGGATGGATCGTAAATCCTTTCAGGATCGAAAGCGATTGATCCCGGCTGCCGTCATCGACCAGGATGACCTCCCAGGGTCTCTTCAAGGCGGACATGGCCGGCCGGATCCGGCTCATCAACACCGGCAGGTTCCCCTCTTCGTTAAAGACCGGGATCACGAGGGAAATCATCTTCTCAAAATTCCCTGCATCCATTTGTGCCATCAATTTCCGCCCCCCTTAAGCGCCGCAAAGGATCTCCCGGACCGCAGCACAGACATAGGCGACATCCCCGTCGGTCATATCCGGAAACAGCGGAAACGACAGGATCCTTCCCGCAGCGCGTTCCGTTTCCGGCAATCTCGCAATCCCGAAGCGGTCCTTCACATACTTCAGCAGATGACAGGCCGGAAAATGGAGACCGTAACCTATGTTACTATCCGAAAGCCTCTGCATGAACCTTTCCCTCTCCATGGCCAGGATCTTCACCACAAAGAGGTGGTGGGCATGGTCATGGGGATAGGGCGGATCGCCCGGAAGCTCCAAGCCGGCGACCCCTTGGAGTCCTTCCCTGTACAACGCAACGAGTTCCGCCCGGCGGCGGTTGAATTCATCAAGCCGGGAAAGCTGGGCGATCCCCAAGGCCGCCTGGATGTCCGTCAGGTTGTACTTCCATCCCGGCGCCTCGATGTCGTACTCCGGGTTGCCGCCTCTCCCGTAGCGC
>JAPLJY010000128.1 GCA_026388345.1 Deltaproteobacteria bacterium
AATTTTCGTGAACCGATCTCTTGTTGTCCCTTGGATTGCATCGGGATTTATGTCGAGCCCCAAGTCGGTATAGAAATCACGATGTCTTTGGTATGAGAAGTCGCCAAGGTATCCTTGATTAACTCCAATGTAGCGGTTGACCAAGGTTTTGATCTCGATAGGTTTTAGAGATCGTTCTTGTTCTTCTGGTGTCAATGTCGCTTCTGGCTGTGCCGGCTGAATGTACAGTTCTACAGCCGTAGAAGAGGCTGTTTCGGGTTTTGCCGCACTGACTTTTTCAATACCGATCTGTGGCCGTTCCAAAACGCCGAGGCCCTTGCAGATTGGGCAGATCTTCCCGGTCGATTCAAAAAGGGCGAAACTGGGGGATGCAATGAGCCCACGCCCACCACAAGACTTACAGGTCGTTAGCTTCTCTTGAGGAACATTCAAGTCGAACTCGCCAGCCCCATTGCAGGAAGGGCAAGAATTCGTAACTCGCCCGAAAATATCGCCAAAAGGGTCGCCTGAGTGAATGAATCCTTTACCACCGCAAATCTTACACTTGACGATCAACCTAGGTTCCTTTCATCATATGGATAACTTGCTATAACTTCCCCTTCACCAATGCAATTTCCGCCTCTATCAGACCGTACAGTTCGTAGACCAGCTTGTCGATTTCCTCTTCCAGACGAGGAACGGCGGGACTGTCGGGATCGGCGTGGATTTTCCGGACATGCTCGATGATGGGGGGCTTGCTGGGTGTTGGTGGCGGGGAAGACAGGAATCAACTCCATGTATTGTCGCTTCCAACGGAAGAAACCACCACTGATTTCGGAACTTGTTTTTGAGAACATGTAGGTAAACAGTTTTGAATTGAGAACTCCCAGCAGATACTCAGAATCACTTGCCATGATATAGGTTGTCGTGTCAGAGTAATAACCTTCGGTTTCAAATAGAAATTTGCCTTCGGTTGATATCTCCGCGTACATGATTTTCGGTTTCTCAAACTCGTCAAAGTAGGCAATGTTGTCTTGAATTTCAAACCATGTATATGTTCCCGGTTTACGTCCGCGCTTCGCATTCTCTGATTTTTTGGGTTCCAGGTCTCTCCGGAACTGTTCCAGATGGCGTTTGATGGCCGGATACTGGTCAATGTCCGTTCCGCGACGGGTGAAGATCACGTACAGCCCCGCCCACTCCGCCTTCCATTTCCGGATGTCGCGGCCGCGGAGCCAGGGCTTGATCAGGTCCGCGCTTTTAGGATCTTCTGCAATGAGCTGCTGCCGGGTGGCCTCGTCGATCACGAAGGCCTCGTTCAGACCGGTCAAGACGCCCCGATAGAATCTCCCCTGCACATACTCGCCCAGGGGTTTGCCGGCCTTTCTGAGTTTCTCCATCAAGGCCAGGACGTCCGGGCGCTCCAGGGTCCAACCCTCCGCCTTCAAGGCGTCGATCGGCATGCTGAAGCCGACGGCAGCGAGGGTTTCGTCCAAGCGTTCCAACTGGGCAGGATCGGTAAAGGTGGCGACCAGCGTCTTTCCGGCCGCCTCGGGCTTGCCCTTCTCCACAAGCAGGATGGACGGGTAGGTGGTGGCGTCGAAAATGGGGAGGTCACCGAAATCGATCACCACCTTCGGTGTCGCTTCGCTGGCGAGGAGCGCGCGGGTGTTCCTGCCATAACCGGCCCGCATGAACTTGTTGGGGGCAATGAAGCAGAGATGGCCGCCAACCTTGAGCAGGTCCAACCCGCATTTGTAGAAATAGGTGTAGAGATCCGCCGTGCCGCAGTAGAACTTGCCGAAGGCCTTGGCCAGATCGGGTTTGAGAGGCCGGATCGCCTCATGACGCACATAGGGAGGATTGGCAATGACGACGTCAAATCCGCTCTTTTCCCGAAAGACCTCGGCAAAATGGAACTTCCAGAGAAAGAAGGGGCGGATATTGGCTCTCTTCCACTCGCCGATCCTTTTTAAGGCGTTCGTCTTGTGCTGCTCTTTCAGGGTGGCGTCGATCAGTTCCCATTCCATCGCCTCGATCCGCGCCTTGATCGCGTCTTTTCTGGACTTCTGGAAGGATTCGAAGAATTCCTTATGGAGCTGCTTGAGCTCATCGGCCTTCTTCTTGGCCTCGGAATCAAAGAGGGGGATCGCCTCGCCGATCTTCCCTGCGCGCTTTGACAGCCTTTTCAAAAGATTGGCCTGTTCCTTAAGCTGAAGCTCCAGGTCTTGCCTTTTCACGGGCGTAAGTTGCCCGTCCGACCTCAGGTGGAAATATTCCCGCTGCAAGAGGGTCTGTTTCCTCTTG
The DNA here is from genome assembly GCA_026388345.1 of Deltaproteobacteria bacterium. The sequence goes on from JAPLJY010000128.1 coordinate 2,287, forward strand.
GCGTCCCGGATGAGCGCTGCGGTTTCATCCACCGGCGTATTGGTAATGAGTTTTTCATCGAAGAGCTTGATGCCTTCGAATTCCTCCAGGAGGCTGTTGCCCTGCATGATCTTGTAATCCAGGTTCGGCAGGGGCTTGATCTCCCGGATATCGTCTTCGTCCACGATGAGGGAAAGCCAAAGGCGGAGCTTGGCAATCTCCACCGCCCCGGGATCAATATCCACCCCATAGAGGGAGTTTTGAATGGCCTGACGCTTGAAGAGATAGGAACTGCGCGGCCCCCCCTCGTCGATATACGTGGAGAGGGTTTGCCTTGCCTTGGCGATTTCCGTCATCATGCCGACCAGAAAGGCGCCGGACCCAACGGCTGGGTCGCAAACGCGAATATTGGCGAGTTTCTCGTCGATGAGTTCGGCCCTTGCCCGTATGGGGACGGGGATGAGATAGGAATAGTCTTTTGTCTCCTGCCCTTCCCGCCGCACCCGCGCATCGTGTTCATGGATCATCTCGCCGAAACGGATCAGGAATTCCAGATCCTCCCGGCTGAAGAACAGATCGCCATCGACGCCGGCCAGTTCTGCGTCCAGATGGCTGATCAGGCTCTCGCGGCACATGTAATGGACAATCTCGCGGGGCGTGTAATAGGTTCCCTTGGATTTCCGGTCCTTCACCTCCAGGAGATTTTCAAAGACCTTTCCCAACATCTCCGGGTCGACGGCCACCTCCCGCTCCAGCGGTTCATCTTCCCGG
>JAPLJY010000026.1 GCA_026388345.1 Deltaproteobacteria bacterium
TGAACAGGTGAGGCTCGGTGCGATCGATATGTCCGTGCCCACCCAGGGTCAACTGGACAAGTATGTGAAGGCCTTCTCTGTGGTCATGCTTCCCTTCATGTATGACGATTATGATCACGCCTACCGAACCCTGGACGGGCCATCGATGGATTGGTTTTCCCCCCTGGCCGACAAGGAAGGATTCGTCATCCTTTCCAACTGGGAATACGGATTCAGGAATCTCACCAACAGCAAGCGGCCCATCCTGAAACCCGAGGATGTGAAAGGTCTGAAAATTCGCACCCCGCCGGAGATTCAGCTTCAGGCGGCCATGGAAGCACTGGGAGGAGTGGTCACGAAGATCGCCTTCCCGGAGGTGTATATGGCCCTTGCGCAGGGAGTGGTGGATGGCCAGGAGAATCCCATCGCCGTCATCTATAACAACAAATTTTATGAGGTTCAGAAGCATTTGGCCATCACCCGGCATGTTTACAACAACATGATCCACGTGGTGAGCAAGAAATCCTGGGCCAAATTGACACCGGCCCAACAGCAGATCTTCCGGGAGGAGAGCAAGGCGGCGGGGGCCTACATGCGTAAGGCGATCGTCGCCGAAGAGGAGGATCAGATCGCCAGGATAGAAAAGGCCGGAACGGCGGTGACGCGGCCCAATCTCGCCCCCTTCCGTGCGGCCATGGGGCCGGCTTACGTAACAATCGGCAAGTATGCGGGTGAAGACAATGTCAAGAAATTCATGAAGTATGTCGAGGATGCCAGAAGGAAGTAATTTTGGCCCTGTTGCGGCATGGGCGTCGGATTGCCTCAACCTTGATGCCTCTGTTAGCGGACTTTGGTCACTGCAATTCAGGATGAACAGGCGGGTGTAAACCACTTCCATTACACCTGCCTGTTTTTTAAAGAAGTTTTATGGAGTGGATAGGATCATCGTCCGGGATTTGAAAGGAAATTGCCATGATGACTGCTGCCATCTTTGGTGTGTTGATATTTCTGATCTTGATGGGGCTTCCGATCGCCTTTGCTATGGGCTTGACGGCGGTAATCTTTTTTATCGTACTGGGGGAGACAAGCGTTTTGTGCATGCTCCCGGCGAGAATGTACTCCAGCACGACAGGTTTCACCCTCCTTGCCATCCCTTTCTTCATTCTGACGGGCAACCTGATGAATTCCGGCGGCATCACGCAACGGTTGTTTCAATTTGCCCAGAACCTGGTCGGACATTTCAAAGGGGGCCTGGGCCATGTCGTGGTGGTCAGTGCGATGATCTTTGCGGGTATGACGGGGGCGGCCGTCGCCGAGGCGGCGGCCATCGGAACGGTCGGAATGGAGGGAATGACCAAGAAGGGCTTCGATCGTAAATTCTGTGCCGCGATCATCGCCTCTGCCTCAACCATCGGGCCGGTTATCCCTCCCAGCATTCCCCTGGTCATCTACGGCAGCATCACCGGCACGTCGGTGGGCCGGCTTTTTCTGGGCGGCTTTCTGCCCGGCTTTCTGATGGGTCTCGTCCTGATGGGCATTGTTTATATCTATGCCAGGAAGAGGAACTACCCGAAAGAGAAGAGGGCCACCCTCATGGAGCTTCTGAAAAGCGCCTGGGGGGCCTCGACCGCCATCCTGACGCCGGTCATCATCATCGGCGGGATGGTCTCGGGAATCTTCACGCCAACCGAGGCGTCGGTCATCGCCGCGGTCTATGCCCTGCTTTTGACCATGTTTATCTATGGTGAAGTCAAGGTAAAGGATCTTCCGAAAATCCTGCGGGACACGATTGAAGCCTCGGTTCGCGTCCTGTTCATCATCGCCGCCGCCGGCATCTTTGGATGGCTCCTGATTCACCAGCGGGTTCCTGCGGCGGTCATTCATGGGCTCCTGTCCCTGAGCGGCAATCCCTGGGTGGTCCTGCTGGTCATCAATATAATCCTGCTCATTCTCGGCTGTTTCATGGAAGGGATCGCCGTAATCCTTCTGACGGTCCCGATCTTCATGCCGGTCGTCACCCAGCTTGGCGTCGATCCCGTCCATTTCGGATTGATCATTACCCTCAACTCGATGGTCGGCCTTTTGACCCCTCCGGTCGGCATGGTTTTGTACACCATGGCGAGCGTCGGCAAAGTCCCCGTTATGGAACTGGCCTATGAACTGAGATGGCATATGGCGGCTCTGACCTTTGTATTGTTTCTGGTCACGTATGTGCCCGTGATCACGACCTTCATACCCAACCTGCTGATGGGCGCTACAAGATGAACGGAGGATGGAAATGAAACAGGATTTTTTCGGACAACTGGATGGGATATTGGCAGTCGCCCTGCGCTGGGGGAGCGTCTTGGCCATGGTGGTGTTATGGATCCTCATCACTGCCGCCGTCATTTTCAGAATCGTTCCGATTGTGTCCATGGGATGGTCGGATGAGATCGTGGAATTGATGTTCGCCTGGATGATATTCCTCTGCGCTGCGGACCTGTGCCGTCAAAGGAAGCATTTCGTCGTGGATCTTATCCCCAACCTGCTTGCCGGAACCAGGGCGGGGCGCGTTCTGGGGGTCGTGCTGAATTTGCTTGCGCTGGCGTTTCTTCTAATTTTCACCTATCAGGGCATCTGGTTGTCGATTCAAGCGACGGATCGTTCCCCTTACTTTGAATTGCCCAAATTCCTCTGGTATGGGTCCATAGCCGTTTCGGGGGTGATCATGACCGGCTATACGATTCGGGATGTGATCGTTTCCTTCCGGCAGCGGTTGCCAACGCTGTCCTGACTTTCCATAACCATTTCATCATCCCGGCGCCGTTTGCCTTAGAACTCCTCCTCACCAAAGGTCGTTTTTTTGGCCATCAGATCCTGTTTGACGAGGGCATCCGGTTCGGGCTCGGACACCTCCTTGACTTTGCGCCAGATCTCCTCCTCCAGATCGAGGTCACCCGAAACCAGGATGTCCTCCAGTTGGGGCAGGCTCCTCACCCCGAAGATGACCGCCGTAACCCGCGGGTCATGGAGCAGCCAGGACAGGGCCAGGTTCAGGGGATTCAGGCCGCAGTCGTCGGCGATCTTCAGGATCTCCTCGGTAACCGACATGGTCCTATCGCTCCAGAACCGGGATCCATCGATGTTGATTCGTTTATAGATTCTCGTCCCTTTTTTCGGGTGGGCGCTGCCGCGGTACTTCCCGGTCAGCAGCCCCCCCGCCAGAGGGCTCCAACAATTGAACCCCATGCCCTGGTCTTCAAAGGCGGGCAGGAGCTCATGCTCGAACGTACGGTCCAGCAGATTGTAGGGGTACTGGCCGCAGGCAAACCGCTCCAGGCTCATCCTGTCGCTGATCCCGTTGGCCTTCAGCACCTGCCACCCCAAAAAATTGCTGCACCCGATATAGCGGACCTTCCCCTGCCGGACCAGATCGTCCAGGGTCCGGATAGTCTCCTCCAGAGGCGTAAACGGATCGGGACCGTGCAGGGTGTAGATGTCGATGTGGTCAGTTTGCA
>JAPLJY010000255.1 GCA_026388345.1 Deltaproteobacteria bacterium
GTTGGAGCTGGCGCACGACTTCCGCATGGCCGCATCGGGAAAACCGCGCACCATCCGCCGCGAACTGCTGCGCTATCACCTCCTGGAGATGCCGGAGGAGTGGAACCAGATCGCCTTCGACGACCATGTCCACGACGCCAATACGAAAGGGCGCAAGACCCCGACCCATCTGATCATGGACGCCTGGATCAAGGGGATCCGCCGCCTGACCGTGATCTACTACAATTATGTGCCGCCGGAGGCCGCCGGCGAACTCCTGGAGGCCGGCGAGATCATGGGGATCACGATCCGCATCGGGGTCTCCGTAGGGGCGCAGTTCCGGGGAAGGAACGTCCGTTTCATCTGGGTGCCCCGCGGCTTCGCGGATTCCCGGGATTTTCTCTCCTTCCTCTCCGATCCGCATGTCCGCTCCTTCCTGGACGAGGGGCGCCGGGTTTCAGAATACCAGCAGAAGCACGTGCTGGCCCTTCTCAGGGAATTCAACACCAGGCATCGTTGCGCGATCAACGGCGCCTTCGGCATCGACCTGGCAGAGCTCGACCCAACGAACTTCCTTGCCTTCGTCGCCGGCGGCCAGGCGTCGATCCTCCATCTGGGGGAATTCATCCATTCCCGTATCCTGCCGCTTTTGGAGACCCGGATGAACGGGCTTCGCGGCAGCTACGAGAAAGCGGAACCCGAGGAGCGCCTCCGGATGGAGGGCCTCGCGAAGAGAATACGCGAACTCGACTCGGAGGCGATTGTCGACCGTTACCTGAGGCCGGAACAGAACCCCTCCCTCCCCAATCCGAACATTTATCGCAATGGGGAGGATATGCCGCAGCTTCTCAGGCTCACCCCCCGGGAACTCATGGAGCGGCTGGATCAGCTCCATGCGGGATACCGGACCTGCCTCAATTTGAGCGATCTGTCCGTCGAAGACGTCCTGGAGATGCTCTACGACTGCAAGGGAATGATCACCCACCTGGAGATCTTCAACTTGAAGGATTATGTGGACGGAAAGGCGGCCCACTATCCGGAGATCAACGAACTGCAGATCGCGCTCAACGAGGGAAATGTCATCACGCTGAAGCGTCTCATCCGCGGGATGCTCCAACTGCTCGAACATTCCCCTTCCCCGGATCGCGGGGACCGGATCGCAAAGATGACCGAGATTCTCCGCAACATCCCGGTTCTCCAGTCCCATTACCGGATCGTCCCCCTCAAGTCGTACATCGGCAGCGATTCCACCGGCCGGTCCCTCCACCATTACGGGATGGGGCTGATCATCGGGGAAACATTGACCCGGCGGGCGCAAAGGGCAATCCGGCATACCATGTTTCCGACATTCTTCACCCTTCCCGTTCGGATGACGGCCTTCCTGCGGACAACGTATGTTCCCGATCCGACTGCGGGGGAAAATCGGCTCCGCCATCTCTTTCGTTTTCTGCCGGGTCTGCGGTACCTCGAAGAGGAACGCCGGCAGGACTGGGAGATCCAGGACAATGCGACTCGCATGGCGACGCCGGGGAATATCATTCCCCTCGGCGGGCTTCACGAGGAGGGGGGAAACGACCTCTCCCTGGAGGAGAAAAAGCCGCAGGAAGAGGCGGGAGGTTCGTGGCGATACTTAAACAGCGGCTTCAAGAACGCCATCAAGGTGCTGATCGGTTTCATCCCGGCGTTTCTGACCTTCGCGCTGACGAAAGACTGGTGGCTGCTGGCCTACTGCGGGGCCTTCATCTGGTTCGGGATCACGGGGCTCCGGAACATCCTCCAGTCGGTCCTTGGCGGGGGCGGCATCCGCCGTTCTCCGCTGCTGCGCTGGAACGACTATGTGAGCTGGGGACGGCTGGCCGATTCGCTGCTGTTCACGGGATTTTCCGTTCCGCTCCTCGATTATATCGTCAAGACGGTCCTTCTGGACCGGATGTTCGGCGTCACGACGACCACGAACCCGTCGCTCCTCTATACCGTGATGGCGCTGACCAACGGCCTCTACCTCTCCAGCCACAACGCCTTCCGGGGGCTGCCGAAGGGGGCGGTTTTCGGGAACTTATTCCGGAGCGTGCTGTCGATCCCGCTCGCCATCGTCTTCAATGCGACGATCTATGGCATCCTCTTCGAAGCGGGCGTTCCGGGGATCAACGACGTCCTCCAGAAGTGGGCGGCGGTGATCTCCAAGGCGGCCTCCGATTGCGTTGCGGGCGTCATCGAAGGCCTCGCCGACCGGTATGAAAACATTCATGAACGGGTTCGGGATTATTCGGCAAAGCTGTGCCAGCTCTTCGACACCTACGCCCGCCTCGAGCTGCTGTTCCCCGAAACGGACGTCCTTTCGATGCTTGAATCCCCGAAGAAATTCATGCAGACGATCAACGCCGAGGCCCAGGATCTGGAGAGGATCATCATCATCAACGCCCTCGATCTCCTCTACTTCTGGATGTACCAGCCCCGCTCCCGGAGCGTCCTCAAGGCCCGCATCCAAAACATGTCGGAGGAGGAACGGCAGATCTTCGTCCGCTCCCAGTGGATCCTGCAGCGTGAGCGGGAGATCAGCCAGCTCTTCCTGGACGGAATCCTCGGCAGAAACTTTTCCAAGGGGCTGGCCTTCTACCTGGATCGTTACCGGGAATATTTGGCGGTTTTGAAGCAGATCACCTTGCAGGATCACGCCGCCCCGACGTCCGCGACCATCAAGGGCTGAATGATGTCATGACCTTTATAATAAGGAACGAAGCAAACTTTAGGGAATATAACCCGAAGAGATTAATCAAGGTTGGTTTATGCCCCTGAGCCAGAAAGAGATACGCGATCGCGCCGTGGAATTCGCCTTCCGCTGGGGTTCCGCCGTCCGGGAAAAATCGGAAGCGCAAACATTCTGGAATGAATTCTTTGATATCTTCGGCATATCCCGCCGCCGCGTGGCCGCCTTCGAGGCCCCCGTCAAAAAGCTGGGCGACAAGGCCGGTTCCATCGATCTATTCTGGAAGGGCATGCTGATCGTCGAACATAAATCCCGCGGTCAGAATCTCGATCGGGCCTACCAGCAGGCCCTGGACTATTTCCCCGGCATATCCGAACAGGAACTTCCCAAATACGTCCTCGTCTCCGATTTCGCAAACTTCCGCCTCTATGATCTTGAGGCAGACACGGAGACGGATTTTCTCCTGAACGACCTGCCGGCGCAAATCCACCGGTTCGGCTTCATGTCCGGCTATACGAAACGGACCTACCAAGATGAAGACCCCGTCAATGTGCAGGTCGCAGAAAAGATGGGCGAACTGCATGACGCGCTGCTCGCCGGCGGGTACGACGGTCACAAGCTGGAGGTTTTTCTCGTCCGCCTCATCTACTGCCTCTTCGCGGACGACACGGGCATCTTTCCCCGGGACCACTTCCGCTTTCTCCTGGAGGAAAAGACCCGGGAAGACGGAACGGACACCGGAACGCTGATCGCCCAGGTCTTTCAGACCCTCGACACGCCGCCTGAAAAGCGGGAGAAAGCCCTGGACGAAGACCTGGAAAAATTTCCCTACGTCAACGGCGCCCTCTACGAAGAGGTGCTCCGCTTTCCCAATTTCGATTCCCGGATGCGCCGGACGCTGTTGGAGTGTCTCGCCTTCGACTGGAGCCGGGTCTCACCGGCCATCTTCGGCTCGATGTTCCAGTCCGTCATGGATCCGGGGAAGCGCCGCAACCTCGGCGCCCATTACACCTCCGAAAGGAACATCCTGAAGGTCGTCC
>JAPLJY010000079.1 GCA_026388345.1 Deltaproteobacteria bacterium
GTCTCGGCGGGCTTGTTCCAGTAACCGGCAAATACGTTCGGCCCTTTGACGATGATCTCGCCCGCCTCGCCGGGCTCAACCTCCCGGTCCTGCTCGTCCACGATCCGAAGCAGGACGTGGAGAACCTCCTTGCCCACGGAACCGGCCTTCCGGATCGAATCCTCGAGATCCAGCGAGGTGAGGCGGAAGGTCTCCGTCATCCCGTATCCCTGGGCGAAGAAGATCCCCTTCTCCTCCTGGTATTTCCGGATTACCGGGAGCGGCATGGGCGCCCCGCCGGCAATGAAGAAATGGATGTGGGAAAAATCCGCCTTCTCCCACTCCTCGGTCCGGGTGAGGAGCTGGAACATGACCGGTACGGCGAACATGTAGTTGATTTTCTCCCGGCAGATCAGGCCGGTCACCTCGGATGCGTTGAAGAACCCTTTGAGGACAAGAGAGCCGCCCGCATAGAGGATCGGCAGGGCCGAGGCGCCAAGGGCGCCGATGTGGAACAGCGGGGCCACGACGAGGGATTTGTAGGAACGGTTGATCCCGCAGCCGATCACCGTATTGATCGAACCAAACAGCACGTTGCCGTGCGTCAGGACCGCCCCCTTGGGATCCCCCGTCGTCCCGGAGGTGTACATGATGAACAGCGGGTCGGCGAGCGTGACCTCCTCCAGGGGATTCGGTTCCGTGACAGGAAAGGGGACAACGGCTTCGGCGAGGATGGGATCGTCCCCGGCGGGGCCGCCGTGGCGTAAGCATTGCGTCCACGCGGGCAGGGAGCTCTTCACCTCCCCGACCTTGACGGCAAAGTCCACCGAATAGACGAGAACCCGTGGGGCGCAGTCCCGGAAGATGTATGCGAGCTCCGGCACGGCCAGACGAAAGTTGATGGGCGCCATGATCGCCCCCGTCTTGGCGCACGCAAAGAATATCTCCAGGAACTCCGATGCATTGGCCATGATAACGGCCACCCGTTCACCCTTGCCGACACCCCAGGCTGTGAGGGCGTGGGCCATCCGGTTCACCCGTTCGTTGAACTCGCGGTTCGTGTAGAATCGCGCCTCCTCTTCCTTCAGGAACGGGCCGTCCGGACAGGTCAAGGCCCGCTTGAAAATCCATTCCCCGACGTTCATCCCGCCACCTCAATCAAAATCCGCCAAACGTTTCCCTACCCCTGTTTCCGTGCGATCTTCCCGCTTCGCCTCCCGGGCATCACCTTTTTGGCCTTATACCTTTCCGGAACCTTTTTGTCCAAGACTAAAGACCTGCCGCCGCAAACGCGCCGTTCACGATGATCACGGCCTCTTCCTCGATCCTTCGCAGATGTTCCTCTCCCAGGAGGCTCTCCGCATAGATCTTGTAGATGTTTTCCGTTCCCGACGGACGGGCGGCAAACCATCCATTTTCGGCTACGACTTTGAGTCCCCCGATCTCGGCATCATTGCCGGGAGCACGGGTCAATGCGGCAAGGACAGGTTCGCCGGCAAGCTCTCCCACGGCAATCATCTCGGGGGAAAGCCCCTTGAACGCCGCCTTCTGCCCGGGCGTGGCCGGGGCATCGATTCGTTCATAGAACGATGTGCCGAATCTCTCCTCGATATCCCGGTACAGGGCGGCGGGGTCTTTGCCGGTTTTTGCCGTAAGCTCGCAGGCGAGCAGATCCATGATGATGCCGTCTTTGTCCGTCGTCCATACCGTGCCGTCCCTTCTCAGGAAAGAAGCCCCGGCGCTCTCTTCTCCGCCGAACCCGCAGGAGCCGTCCAGCAGGCCGGCCACGAACCATTTGAAGCCCACGGGAACCTCGCAGAGCCGCCTCCCGAGGTCTGCGGCCACACGGTCGATCATGGCGGTGGAGACCAGTGTTTTCCCCACCGCCGCATCCTCGTTCCAACCCGGCCGGTTCCGGAACAGGTAAAAGATCGCGGCGGACAGGAAATGGTTGGGATTCATCAGCCCCTCACCCCGGTTGACGATGCCGTGGCGGTCGGCGTCCGTGTCGTTGCCGAAGGCGATATCGAAATTATCCTTCAGCCGGACCAGGCCTTCCATGGCATAGGGCGAAGAGCAGTCCATCCGGATCTTGCCGTCCCTGTCAACGGTCATAAAAGAGAAGGTCGGGTCGACGGTCCGGTTCACCACCGAAAGGGAAAGGCCGTAGCGGTCGGCGATGGGATCAAAGTAGTCCACTGCCGCCCCGCCGAGGGGGTCCGCGCCGATCCGGAGTCCCGATCCCGAAATCGCCTCCATGTCGATGACGTTCCGCAGATCCTCGACATAGGGGGCCACATAATCGTATTCATGGATCGACCCCGACTTCAGCGCCCTTTCCAGGGGCAGCCGGCGGATCTTTCCGATCCCCGAGGCCAGGATCGCATTGGCCCTCTCTTCGATGATCCAGGTTGTTTCCGTATCCGCGGGACCGCCTTCGGGCGGATTGTACTTGAATCCGCCATCCTCCGGCGGGTTGTGGGAAGGGGTGATCACCACGCCGTCGGCCAATCCGGTTTTCCTTCCCCGGTTATAGGTCAGGATGGCATGGGAAATCACCGGTGTGGGCGTGTACCGGAAATCCTTCTGAATCATCACATCGACCCGCTGGGCGGCGAAGACCTCGATGGCGCTGGCGAGCGCCGCTTCCGAGAGGGCATGGGTGTCCATGCCCAGGAAGAGCGGGCCGCGGATCTTCTTTGCCTTTCGGTATTCACAGACGGCCTGGCTGATGGCCAGGACATGTCCCTCGTTGAAGCTGTTCCTAAGGGATGAACCCCGGTGGCCCGAGGTTCCGAAAGCCACCCGCTGCGAGGGATCGGAGGCGTCGGGCTTATGGGTGTAATATGCGGAGAGAAGCCTCGGGATATTGGCCAGGAGTGATCTTGGGGCCGGCTTGCCGGCAAGTTCGTGGACGCTCATTTTTCCCCCGCTATGGGTTATCGTGAATCCTTCTTTTCTTCACACCGGAGCCGGATGATCTCCATACGGTTGTTTGCCTCCGGGTGCTTCGCCGACGGCCCTTCGGTCAGGATCGCAAAATCTCCCTCCATCTCGTGGTTCCGCAACCAATCCCCCACATAAGCATTCCAGTCCTTCGGGTGATCGGGCTCGCACATCGGATAGACCCCGCTGCTGAAGAGAAGCCGCTGACAGGTCGCCTCCAGGGAACTCACCCCCACGATCCATACCGGCAGTTTGAAGCGGGCGATCGAGCGGGCGGTTGAGCCGCTGTGGGTTGGAACAAATACGGCGGCGGGGGAGATGCGCGAAAGCGCGGTCTCGACACTCACGGCAATCAGGTCCGCAATCCGGACAGGAACGTTGCGGCCGTGATTCAGAAGATCCTCCTTGAAACCATGGCGGAAGCGGTGCGGTTCCGTCGCAGCGGCAATCTTCGCCAGCATGGCTACAGCCTCCACTGGATATTTGCCCATGGCCGACTCCTCCGAGAGCATGACACAGTCCGTGCCGTCTAAGACCGCATTGGCCACGTCGGTCGCCTCCGCCCGGGTGGGGCGCCGGTTGTCCGTCATGGACTCCAGCATCTGCGTGGCGGTGATCACGGGTTTTCACATCCGGTTGGCGCTGTGGATGAGCCGCTTCTGAACAACGGCAATCTGCTCGATCGGTATTTCCACCCCGAGGTCTCCGCGCGCAACCATGATGCCGTCTGCCGCTGCGAGGATATCGTCCATATGTTCCAGCGCATTGGAGCGTTCAATTTTCGCGATGATGAACGGGTTGTAACCCATTGCGGCTGCCGACTCCCGCACGGCAACGATATCCGCTGCGCTCTCGACAAAGGACTGGCTGACCGCATCCACCCCCGATTCGGAGGCAAACTTCAGGCATTCGCGGTCGTGATCGGTGAAGGCGCTGATCCCGAGCTCGATGCCGGGCAGATTGAGCCCCTTTCGGGAGCGCAATTCTCCACCCACCAGGACCCGGCAGACGACCTCGGAACCTTCCACCCTTACGGTTTCGAGCTGGATAAGACCATCGTTCAAAAACAGGGTGTCGCCGGGCCGGAGCGCCTGGGGGAGACGTGCAAAACTGACCGAAACCCGCCCGGCGTCTCCGACAATGTCCCGGGTTGTAAGGGTGAAGAGGGACCCCGGCTGCAATTCGACGGGCTCATCCGCCAGCCGGCCGATCCTCATTTTCGGACCGGGCAGGTCGGCCATGACGGCGATTCTCCGTCCCAACCCGCGGGCTGCCTCGCGGAGCCTGTCGATCACCTGTTTGTGGCCGCCGAAATCGCCGTGCGAGAAATTGATCCGGGCTACATTCATCCCGGCCTTGATCATCGCTTCGATGACTTCCCGCGATGCCGATGCCGGCCCGATCGTGGCCACGATTTTGGTTTTCTGTTCCGGAAGCTTCATGGGGGACCTCCTCTCTTTCGGCAAAACCTGTCCGTGATGTTCATCGCTTCATATCGGTCATGATACTACAAAAGAACCATTCCATCCGGGGAAATCTCCCTTCCCGGACATGATAATGAGAGTCATGATTAAAGCTCCCCGCCAAGAGGGCGGGACTTCCCGGCAAGAAGGCTGTCTGTTTTTATATTGCGCCCCTTATCCCCGCCTGCAGGGCGGGGCTTGCGGGTTTAAGCTCCCGGTCACAGAAACCCTTTGGGCTTCTGCGGCGTCCGTTGGCCGGCGGGAGGGCTTTTCTCCTTCTCCCCCTCTTCAAACTTGAAGCCGGACTCGTCGATCACGAACTTGTCGTCGCCGGGATCGGGCTTGAATTCCAACTCGAGCTTTCGGGCCTCGGCGATGTATGAACCCTCCTTCAGACGGATTTCTCCGTCCGTCATCACGACGATGGCGGATTCGCCCCCGACGGGGCAGCGCTGCTCGCAATACCCGCAGCCGTTGCACCGGGAAGCAACCACGACAGGCCGCCGATACCCGTCCACGGGTCGAAACACAATGGCGTTGTAGGGACAGATCTCGTCGCAGATCAGGCACTGCTTGTTCTGGGTCCATACCAGGCACATCTCCTTGCGCAAGACGGCCGTCCCGATCTTGGCATGGGTCTTTTCCTCGAGCGGCAGGGAACGGATCGCCTGGGTCGGGCAAACCTTGCCGCAGACGTTGCAATTCGGTTCGCAAGCCGCCATCCGCAGCTCTAACTTCGGGGTCCAGAGCCCCAGAGAACCGGATCCCCAGAAAGAAGGCTGGAGGGTGTTGGTCGCGCAGGATTTCATGCATTCCCCGCAGCGGATGCAGGTGCGCAGGAACTCGGTCTCGGGAAGCGCACCGGGCGGCCGGATGAGCTGCCGCCTCCCCTGCAGAAGGGCGAAGGGGGTCCTAAGCGACAGAAAGCCGAAGGTCAGCCCCCCGGCCAGGGAGGCGACGAATCCCCGGCGGGTGAGATCGAGGCCGGAATATTCGCCCATCCCGGAGACGGAGGCGGGAAAGGAGATCGCCTTCTGCGGACAGATCCCGGCGCACTCCCGGCACTGAATGCATTCCGCTGAACGGATCGAGAGCGGGTCATCCCCGATCGCCCCCATGGGGCAGCCCTTCCGGCAGGCCATGCATTGATTGCACGCCTTGCTGACACGGCGCCGGAAAACCCCCAGCGGCGAGATCAGGCTGAGCAGGGCTCCGAGCGGGCAGAGATAACGGCACCAGAACCGCGGCGCCAGGCGGCCGAGCGCAATCACCGCCCCGAAGATCACGAGCGTCAGGACCGTCATGTAATAGACGGATTGGGGAACCTGGAGGTGGGAGAGGCCGACCCATCCCATTCCCCGGGAAAGGGGGCGGATCAGGTCCAGCAGGAGATTGGTGACGGCGATCATCAGCGGATGGAGGACGAAGGTATAAAACCGGGTCAGCAGGGCGATGGGGTCGAGGAGATAGACCAGCGAGACGCCCGTCAGGGCGGCGGCGATGATCAGAATGAGGAGAACATATTTCCACCTGCGCAGGCTCAAGTCCGCTTTCAGCTCCGGACGCCTGCCCTTCCGGAAAAAAAGAAAGTCAATGCCGTCGATCGTGGCGCCCAGCGGACAAACATACGCGCAGAAGAACCGCCCGACGGCCAGTGTCAACCCGATCAGAACGAGCGACCAGAGGACGCGGCCGATGATCTCCCGCGAGGCGATCACGGCATTGATCCCGAGAAGCGGGTCGATCCGCAGGTAAAGATCGGCCGGGAGCCAGTCCGGCAACCGATAGGTGGCCAGCAGAAAGAAGGCCGTGAACAGCAGCAACGACAGGGCCTGGATGGTTTTCCTCATGCGGTTCCCTTGTAGATTCTGAGCTTATCCATGTCGATCTTCCCCAATCCCCGCTGGTGGGCCATCAACAGATGCTCCACCTGGCGGCCCTTGAAGTTCTGGCCATACCATGGAACAATGCCCACCCCGTAGGAATCCACCGCCACGGGGTCCACGCCGGCCACGATGAGGTTCGGCTTCCTGACGTCGCCGGGCCCACCCGGTCCGCCGGAGGCCATGGCGCGGGTGGCGTCGAGAACGGTCAACTGGGGTCGGATCACCGTCGCCAGATCCGCAATCCCCTGGTTGATGTCGAACTGGGAGTGGAAGCTCTCCCGGTCCCAGATGAGGCCCATGAGCCCCTTCAACCCGAGGCTCACCCCCGTTGCGGAATGGGATTTCGCGACGGGAACGCTGATCAACACGGCGTTGTCCAGAATGTCCCGGAGGACCTCCACCCGGTTGAGAACCTTTCCCTGAGGGATCTTGATCTCCTGAAAGAATTTTCGATCCTGCAGGGCAAGGACATGGACACCCGGGACATGCTGTTTGCATGCATCCCGGATGCCCGTCCGTTCAAGACAGAGCTCGGCCCTCTGCAGCGTATGGTCCAGGACCAGAACCTCCCGGGCTCCTGCCTCCATGCAGGCCCGGGCGACCGCTACGACGACCAAAGGATGTGTAGTCGCGGCGAAATCGGGGCTCTTGGCAAAAGACATGTTGGGTTTGATGATGACGCGCTGCCCCTGTTTCACAAAGCGCGAGATCCCCCCCAGGGCCTCCAGGGCCTTGCGGGTGGCGGCTGCCGGCTCGCCTGCAATCACCGCAAGCTCCGGCTCCTCGGCCGCACCCAGAAAAGCGGGATTCCCCATCAGGCCGATGGCCGCGCCTGCCGCGGTTGCCTTCAAAAACTGCCGTCGTGAGATGCCTCTTAGATCGTTAGCCATGCCGAACCTTCTTCCCCTGCCCAAGCGGGTTCAATACCTTGGATAGACCTTCCCTTCAGGCTATAAATTCCGGCGGGATCTCCCGGACCCGGACGATATCCCGGATTTTCTCCCGGATATTGAACCCGACGGCGATCATTTTACCACCTTTATCCGGAACTGTCATTGCGAAAGGCATGGACTGAAGATGCGGAGAAAGCAGGAGCTCAGGGGGTGGTAGACAGTGATTCGATAATATCACCCACGCCATTAAACACATACGTTGGGCGGTAGGGGAAGTTGTCCATTTCCGCTCTGGAGGTGACGCCGCTTAAAACAAGAAGCGTGTCGATTCCCGCCTCGATTCCAGCAACAACATCGGTGTCCATCCGGTCGCCGATGACGATGGTCTCTTCCCGGGTGCAGCCGATCTTTTTCAATGCGTGGCGCATCATCAGAGGGTTGGGTTTACCGATAAAATAGGCTTCTTTGCCCGTGACAAGTTCGATGGGTGCAATGAGCGCCTTGGTGGCGGGCAGGATGCCCTCCTCGAACCGGTCGGTCAGATCGGGATTGGTGCCGATGAGCCTTGCCCCGTGGAGGACACAGTGGATGGCGCGGGAGATTTTTTCGAAACCGTAGGCCTTGGTTTCGCCGACGATTACATAATCGGGATTGATCTCATTCATCGAAAAACCGGCATCGTAAAGGGCGTTCGTCAGTCCTGATTCGCCGATAACATAAGCGCTGCCGCCGGGGCACTGGCCCGCAAGAAACTGCGCCGTCGCCAGGGCGCTTGTGTAGAAAACATTCTGATCGACGTCGATCCCCAGGCGCGCGAGCTTTTCGCGCAGTTCCCGCGGCGACCGTTCGCTCGAATTGGTCAAAAAGCAGAAGTGCTTTTTTTCGCGCTGGAGCCACGCGACAAACTCCTTGACTCCCGGCAGCAGGCGGTTGCCATGGTAGAGCACGCCGTCCATGTCGCAGATGAAACCGTTCTTGTTTTTGATGATATCGACGTCCATATGGATATTTATATACATGGACATATCCATAAAAGCAACCCGGATAACAACCGGCCAACCTGCTCCTCCTCATGGTGACCACCTTTCCGCCAAGAGCGTTCTCTGCCGCAAGCCTCCCTTCCACCCACCATAACGTGATCCGCAGCAGCGGATCACGCATCGAGGGCGGCAAGGAATATCTTGAGAGAGGCGTTGAAACTCGCCAGGGAGCCGTCATATGTCACCTGCCCCAGTTTTGTTTCCGGTTCCAGAAGCTCGTTGAGGTTCTTGTACAGGGTACGGTCGCCCAACTGATTACATTCCTTAAAGCAATATTTTTTAAAATATTGTATATTTTAGTTGTCGATCAATATTCCCGAGGTATGAAACATGAAAGATAAAAGCGAGACCAAGGCGCAATTCATGAAAGAGATGGAAGAAATGAGCCTGCGCATTGCTGAGCTGGAAAAATCAGAAGCCAAGCATGTGGAGGCGGAGATAGCACTCAGGGAAAGCGAAGAGTTATACCGCACGCTGATCGAAACATCACCGGATGCAATCATAATGTATTCCCTTGGTGGGGAGATTCTTGCTGCCAACGCGCAGACAGCAAAGGTTTACGGCGTATCGAGCGTCGATGAGTTTCTTCAGGAGGTGAAAACGGTATTTGATCTTCTTACCGAAGAAGGCAAAGCACTTGCTGCAGCCAACCTCCGCCGTACCCTCAGTGAAGGGCACTCGCAAAAAAACGAATACCTGGTGCGGAATCGTAATGGTACATGGATTCCCATGGAAATAAACTCCTCGGCAGTACGGACTGCGACCGGTGAGCCGCGGGCGTTCATTAGTGTGATCCGGGACATCACTGAGCGCAAGCGGGCAGGTGCAGGTCGAAAACGGACGTCCCGTTACCACAGTGCATGGGCCGGGTTGCGTGGCCGTGACCGGTTATACGTCCGAGGATTACCAGGCCGATCCTTACCTCTGGCATCACATGATCTATGACCAGGACCGGGACGCCGTGACAGGGCATGCCGCCCGGGTGATTGCCGGAGAGACGTCGATGGCGCTGGAACACCGCATCGTCCATCGGGATGGTTCTGTCCGCTGGGTGCGGAATACATCCGTGCCGCACTACGATGAACGCCGTCGCCTGGTGGCTTATGACAGTCTGATCTCGAACATCACCGAGTGCAAACGGGCGGAGGAGGCGCTCAGGGAGGGTGAACAGCGGTTACATAGTATTATCGATGGTTCTCCGATCCCCGCCTTTGTAATCGGGAAGGACCACCGGGTCATCCATTGGAACAAGGCCCTGGAAGAAATGAGCAGAATCAAGTCTGAGGAAGTAGTTGGTACCTGTACGCACTGGAGGGGCTTTTACAATGAAGAGAGACCCTGCATGGCAGACTTGCTGGTGGATGAGGCTGTCGAGTTGGTTCCCCAGTGGTATTCTGGCAAGTATATCAAGTCTCCGTTGATTGAAGATGCATATGAGGCCACGGATTTTTTCCCTGCCTTGGGGGAGGATGGGAAGTATTTGCGCTTTACGGCCGCTGCAATCCGGGATTCGAAGGGGGTGATTGTTGCTGCCTTCGAAACCCTGGAGGACATCACAGAGCGCAAGATAGCGGAAGAGGCGCTACAGGAATCGCATAGACGTCTTAATGATATCATTGATTTCCTGCCGGATGCAACGTTTGTCGTTGACGCTGATGGAAAAGTCATCGCCTGGAACAAGGCTATCGAAAAATTGACCGGAGTTTCCACGGAGGAGATGCTCGGGAAGGATAACTATGAATACGCCATTCCATTTTATAGAGAGCGAAGGCTGATTCTCATTGACCTGGCTTTCTTGCCAGACGAAGAATTTGAAATGAGAAAGTACGATGCCGTTTACAGGATTGCCGATACTCTTTACGGGGAGGTATATGTTCCGAAAACCTATGAAGGCAAAGGGGCTTATTTATCGGCCACGGCTTCAAGATTGCGCAACACTACGGGAAACGTTATCGGCGCCATAGAATCCCTTCGTGACATCACCGATCGCAAGCGGATGGAGGAAGCGTTGCGGGAGAGTGAAGAGAAATATCGGACTTTATCCCACAACATCCCGGATATTATCTATTCCCTTGATAAAATAGGGAATGTTCTCGCAGTCAATGAGCCTGCCATTTCGCGCTATGGTTATGACGCTGAGATGGTTGTGGGGAAACCATTTCTTGACATCATCCACCCGGATGACAAGGAAATGGTGGCCAATTCCTTTTTGCAGGCGATGAAAGATCATCGGGAATATACAAAAGGTCTTCAATTTCGGGTGCAGTCGAAGGACGGGGCTGTCCGATTGGTGGAATTGAACTCCCACACGCGCTTTGATGAACAGGGGCGCTATTTCCAAGAGGAAGGAGTCCTCCGCGATATCACCGAGCGCAAGCGTGCCGAGGAGGAGAAGCGGATTCTGGAAGAGCGTCTGCAGCATGCGGATAAGATGGAGGCCGTCGGCACGTTGGCCGGCGGCATCGCCCACGACTTCAACAACCTGCTGATGGGGATTCAGGGGTATGCCTCGCTGACGTTAATGGATCTGGATCCCTCCCATCCGCATTATGAGCGGCTCAAGCGGATTGAGGAGCAGGTGCAGAGCGGGGCGGATTTAACCAGGCAACTGTTGGGTTTTGCCAGTGGGGGGAGATATGAGGTGAAGCCCGCCGATATGAACG
>JAPLJY010000165.1 GCA_026388345.1 Deltaproteobacteria bacterium
GCGAATTTTCGAAAAAGCCGGGGGTCGTGGACGTCGACAGCTCCCTGGAGATGGGCAAGCCCGAGCTCAAGGTGTACATCGATCGGGACAAGGCGGCCGATCTGGGCGTGGATGTCTCGACCATCGCCCAAGCGATCAACCTCCTGATGAGCGGCGAAACTGAGGTGACCAAATACAAGGATGAAAGCCGGGGGAAGCGCTACGACCTCCGGATCCGCCTCAATCCGGAGGAGCGGCGGGATCCGGACGACCTGGCCAAGATCTTAGTCAGGGCGCGCGACGGGCGGCTGGTGGAGCTGCGCAACCTCGTACGGATCCAGGAGGGGGGCGGCCCGAGCGTGATCAACCGGGTCGACCGCCAGCGGGCGATCACCCTGTTTGCCAACCTCGAGGGGATCCCCCTCGGGCAGGCGATTGAGGAACTCAACGGCATCGCAGCCAAGATCCTACCCTCCGATTTTCTTCCGAAGTACCGAGGGCAGGCCGACACGATGAAAGAATCCTTCGGGTACCTGTTGTTTGCGATTCTTCTGGGGGTGACTATGGCCTACATGGTCCTGGCTGCCCAGTTCGAGAGCTTCGTCCACCCGTTCACGGTCCTTCTGGCGATGCCCTTGTCGTTCATCGGGGCCTTCGGGGCCCTCATCCTGACGGGAAAAACGATCAGCATCTTCAGTTTCATCGGCCTCATCCTCCTGATGGGGCTGGTGAAGAAAAATGCGATCCTGCTCGTCGATTACACGAACGTCCTGAGGGCTCGGGGCATACCAAGGCGGGAAGCGATCCTTCAAGCAGGCCCGGTCCGGCTGCGGCCAATCCTGATGACGACCTTTGCGATGGTCTTCGGGATGCTGCCGGTCGCCTTGGGCCTGGGGGAGGGGTCGGAAACCCGCTCGCCCATGGGGATTGCCGTCATCGGCGGACTCCTTACATCCCTGTTTCTGACGCTCGTAGTCGTCCCGGCTGCCTATGACCTCTTCGACGACTGGCAGGGCTTTTTTATAAGGCGCGGAAAGAAAAAGGACATGGAAGAAAGATCAAAGACACCTCCGGACGTCACCTGACGATCGGACAGACCTGAATCAGAAGGTGGATAATATGAAAATGTTTCTGATCATCTACTGCGAGGCGGCGGATGAGGATGTGATCGCCGCCCTGAAGGAGGCAGGGATCCACGGCTATACCAAGATGGTGGAGGCCCAGGGCGAGGGGACCGAGACGGAGCCCAAGCTGGGGACCCACTGCTGGCCGGGGAAGAACAACGTCCTGATCATGGCCGTGGCCGACGAGGAGGTCGCCCCGATCAACGAGCGTGTCCGCCGGCTCCAGCATGAGCATCCCCGCGCCGGAGTCCGGAGCTTCCTCTTGCCGATGGAGGAAAACGTCTAACATCATTATCCGTCATCCTTCTCTGTCGAGAGACGCCTGATTTCCGTGTCCCGCATTATCCGGGGAGAAGGTGGCTCAAAACGGGACCTAAATGGTGATACCCGAATTCTCCATCAAATACCGGATCTCCGATTTCATGGTGATTCCGGTTGTTTGCATTTTTGGATCATTGCCTTTTCGCGCCTGGGACTCGACATGCTCCCCGAAATAAATTGCCCCGCCATTCCCATTATGCCTTGAGACTGAATCCCGACAACCAACACGCCAGAAATTTACTTCAGAAGATTAATCCAAGTTAAATCAAAAGATTGTGTTGCACTGAAGGGGTTGTGTTTGCATCGATCGTTTCTTCCACATTTTCGAAAAAACCTTGGAAAAACGCTGCAAAATATCCCTTGACAAGCAATAATAGCCCTCTATAATTATATGCTATAAGTAACATATATCAAGTGAATTACCACCGAGCAAGCTCGGTGGCTTCTGGACCGGTAGACCGCACTCAGTCCTATTTGACTGGCGCGATCTACAATTACAGGGCTGCCGCCATCTAAAAACACCCACTCTGGGCGGATGCCGTTCATCCCACAAGCAAGATTGTGGGTTTTCCGGCATGAAATTATAAACAAATTAAATATCAAAGAAAGGAGTATCATCATGTCCGCTTCTATCTTGCGCATCAACATGACCGATCTGACCTATCGCGTAGAGGAAGTCCCAGAAGCCTACAAGCATCTGGGCGGGCGTGGGATGACGTCGTCTATTGTCGCCGACGAGGTTCCGCCGCTGTGCCATCCACTCGGCCCCAACAACAAGCTCGTCTTTTCGCCCGGAATGTTGACGGGCACCGTCGCGCCGTCATCGGCCCGCGTTTCGGCCGGGGCCAAGTCGCCGCTGACCGGCGGTATCAAGGAGTCCAATGCCGGCACCTCGTGGGCGTGCGCACTGGCGGCGATGCAGGTCAAGGCTATGGTGGTCGAAGGCCAGCCCAAGGCAAAAGGCAAGTTCTGGGGTGTCAATCTCTCATGGGACGCCGCGGCCCGCAAGCCCAAAGTCGAGTTCTTTGACGCAACTGAATATGCGGGCAAAAACCTGTACGAGGTATTCCCGAAGGTGTACGAACGGTTCGGGAACAAGGTTGCCATCGCCGGATGCGGCGTGGCGGGTGAATATGGTTACTGCAACTCGGGCATTGCGTACAACGACGAGTTCAAGCGTCCCAGCCGCTATTCCGGGCGCGGCGGCCTGGGCTCCGTCATGGCCAGCAAGGGACTAAAGTTCATCGTCGTCACCGATGACGGCGCTCCCGGCGTGCAGATTGCCGACAAGGCCCTGTTTGATCAGGGCCGCAAGAAGATGGCGGACGCCCTGCTGACCCACAACATCACCAAGCCCAAGGGCACACTGAACAGTTATGGCACGGCGGCCCTGATCAATGTTCTCAACGAGGCCGGCGGCCTGCCGACCCGCAACTTTTCCAGTGGCCGTTTTGAAGGCGCCGGCAGCATCGCCGGTGAGGCCATCTTCGATGGGGTCAAGCAACGCACCGGCAAGGAAACGTACAATCATGCCTGCAGCCCCGGCTGCATCATCAAGTGTTCCAACACCTGGTACAAGCCCGATGGCACGGTGCATACCTCCTGCGTGGAGTATGAGTCAGCCTGGGCGTTGGGCGCTGACTGCGGCATTGACAACCTGGACGATGTGGCGGAGATGATTCGCCTGTGCAATGCCTACGGCCTGGACACGATCGAGACCGGCACCGCCATAGCCGTCGCGATGGAAGGCGGCGTGATCAAGTTCGGCGACGGCAAGGGCGCAATCAACCTGGTCCACGAGATGGGAAAAGCGACGCCGATGGGCCGCATTCTGGGCGGCGGCACCGAGCTCACCGGCAAGATGTTCGGCGTGGTCCACGTGCCCACAGTCAAGGGCCAGAGCATGCCCGCCTATGAGCCTCGTGCCGTCAAGGGCATCGGCATCACCTATGCCACCACCACCATGGGCGCCGACCACACCGCAGGCTACACCATCGCACCCGAAATCCTGGGCGTCATGGGCAAGCAAGACCCGCTCAGCCCTGAAGGCAAGGCGGGCCTGAGCCGCGCGTTCCAGGCGACCACGGCCTTCATTGACTCCAGCGGCCACTGCCTGTTCATCGCCTTCGCCATCCTCGACATTGCCAGCGGCTATGAAGGCATGGTCGAAGAGACCAACGGCGTCCTGGGCACCAACTGGAGCGCGGCTGACGTCCTCGCGCTGGGCGGATCCATCTTGAAGAAAGAGCGCGCGTTCAACGAAGCGGCCGGTATCGGCAAGGCCGCCGACCGCGTGCCCGAGTTCATGAAATTCGAGCCGCTGCCGCCGCACAACCAGGTCTTTGACGTGCCGGACAGCGCATTGGATTCGGTCTTTGCCGAGCTTTAGCAGATCGCAGCAGAATACGGACAGGGCGACCACTGCCCTGTCCGTTTCCTTCTGAGGCAAGATGCCCAAGATCATAACCGACGATCAGGGCCGGCTGGCTCTGCCAGATGATTTTGTCCAGCGCCGACGACTGGCGCCCAACCTCGAATACTGGCTGGACGAGCGAGAAGGCGAACTCATTCTCCGCCCGCGCCTCCCCGACGCGCGCAAGCTGTACATCGAGCCGACGACTGGCTGTAATCTCCACTGCCGCACCTGCATCCGCAACGTCTGGGGCGACCCCGAAGCCGAGATGTCCATGGATACGTTCCGGTGTGTGGCAGACAGCCTGGAGAGCCTGCCCAACTTGGCCCGTGTCATTTTCACCGGCTCTGGCGAACCTCTGTCACATCCCAACATCCTGGAAATGATTGAGGCAATGCGCAAGCGCGACCTAACTGTCAGTGTTGGCTCCAATGGTTTGCTGCTCAAGCCCGAAATGGCTCGCGAGCTGGTCAGGTTGGGTGTGGATCGCCTGGTCGTGTCCGTTGACGGAGTCAGGCCCGAGACCTACGCCGGTGTTCGCGGCGCGATGCTCTCCGATGTCCTGAGCAACATCCGCGGCCTGAATGAAGCGAAACA
>JAPLJY010000331.1 GCA_026388345.1 Deltaproteobacteria bacterium
TGCAGCACGCCGGATACGAATCAATGCAGTAACACCGAATTCGGGAACGAATGCAAAGACGGATTCTGCAGCAGTTCCCATAGCCACGGCAGCAAAACATGTACGGTGGCGTGCACAACGACCGGCTGCACGACGCCGTGCGCAACGGCCGCCTGCTCCCTGCAGTGCACATCCGGCGGTTGCACGAAAAATTGCAGCCGTCTCGCCATCGCCAAGAGGTCCATCTTCAACATCCTCGACGACAACAACGACAACACGATCAACAGCGCGGATGAAACCAGCCTCGGGGTCAGGCTCGGGTATATGCGATTTTACGGCTGCATCGCCGATGACACGGGAAACAATTACGCCAGCTCAAGCTACAGCACCACCAGCTGCAACATTCTGGTCAAGACCATCGGCTCCAGCTACATCGACATCAACACCAGCGTGAGCGCCGAGTCCGCCGGCGGCGGAACGCCATTGATTTCAGCGCTGAAAGAGGCAAAACTGTACCTGGACGACAACAGGGCGGCGGACAATGCCAGGGACTGCCGTCAGAAGTTCGTCATCCTGATTTCCGACGGCTCGGATACACTTGGCTGCGGCGCTGACGGCGCGGAATGCGATAACGATCGATATAAGAACCGACGCGAAGCGGTGGCGAAGGCCAAGGCATTGGGCGATGCGGGTTACAAGGTTTTTGTCATCGGTTTCGGCACCGCGATGCCCCCCTATCTGCGGAATACGCTCAACTGGATGGCGTACTACGGCGGGACGGACAACCCCAACACACCCAACTCGGGCAGCACGACCGCCTATAATATCGTTACAGGCTGTAATGCCACGACGAACCCGAGCGCCTGCTGCAACCTCTCCTCGGCCGCCTGCTATCCGACAGGTGTGACGGGTTGCGGAACGGATAGTTCGACTTCGACGGCGGTCTGTTATGACGCCACCAAACCCTATCCAACCACTACGGGTATTTCAACGACTGCTTATCGGGCAAGTTCCAATGACCCCGGTTACCTGGATCTGTCGGGTTATGCATTTCTCGCCGCTGATGCGGATCAACTGGTCGCGGCGGTGAAGGCGGCCATCACCATCATCCGCGAGGCCACCTACTCCTTTTCGCAGTCGTCGATCCAGTCCAGCCGGACTGCCGACGAGAACTTCATCTATGAGGGCTCCTTCCAGCCGATCTCGGGCGATCCGGTCTGGCTCGGCCATTTGAAGAAGTACAGTGTCAACGTCGACGGCAGTGTCGGCCCGATCTCCACCACCTGGGGCCCGGATGGGGATGCGGGGACGGTTCTGAAGAATACCGCGGCATCGGACCGGAACATGAAGACCTACAAGGCGGGGGCGTTGATCAACTTTACGACGGCGACCCTGACCAATGCGGATCTCGCCGTCGCGACGGATGCCGAGCGCAATGCGGTGGTCGGTTATTTCCGCGGTGAAAGCGCCTACAACCCGGAGAACTGGAAACTTGGGGATGTCTTTCGTTCGACCCCGATCACGGTGGGGACCCCCTCCGCGTACTTCGACGATGTCCGGGACACGAGCGCCACCCCGAATGCCTTTGCCCAGCACCGGACGAATTATGTCCGCGCTACCAGCCCCTATTCCGGGAGGGTCATCCTTGCGGGCGCGAATGACGGACAACTGCACGCCTTCAAGACCAGCGACGGTTCCGAGGCCTGGAGTTTCATCCCGCCGAACGTGCTGTCGCGCCTGAAGCTGACCGCTCATTCAACCGAACCGTCATTGCTCACGCACCAGTACTACGTGGACGGTCCGGTGACGGTGGCCGACGCCTGGGTGCCCTCGACCGCGGGTACCGGAACAGCGAAAGCCGCCTCCGATTGGAAGACGCTCCTGTTCTTCGGGGAAGGCCGGGGCGCCGGGACGAATCTCTGGAGTTCTTCCTCCTCGTGCGATTCCGGTTTTAACCCGTCGTATACCGCTACATATCAATATTACTGTGGTTATTACTGCCTCGATGTGACAAGCAGCCTGACCCCGACCTTCAAGTGGCGGCTTGGATTATCCTCCGCCCGGGCGCCTTACATGGGGGCGCCCTGGAGCAAGCCGATGGTCAGCCGTGTTCTGGATGGCGGGAACGAGAAATGGGTCGCCTTCATCGGCGGCGGGGTTTTGGCGCCGGGCGCCGCGGACAGCGGCAAGGGGTTCTTCGTGATCGATCTTGTCGACGGGAGCGTCCTGTGGAGTTATACCAAGGCGGACAATGCGAATCTGGACTACCCCATGCCGGCCCCGCCCTCGATCGTCGATATGGACAATGACGGATTCGTCGATACGGTCTATCTGGGCGACCTCGGCGGTCACATGTGGCGTTTCACGTTCTGCCTCAAGAACGACGGCGTTTCCTGCAGCAGCACCTCCGCCTCCTGGAAAGGCGCACGTCTTTTCCAGGCAAGCAGTAGCCCGATATACACGTCGGCAGCCGTGGCCAAGGACATGGATAACAACATCTGGGTCTACTGGGGCACCGGCGATAAAATGGATCCAACGAATGCTACCGCGAGCAATAAGATATTCGCATTGAAGGACGAGGATCGAACGGCCACCACCCCCCGCACCACCACAAATATGCAGGATATCTCGAGTGCCGCGGGTTTCACCGATACCTCCAAATTCGGTTACTATATCAGCCTGGCCGCGGGTGAGAAGGTCCTTGCCGATCCGACGGTCTTCGGTGGGGTCTTTTACGCGACCACGTATACGCCGTCCAGCAGCACGAACCCCTGTAGTCAGGGGGGGACGGCGAAGCTCTATGGCCTCAATTACACGACGGGCGCCGGGGCGCTCGTCATCCCAGGGAGCACCGCTACCCCGCCCCGCAGCATAGATGTTGGAACCGGGATCCCATCCGCCCCGATCGTTTCGCTGAAACCGGGCGGTGGAACGACCCCCGATCTGTACGTCACGACGAGTGGCAGCGGCCTCATCGGCGCCCAGACCCAGCGGGTGAACATCAATCCTCCGGGCCTGGCGAATCGGACGAATATGCTCTTCTGGAAAGACAAGCGCGTAGAGTAGCGTAACCACGGGAAGGACGCCTCTGTGCATGGTCGATGGGGGGGTGAGCGGCGGATTTCTCAGTCCGACCGGTTTGCTGCAGAGACTCATCTATTTTCTTGACTCCAAATCCGTATCAAGATAAGGTTACGGCCCAACTGCGACGGGAAACGCCGGCTTATGGGGGTTTAAGGATCATGGGGACGGAGAAGAGGTACTGTTCGATCTGTGCCTGGCGGGAGAACTGCCGGAAGCGCTACAGCATCGCGACCGATGCGTCGGGTTGCGTCCGTTGTCCGGATTATTCGCGCGACCTTTCCATTAAGGACAGGGATATCGATGCAGCGGAAAAGGGATGCCGGGAGAAATAGTCCGGTGTGACCGTCCTTCGCAAAAACAGCCTGCTAAAATTGTCCGGCGGAAGGCAGGGCGAAGCCGTCGGCTGTCCGTGCGGACGGGGACGCGGGCCGGTGCTGGTTTCCGGTGGGGCGTTTTGCGATGTAATGATGAGACAACGGGTTGGCTTTGCGGCCAACTTTTTTCATATGGCAGACTGTTGAAAAACGCCCGTCTGCGGCGTTTCCCTCATCCTTCGCCGTTCAACGTACCATAAAGTACGCCTTACGGCTCAGGATTTTGGGGGCCTTGCATCCGGGCATTTTTGAACAGCCTGCATCAACGCTTTTTTCAACAGGCTGATAGAGGAATGGATATTCATGAAACGGAAACTGGTGGGTCTTCTTGAGAAATCGATTCAGGCGGGAATTGAAGCGCGGCTTTTACCTCCGGTGGCGTCCTTCCGTATCGAAGTGGAACTGACGAAGGATCCCGGCCACGGCGATTATGCCTCCAACATCGCAATGATTCTTGCCTCGCAGATGAAAAAAAATCCCCGTGAGATCGCAAAGATCCTTTCGGAAGGGATCGAGGATCGCGATGGGGTGCTGGAAAAGGTGGAAATCGCCGGGCCCGGCTTTCTGAATTTTTTTATCCGGGAGGGGGCATGGTCCACGCTCCTTACGACCGTTGACCGGCAAGGGGATCGCTACGGATCCTCAAGTCTGGGACAGGGAAGGCGGGTCCAGGTGGAGTTCGTCAGCGCCAACCCCACGGGACCGCTCCACATCGGCCATGCGCGCGGGGCCGTCGTGGGCGATGTCATGGCGAATATCCTCGCAGCCGTCGGCTATCAGGTTTTCCGGGAGTATTACATCAACGATTCGGGAAACCAGATGAACAACCTGGGGAAATCGGTCCTTCTGCGCTACCGGGAACTCCTGGGCGAAACGGTAGAGTTTCCCGAAGGCTGCTATCGGGGGGATTACATCCGGGACCTGGCCGCGGAACTGCTGAGGAGGGACGGGGACCGGTACCTCCATGAAAAGCCGGATGAACTCATCCCGCTTTTCACCGATTACGCCGCTGGCGCTATTCTCGAGGGAATCAAGGCGGATCTTCGGCTCTTCGGCGTCGTTTTTGACCTCTACTTCAGCGAGCGGGCGCTATACCGGGACGACGGCGTGGGGAAGCTCCTCCGGACGCTTCAGGAGAAGGACTTCATCTATCGGGAGGGGGAGGCCCTCTGGTTCCGGACCACCGCCTTCGGGGACGAGAAGGACCGGGTCGTCATCCGGCAGAACGGGGATCCGACCTATTTCGCCGCCGACATCGCCTATCACCGGAACAAGTTTCTGCGGGGTTTCGAGACGGTCATCGACATCTGGGGCGCCGACCACCACGGTTACATCCCCCGGATGTCCGCTGCCGTTCAGGCACTCGGATATGATAAGGATGCCTTGAAGGTGATCCTGGTACAGCTCGTCAACCTTCTCCGGGATGGGAAGCCCGTGGCGATGTCCACCCGGTCCGGGGAGTTCGTCACCCTGCATGAGGTCGTCGATGAAGTGGGGAAGGATGCGGCCCGCTACAACTTCCTCATGCGGCGTTCCGACAGCCACCTCGATTTCGATCTGGAGCTGGCCAAGAGACAGTCGAACGAAAACCCCGTCTATTATGTCCAGTACGCCCACGCCCGGATCTGCAGTATCCTCCGGATGGCGGCCGAACGGGGGCTCGCGGTACCGGCAACCGGGCAGGTGGATGCAGACCTTTTGAGGCTTCCGGAAGAGATCGATCTCATCAAGGCGATCACCCGCTTCCCCGAGGTGGTGGAAGGGGCGGCGCGTACCCTGGAGCCCCATCGACTGACCTTCTACCTGAATGATCTTGCGGCCATTTTTCACAGTTATTACAATAAGAACAAAGTGTTGTCCGATGACGGCGCCCTTACGGGGGCAAGGTTGTTCCTGGTCAGGTCCGTCCTCACGGTCCTGAAGAACGCGCTGAACATGCTGGGGGTTTCCACCCCGGAAAAGATGTAGCGGCGGTTTTTCTGAAAACCATGGCAGCAAAAAACAGGCGAATGTTCGAACTCAAACTGGGGAAACTGGGGCTGATCCTGTTTATCGGCGGGATGTCCCTGTTGCTCTTTTCCATGTTCTTTCTCGGCATCGTCGTCGGCAAACACATGGAGGCTTATCCGGAGAGGTTTTCTTCCGGTGTGGCGGGGCTGATCCGGGACCGCCTGTCTGTCTCCGCACCACAGACAGGGAAGGCAACCCCGCCTGCGGAAGCGGGAAAACGGGATGAGCCGGCCGGCGGGGAAGAAAATTTCGGCTTAACGTTTTATGATACACTGGGTGGAAAAAAGGGGGGGGCGGCGGCCGGCAAAACGATCGGCGCGGTGAAGGATCAGCCACTGGAAAAATCCGCGCCACCCCCAGCCTTGACGGGGAAGCCGGCGATCTCGGAGCCGTCGGCGGGATCCGCCGCAGGGGCGGTTGGGAATACGTCCCCACCGGTTGCCGGCAGGGACGGGAAGAAGCCAAACCCGTTGCCGGAGAGGAAGCCTACCGCGGATTCCGGATCCGGGATTCCGGTGGCCATTCCGGCCGGAGTGCCGGCGGGTGGTGAGGGAATCTCGGGGGAAGGGCGTTTTGAGATTCAGGTGTCCGCTTACCAGGATCGCCGGAAAGCGGAGCAGACGATCGAGAAATTGAAACCCCTGGGTTTTCCGTCCCGGGTGGTGATGAAGGACCTCCCCGGCAAAGGGAGATGGTTTCGCGTGATCGTCGGTGGTTTTGAAAACCGGGAAAAGGCGAAGGCGGCCGTCGATCAGATCGCCGGGAAGATCCGCGGAGCGCAATGTGTGATCCGGTTCGCCGGAAATCATGATGGGGGCTGACGGGTGACCCAGTCTTTTTCGAGAATGGAAAATGTTTGAGAATCTTACCGACAAGCTGGACGGCATCTTCCGGAAACTGAAGGGACGGGGGCGTCTGGACGAGGAGAATGTTCAGTCCGCCCTGAAGGAGATTCGCATGGCCCTGCTTGAGGCCGATGTGAATTTCCGTGTCGTCCGGGATTTCATCGAGGATATCCGGAAGCGCGCCGTGGGGCAGGATGTCCTGGAGAGCATCACCCCCGGACAGCAGGTGGTCAAAATCGTCCATGACCGGCTGATCGAACTGATGGGCGGCGTGAGCAGCCAGTTGAAATTCGGCAGCCGCATTCCGGCGCCGATCATGCTGGCCGGTCTTCAGGGATGCGGAAAAACGACGACCGCGGTCAAACTGGCGCGCCTGGTCGCCGCCCAGGGCAAAAAGGTTTATCTGGTTTCCGCAGACGTCTACCGGCCCGCTGCCATGGAACAGTTGAAGATTCTCGGCCGGCAGATCGGCGCCGGCATCTTCGATGCGGCCGGTCTCCGCGACCCGGTCGGGATCTGCGTGCAGGCCGTGGAAGAGGCCAGGCGGAACGGCTATGAGGTGATCATCGTCGATACGGCGGGAAGGCTCGCCATCGATGCGGAGCTGATGGATGAGCTCAAACGGATTAAGGCGTCGATTCATCCCGCGGAGATCCTCTTTGTGGCGGACGCCATGACGGGGCAGGATGCGGTGAATGTGGCGGGCCGCTTTAACGAACTTCTGGGGATCGACGGCGTGATCATGACGAAGATGGACGGCGACGCCCGGGGCGGCGCGGCCCTGTCGCTTCGGGCCGTCATCGGCAAGCCCATCAAGTTCGTCGGCGTCGGCGAGAAGATCGAGGCCCTGGAGGTTTTCCATCCGGAACGCATGGCCTCCCGGATCCTGGGGATGGGTGATGTCCTGACCCTCGTGGAAAAGGCCCGGGATGCGGTGGATGAGCGGGATGCAAGGGCACTGGAACAGAAAATCCGGAAGAATGAATTCACCCTGGAAGACTTTCGGAGCCAGTTGACCCAGATCCGGAAGATGGGACCGCTGCAGGAGATCCTCGGCATGATACCGGGGATGAAAAAGATCAAGGCCCTCAAGGAGATGACGCCGGATGAGGGTGAACTGGTCCGGATCGGGGCGATCATTGATTCCATGACCCGCCGGGAACGGCAGAACCATCTGCTCATCGACGGCAGCCGGCGCAAGCGGATTGCCCGGGGCAGCGGGACGACGGTTCAGGAAGTCAATCGCCTACTGAAGAATTACACGGACATGCGAAAAATGATGAAGCGGATGACCCAAGGGGGAATAAAATCCCTCCGCCGGGGCAATTTCCCCTTTTAATGCAGAAAAAGATATGTTATGCTTTCCTTTCTATTAAAAAATCATTTTCAGGAGGTGATCGATACAGAGGATGGCGGTAAAAATGAGATTGACAAGGATAGGTGGAAAAGGCAAACCGATCTATAGGGTGGTTGTGGCCTATTCCGAGTCCCCAAGGGATGGAAAATTTCTGGAAATATTGGGGAATTATGATCCGAACAAGAACCCCGCAGAGGTGGTCCTGAAAGAGGAGCGCGTCCGGCAGTGGCTTGCGAAGGGTGCAAAACCGACATTGACGGTATCTCAGTTGCTGGAAAAGAAAGGAATCAAGGTTTAGCTTTTTTAGGGACTGTGGAGGATGTGATGATGAAAGAGTTGATCAAGTACATGGCTCAAGCTCTGGTGGATAACCCCGATATGGTCGAGGTCTCCGAAATCATCGGGGAGCAGACTTCCGTCCTGGAACTGAGAGTTGCCAAGGAAGATCTTGGAAAAGTCATCGGCAAGCAGGGTAGAACGGCCAAGGCGATGAGGACCATCCTGAGTGCGGCATCCACAAAGATTCGCAAACG
>JAPLJY010000219.1 GCA_026388345.1 Deltaproteobacteria bacterium
CTTCAGTGGAACCAGGCCGTTCTTCTCCAGGAATCCGGGCGCCGGCGGACCGTCGATAAAATTGCCGACGACGAGCGGGAGATCCGGGCTGTTGCGGACGATCCGCGGGGCGAGGGTGTATTGCGTCAGCACGTACTGGGCAAGATATTCCACATTGGTGAAGGACTTTTCCGCGGCGAAGATCCGGTCGTTTTCCACGGTCGTGACATAGCCGACAGCGCCGGAGGCGGGCAGCAGCGGCAAAAGCTGGGCGATGCGCGTCTCGTGGATCGTGACCGGGTCCGTTGCAGGCAGGTCAGGCCAAGATCGGATGCCCTGCCAGAGCAGATTCAGCACGGCGTAGCCGGTCAGGACGACCAGGATCAAGGGCCCGGCCTTCCTGCGGTATGGCGAAGCGGATTTATCCATGGCGCCTCCCGGGGTGATGCGGCCTTGTACCGGCGCCGGGCGGCCTCATGGCCGCGCCCCTCTCCGACCCGAGGTCAGTCATTTTTAACATATGGATACAATTCCGGAAAAATCAGACAACCCCGGTTGCGAACATACCACAACCGTCCAGAAGAGCACAAGCGGGAAAACGGCGGCGGCGATGCGAATCGGGGCCCCGGCGAGGGTCGGTCCCTCAGCGGTTCTTTCCCCTCTCGCCGAGGGCGTTCTCCAGGTTTTTTCCCGCCTCCCGGTAGTCCGGCCTGATCCGGAGCGCTTCCCGAAAGTGGCCGATCGCGGCCTCGATTCGTCCCTGGCGGGCAAGGAGGATGCCGAGATTGTTCTGGGCCTCCGCGTAATCGGGCCGCAAGCGGATGGCCTCTGCATATGCGGATTCCGCCTCGGCCGGATTCCCCTGTTTTGTGGAGAGAAGGCCCGTGAGAAACCACGACTCCGGATCCTCCGGCCTGATCTGCCGGAGGATCCGGATATGCGAGGCCGCCCCGTCGAAGTCGCCCCTGCGCAGGAGTGTGAGGGCGAAATTCCGCTGTGCCTCCATATGATTGGGCTGAATCTCCAGCACCCGGGTAAAATTGGCGGAAGCCCCGTCCAGGTTTCCCCGAAGCGCCTGGATCACACCGATGTTCAGGTAGGCGTCTGCATAGCCTGGGCGGAGGCGGATCGCCTCCTGAAAATGGGGCAGCGCCTCGTCAAAACGACCCTCGCCGGCAAGGGAAAGGCCCAGATTGTACTCGGCCCAGTCATTGCCCGAGGTGACCTCCGCCGCGTGGCTGTACAGGGTGATGTTATCCCGCCACGTTCCTGTCTGGAACCAGGTCAGGACCGTCAGTATGCAGATCCCCGCCGCGGCGACCGGGATGAGCAAGGCTTTCCGGGATTGTCGTCCGGCGGCCAGTTCCGGGAGACCCCAGGCGATGATCAGGAAGATGCCGATGAGCGGCACATAGGTGTACCGGTCCGCCATTCCCTGAAGCCCCACCTGCACGAGTCCGATGACCGGGACCAGGGTTCCCAGATACCAGAACCATCCGGTCACCAGATAGGGTCTCCCGGCGCGAAGCACGAAAACGGTGATCAGCAGGATCAGCAGGGTCGCACCGCCGACCTGCCAGAAGGGGAGCGTTGTCCCCGGATGGGGATAGAAGATGGCCAGATGGATGGGGAAGATCGTCTTGACCAGATAGGCGGCATAGGAAAAGACCGCATTCTCCATGCGCGCCGACAGCGGATACTGAATGGCGGATTTTACGATCCCCGTTTCCGTCTGGACAATGAAGATCATGATGCTCGCCGCCGCGGCCAGCGCGAACAGCGGGAGTTTTTCACGGACCAGCGGGATGAGGCGGCACCAATCCACACCGGAAGGCGCAATCCTTTCCCTCCGGTTCAAGGCTGCCGCCGGCAACGTCGTCCGGTTTTTTTTCCGTTTCCGGGTTTTTCCCCCGGGGGAGTCTTCCGGCGTTGGCGGGATCGCCGGGGCGGCGCCGGCAGGGAGGAGGCGTCCGAGGGGCCAGTAGTCGAGAAGAAGGAGGAGAAAGGGAAGCGTGACCGCCATCTGTTTCGCCAGCAGACCTGCGGCATAGAAAAGAAGAACCGGCCAGTACCTGCGGAAGCCGGGCCGCCGAACATATTGGAGGTAAAACCACAGGGTGAGCAGCAGGAAGAGTGTGCTGAGGAGATCCTTGCGCTCCGCTGCCCAGGCCACCGATTCGACATGCAGGGGATGGAGGGCAAAGAGGGCGGCCACGGCAACGCTCCGCCAGAGGGATCCCGTCATCGCCCGGAGGATGAGAAAGAGGAGCAGCGTGTTTGCGATATGGAACAGCAGACCCATCAGATGGTGCCCCCCCGCCTTCAGGCCGAAGAGCCGGATATCGACCATGTGGGAGAGCCAGGTCAGCGGGTGCCAGTTGTAGACATGGGGGGAGGAGAAGGCCCAGACGAGGCCGTCCACGGACAATCCCCGCTGGACGATCGGGTTCTGTGTGATATAGCTCTCGTCGTCGAAGCTGATGAAGCCGTGGCCGATCATCTGTCCGTACACGGCAAACGTCAGGGCGGCCAGAAACAGGCCGATGAAGAGGACCTTGCCGCGCTGACCGGTTTTTTGTGCGGGATCCGGATTCGGACCATTTTTCGAATTCAAGGGCGGCCTGTTCTTCATTCCTGCATCTCCCATGCGGAAGTTTCCGAAGGCGGCGGATGGGCAATGGGGGCGGGCGTCTTCCGGATCAGGGTTTCCAGCCTCTCCATCAGCGGGGGGAGGGTTGCCGGATCGAGGGCGGAGATGGCGACGGCGTCGAAACGTCCGCAGAGGGTTTCGAGGAGCGTCCGGTCGGTGACGCGGTCCATCTTGTTGAACACGCGGAGGGTCGGTTTGCCGATCAGGTCCAGATCCTGAAGGATCTTTTCGACGGCCGTGATCTGCGCCTCGAAGGCGGGGTTGCCCGCATCGATCACGTGGAGGAGGATGTCCGCCTCCTGGAGCTCGTCGAGGGTCGCCCGG
>JAPLJY010000031.1 GCA_026388345.1 Deltaproteobacteria bacterium
TTGGCACCGCTCACAACATCAAAACTGACCCGATCACCCTCGGCCAGTGATTTGAAGCCTTCTCCCTGGATTGCGGAATGATGCACAAAAACGTCCTTGCCCCCGTCCTGCTCGATAAAACCAAACCCTTTTGTATCATTAAACCATTTTACTTTTCCCTCTGACATCTTTAATCCTCCTTTGTGTTGGGTCTCTCCGTGGAACCACTTGTAATATTGCCGAATTAGTCGGCTGCCATCTGTTGGTGCAAACCAATAATGCACCCTCCCTTGCCTGAGGCTTGTGCAGTTTTCATATTCGCATTTCAGCACGAACTGAAAGGTACTGCATGGATAGTAAGATAAATAATTCTTTCTGGAAATGCAAGAATTTTTCTTCCTTTTTTACGAAGGCATAAAAAATATACCCTAATAATCGCTGGTCATGATGAACAGGGGTTTGGATTCGAAGCTCTCGTAGTAGGGGCGAAGCCGGTCACAGTTATAATATTTCTCAATTGCTACGACCTTCTTAACACTGGTGACCACGTCAAGCGGAACATCATCGTATCGGCCATTTTGCAGACTGACCAGCCTGCCATGAGAATGATTCAATATCAGGTTTAATGCCAGGTTCCCGAAGGCCATGGGAGCGATGGAGTCGATGGCATCAGGATTCCCGCAACGTACCAGGTAACCCAATCTCTGGTTGATGACATTGATTTTTCTGCCTTTGTTGAACTTGGCGGAGGTCTCATGAATCTTAGCGGAGACGCGATCTCCAATACCTCCCAACTTCCGGTGTCCATATTGGTCGCTCTCCTCTTTCTCGAAGACCATCTCCCCCTCCTCGAACATCGCCCCTTCGGAGACGAGGGCGACCGAATAATGGCTCGGATTGGTGAACCGGTCCTGAACCAGCAATTCGGTCAAGCGTTCTATCTTGAACCTGTGCTCTGGAATGACACAGCGGTTTGCCGCCCCCGCCATGGTGGGCAACAGGGCTGTAAATCCGGCATATCGCCCGAATACCTCAAGCACCAGAATCCGTTCGTGGGAGCCCGCCGTGGTGCGCAAGCTATGTGTCATTTCGATGGTCCGGGTAATGCAGGTGCTGAATCCAATGCAGTAATCCGTCCCGGGGACGTCATTATCCATGGTTTTGGGGATCGCGATGACCTTGACTCCCTTTTTCGACAAGTGCACGCCGTAACTCAGGGTATCGTCGCCGCCGACGGCAACCAAATAATCGATTCCCAAAAAATCGAGATTCTTCAAGACTTCCGGAGTGAGGTCATTGATCTTATCGGTATATTTGTCCTGCAGATGGTCCGGAACCTCATCCTTGGGAATGTGACTGGGGCGGGTGCGGGAGGTATGGAGAAAGGTCCCCCCTGTGCGTCCAACTTTGTTGACAAGCTCTTCCGTGAGCATCTGGAAACATTCATCCTGATCAAGCTTCTTATCCCGAACGCAGGATACCAGACCTTTCCAGCCTCTGCGAAGCCCGATCACCTTGAAACCTTCCCGGATAGCCCGGATGGTGACGGCACGGATCGCTGGATTGAGGCCGGGGACATCTCCTCCGCCCGTGAGGATGCCGATGGTCCCCTTTTTCTTTTTGATGCTGACCATTTTCATCTTCCCCCTCAATTTTCCTGATGTTCTAATTTTATAATATTTTCACAAGGAAATCCATAACAAAGAAACGCCTTGTTTCTCAGGGAGTTTCTGCCGTAATGGTAATGGCGGATTATGATGAGTTTCCGGCCAGCAGGGGGACGGATGATGACAATCCGCTTTGATTGGCATTTCGATTGACAACATATCCGATTGGGTGTTTATAAAATCAAAACTTCTTACAGGGAGATGAACATGACGGATTCTGTCTACAAAAGATTGGCCAAGGTGCTGGATACCCTGCCCAATGGGTTCCCTTCCACGGAAAGCGGTGTAGAAATCAAGCTGCTGAAGAAGGTTTTTACCCCGGAGCAGGCCGATTTTTTTTGCGAGATGCGGTTGACCTTCGAAACGGTGGAAGAAATCGCGGTGCGCACGGGACGGCCTCTTGAAGGCTTGAAGGAGATGCTCATCAACATGTCGAAATCGGGTCAACTCTTTACGATCAAGCTGGGAGCGACGCGATACTTCAAGATGCTGCCCTGGGTTTTTGGAATCTATGAGTTTCAGTGTGGACGCCTCGACAGGGAGTTTGCAGAACTGCATGACGAGTATGGACCGGTCTACGGCAAGCAGTTCTTTTCAACAATGCCCCAGTTAATGCAGGTGCTGCCCATCGAGGAAAAGATCTCCGACAAGGAAGAGGCCCTGCCTTATGAAAAGATTACTTCGATCATCGAGAATGGCCAGTCTTTTATCGTGAACGACTGCATCTGCAAAAAAAAGAAGGTTATTTTGGGAAAACCGTGCGACAGGCCCGTACAGGTTTGTCTCGCCGTCGTGTAATTTCCAGAAGTGAAGCTTACGAGTTGCTGAAAATGGCGGAGGAGAGGGGCCTCGTGCATCTGACCAGCAATGTACAGAATGGTTCTTTTTATATCTGCAATTGCTGTAAATGCTGCTGTGGGGTGCTGGGTGCAATCAATGAATTGGGCATACCGGCTGCGGATGTCATCAATTCTCATTATTACGCTGAAATCGATCCGGACCAATGCGTCCGCTGCGGGCTCTGTTCGGAAGAGCGGTGTCAGGTGGGCGCCATTGAAGAGGGAGAGGATGCCTATCGGATCATCCGTGACCGGTGTATCGGTTGCGGCCTTTGCATCGGCACATGTCCAGCCGAAGCCATCCGGTTGATTCATAAAGACCAACGGGCACTTCCTCCCATCACGGAAGAGGCCTGGTTCGACGAGCGAGGGGAAAAACGAGGTGTGGACTTCTCGGCGTATAAATGAGTCCTAATTCTTTGTTTCTATAATCGCGCCCGCAAGCGGAAAGGAAACGCTATGGATGGTATTCGGAAGATCTGGTCACAACGAACTCGTTACGCTTTCATTCTGACCGCTGCTGCGGTGCTTTTCTGGGGAACCGGCGGCTTGGCGCTTGCAGCAGAGAGCGTCGAGCTGAAGCTGGCCCATTTCATGTCGCCTCTGCATGTTCAGCATCAGGAATCGTTTCTGCCCTTTGCACAGAATGTGGAGAAACTGACCCAGGGTCGGGTCCGGATCAAGGTCTATGCCGGCGGCGCCTTGGGCGGCCCCATGCAACTGCCCGATGCGGTACGGACGGGCATCACCGACATGGCCTTCATCGTGCCCTCCTATGCTACGGGTCGTTTCCCCAGGAGTTCCGTGCTTGACCTTCCTTTTCTCTCCGATCAGGCTCTGAAAGCCTCGCGGATATTCTATGAACTATATGACCCTCATCTAACCGACGATT
This sequence comes from Deltaproteobacteria bacterium, assembly GCA_026388345.1. The sequence continues at coordinate 3,378 of JAPLJY010000031.1, forward strand.
ATCGGGACTACAAGGTCCTGTGGCTATACAGCAGCGATCCCGGTCAACTCTTTACCGTGACCGGGCCTGTAAAAACCCTTGAGGATTTGAAGGGGAAGAAGATCCGTTCCCCATCAGCAGCCATGAGCACCGCTCTGGGGCTTCTGGGCGCCCATCCGGTCAGCATGCCCATTTCCGAACTCCACAGCGCCCTCGACAAGCGGGTGATTGACGGCATGCTTTCACCCACTACGGCGATTCATGATTTCAACCTCTACGATCAGATTCGGTACGGGACACGCATCAACATGTTCAGTTCCCTGCTGATGGTCGTGATGAACAAGGAACGGTTTGCATCCCTGCCCGATTTTGCCCGGAAGGCTCTGGATGAGGCAACCGGAAAAAACTGGGGGCTCAGGGCCTCCGGGATCTATGACCGTCTGGATGACGATGTTATGGCGAAGCTGAAGGCGTCCGGCCGGGTCCTTCTGGAAACGATTTCCACTGTGGAGAGGCAACGCTTTCTGGAGAGACTCAAACCCATGGAGGCCGACTGGGCGGTTCAGCAGACCGACCGACATATCCCGGCAAAGGATATCCTGGCTGCGATGCATGCCGCCGGTGCGGGAAACCCATAGAATGAATCCATCCCCTCTTTGTAAATATAAGCTTTCCGAATTGTTTCCTGCGGCAAACAGCCTGGCCGGAAGTCTGAATCGCATCGCCGGCGTGATTCTTTTCTTGATGATGCTCCTGACCCTGATCGATGTCCTTCTCAGGAAGCTCTGGAGTCAGGGCATTCTGGGGGGATTAGAGCTCTCGGAGTTCATGCTGGCGGGAATGGTCTTCTGCGCCCTGGCCCAGGCGGAGGTTGAGGATCGCCATGTCCGTGTTGACCTGTTCGCCGGCCTTCTCCATGAACGGGACGGTAAATATCTGACCGCGTTTGTTCAGTTTCTTTCCGCCCTCATGACGGGCGCGATCTCCGTCTCTTCCTTTCTCTATGCCATGTCCATCCGAACGGCGGGGGAGGTCTCATTGGACCTCGGCATTCCCCGCTACCCTTTGATCCTGCTCGCCACACTGGGATTTGCGCTTCTGGGCCTCGTCATGATGATCCGTTGCTGGATGACATTTTCCGAGAAGAGGAACCCATGAATCCGTTGCTAATCGGCCTTCTCGGCCTTGTGCTGCTCATGACGCTCCTTCTTCTGCGAATGCCCATCGGCCTGAGTATGGCCTTGACCGGTTTCCTGGGATTTTCCATGCTCTCTACCTTCAAGGCGGGCTTTTCCATGCTGGGACTGGTAACCTACCAGACCGTCTCCAACTACACCATGACAGTGATTCCACTTTTCATTTTGATGGGACAGTTCGCCTGTCATTCCCGGATGGGCGCCGATCTCTACCAGGGCATCTACCGCTGGATCGGTTTTCTCCCCGGCGGGCTGGCCATGGCGACTGTGGCGGCCTGCGCGGGCTTTGCCGCGGTTTCCGGTTCCTCGCTGGCCACAGCGGCTACCCTGGGTACGGTGGCCCTCCCGGAGATGAAACGGTTCCACTACGATGACCGCCTGGCAACCGGTTCCGTCGCCGCCGGAGGCACGCTGGGCATCCTGATTCCACCAAGCACCGTCATGGTGATCTACGGAATCCTGACGGAGCAGCCCATCGGGACGCTCTTTGTCGCCGGGATCCTTCCTGGACTCCTCCTGAGCGGTCTGTTTCTGATTACAATTTATATCCTCACCGCACGCAATCCGGAACTGGGCCCTGCCGGCCCCCGATTTTCGCTTCACGAGCGAATCGGGACGCTCCAGTCGATGGGCGGTCTCCTGGGTCTTTTCATCCTGGTGGTCGGGGGGCTTTATGCCGGCTGGTTCACCCCCACCGAGGCAGCCGGGATCGGCGCATTCGGCGCGCTGTTCGTGACCCTGTGCAAGAGACGTCTGAACAGTGAAAATCTGCTGGCATCGCTCACGGAAACCACACTGACCTCGGCCATGATTTTTCTGATCCTCATCGGCGCCAATATCTTCGGCTATTTCCTTGCAGTGAGTCAGCTTCCCGAATGGGTCATCGGCCGGGTAACTGCGCTCGGGATGAATCGCTACCTCGTCCTGGGCGTCGTCAGCTTGGTCTATATGGTCCTGGGATGCCTGATGGAAGGGCTGGCCATCATGGTGATCACGCTGCCCGTCATCTATCCGATGATGATGAACCTTGGATTTGATCCGATCTGGTTCGGCGTTGTCATTACCCTCTTCATGGAAATGAGTCTGATCACGCCCCCAGTCGGCATGAACGTCTTCGTGATCAGCGGAGTGGCAAGAGATGTCCCGATGGCTGTGATTTTCAGGGGTATCCTGCCCTTTTTTCTGGCCATGGTGGTCTGCCTTGTTCTTCTGATCCTTGTGCCGCAGATCGCCCTTTTCCTGCCCGGAACCATGTCCCGCTGAGTCGAGGCGAATACTCCCGCCATTCCTCAGCGATAGGTGCTGAATGCTTACATATCTTGATTCGGACTCGATTTTTCCTTTGCATCTTGTTGCGTCCCTCGCTATAATCCGCGGAGATCAATTTCTTATGAATGGTTGTGTCCGCTAATTTCTGTCGCAGGAGGTTACCATGTTATTCATGAAAAGATCCATTTTGCTGGGGGCAGTGTTTTATTTTCTGGTGTTTGCGGCAACTTTCACAGGCGTTCTTTGGGCAGAGGGTATCAGTCCGGCCCAAGAACAGGAGTTTACCGATGCCAGGGGTGCTCTGGAGTCAGCCCGAAACGTACAGGCTGAAAAATTCGCACCCTCCTACATGAAGCAGGCGGAGGAATATCTGCAAACAGCCAGGAATGCCAAACAGATACCGGATGCATCCGGATTCAGTCGGGCTTCGCTTTTGGCGCGGGCTTACGCAGAGCTGGCTGAGGCAGTGGCCGAATTAGAGACCGATGTCGAGAAACTGGCGGCAACCCAAGATGCGTTGCAGAACGCAAAGGCCGAAATCGGAGAATTGAAAAACAAACCATAAAGGGGGCCGAAACCATGGATAAAGATAAATTTCGGATATTGAATTATTTTTCAATCATTATGCTCTGTCTCATCGTCCTTCTTCCCGTGGCGCTCATGGCCGCGGAAACCCCGCTCATGTCCCTCGACGCGGCAAAATCCGCCATTGAACAAGCCCAAAGAGCAGGGGCTGAACAGCAGGCGTTGGATGACCTTTCGGCAGCGAAATCATGGCTTGCCCAGGCGGATAAGGCCTTCACCGCCGCAAATTCGGTCATGGCGATGATCAGCACATCCAAAACGAAGAAAGCCAGGGAGGAAGAGGTCATTTACCTGGCCACCATGGCAAAAATCAAGGCCCTGACTGCGGAGGCAATCGCAAAAAAGTTCACGACGGCAGCCAAACTGAAGGATACGATGAAAGACCTCTCCGATTATCAGAGTGCCATTGTCGTCATGAAGGACAAACAGCAGCAGGCGGAAATGGCAAAGGAAGTCCAGGCCAAGGCGGAGGATGAGCGAAAGCATTTGGGAGAGTCCCAGCGGGCAGCAGAGGAGATAGAGGCCCAAAAAAGAAAAGAACTGTTGGAAGCTCAACGAAAAATGGCCGAACTTGAAGCCCTTAGGCAAAGAGAAATCCAGGAAGCCAGGCTGAAAGAAGCAGAAAGGGAAAAGGAGGCCGTCCAGGCCAAACTGAAAGACGAGCAGATGGGCGCCCAGCGGGCCAAAGAAGTGATGGAGATAAAAGCCGGAGAGGAAAAGCTCTCAGCGGAAAAGGTGAAACTGGCCGCCATGCAGGCCAAACTGCAGGCCTTGGAACAAGAAAAGGCCATGCTGACCGCGGCCGGCCAGATTCCCAAAGTGACGGCCAGGACTGGAGACAAAAAAATCATTATGACTATTCTGGCCGTTCATCTCTTCACTTCTGGAAACGATCTTTCGTCTGCGGGTAAGGAGATTTTGGACGGTATCGCGAAATTCTTAAAGACTTACCCTGACAACAAAGTTGCGGCCCGGGGATATACGGACAGCACGGGAAAACAGGCCGCCAACCAGGCGCTGTCGGAGAAGAGGGCTCAGAAAGTCCGGGAATACCTGGTGGCTTACCAGAACATTGCCCCAGGCCGGATTACAGCCGAGGGGCTCGGGCCGGCACAACCCGTGGCGACCAATGCCTCCGAAGCGGGGAGGGCGCTGAACCGCAGGGTTGAACTGACGATTCTCACCGGAGAACCATGATACATGGCGAATCAAGAACGCCGATGACCGATATCCGTCAGATTCCGGGAAATTCCGCTGAATCCCTCCGCAGTCTGCTCCAGGGTTTTACAACCCCCTTTGCGGCCGGCGAGAGCGTAGGAATCAAACTCCACTGGGGGGAGAGGAAAAACAGAAACTTCCTTCACCCGCGGTACGCGCGCGAGATCGTCCGGTGGCTGCTGGAATCCGGTGTCCGGCCCTTCGTGTTTGACACGACCGTCCTCTATTCCGGTGGAAGGAGAACCGGGACAGACAGCCTGCAGACCGCAGCGGAACACGGCTTTACGGAAGATTATCTCGGCTGTCCGGTCCGGATCGGCGACGGCATGGACGGGCGCGATATCATTGAATTGGCCGGAGGATACCGCCATTTTCCCTCGGTGCAGGCCGCGGCGATCGTTCGGAAGACGGACGGTTTCGTGATCTTTTCCCATTTCAAGGGGCACATGGAGTCCTCCTTCGGCGGGGCCATCAAGAACATCTCCATGGGAATCGCTTCCCGCGCCCAGAAGCAACGGATGCATGCGGACGCCCATCCCATTTTGAATCCGAAGAAGTGCAACCGGTGCGGGTTTTGTGCCGAGGTCTGTCCCACCGGCGCCGCGATCCTGCCGGCGGATGGAGACCCCGTTTATGACCTGAAGGCCTGCATCGGCTGTTCCCAGTGCATTGCCCTCTGCCCGCAGTCTGCCCTGAAGATCTTCTGGGATACGGACATCACGGTATTCCAGGAGAGGCTGGTGGAGACGGCGGCGGCCATCTGGAGGGAAATCGGAGCCAAAACGGTCATCGTCAACGCCCTCATCCGGATGGTCGCGGAATGCGACTGCATGCCGGGCAACCATCCGGTCATTGCAGCGGATTCCGGATTCATCGCGGGCAGCCACCCGGTCACCGTCGATGAGGAGTCCATCCGCCTGGTCGGCGCAAAACCGTTCGACCGAGCCCATCAACATATTCCCTGGCAGCGGCAGTTCACCTACGCCCGTGAGATCGGCTTTATGCCATAGCAAGACACATCTTGCGATTACAGCTTTCTCCCGGCATCGACCTTCCGGTAGCGACCGTTTTCCAAAAGGATGATCCCCCGTTTCTTAAGGTGTTCCAGGTGCTTGATCATGTGAACCCGCTCACCGAAGGCGAAAAACGCCTTCGGCTCCCGCGGTCTCCCGTAGATGATCCAAGAATTTACGATCTCCTCCAGTGTTCTGGGCTGTTCGAGAAGAGCCAACAATTTTTTCTCCCTTTCCGCGATCACCGAGCCGTACTGCCGCCAGAGTTCCGCAGGCGAGTCTTCGAAGAAGCCGGTTTCATGGCCGGTCAGAACAATATGGGCCGGAATTCCCCGGAGGAGGTCGAGAGATGCCCGTGTTTCATCGATGTCGGAAAAGAGGTCCCCGTACCAGGGACCGAAACGGGTGAGGTCATAATCCCCGGCGAAGAGGACGGAGGGTTCCCGGAATAAGAAGGCAAGGTGGCCGGGGGTGTGTCCCGGGGTTGCGATTACGTCCACAGACAGATCACCGAGAAGGATGGTCTCACCATCCATAAGATAACAAGCCGGTTTTCGCGGCCGGTAATGGAACTGCTCCCGGAGGAGCGGCTCCCAGAAAATCCGTTCCTGATCATTGAGGCCATACCAGTCGAGGAGGATCTGCAGATCGGCAAGCGGCGGGGCGTCCCAGGGGGAGATCCACAGGGGGAGATCGTCGAAGAGGTCCAGGTGCATGAAATGGTCCTCGTGCCAGTGGCTGAGCCAGACCATCTTCACCTCCTCTTCGGCGCGGAGACGGATGAGCCTTTCCCGGTCCGATGCCGGATCGATGAGGACGCCCGCACCTTCGATATAGAGGGAGTGGCAGAAGGGATAACGCCCCCGGTTTTCGCCGGGGAGGAAACGGATCGGACCAAAAGAACGTTCTTCCATCGAAATGACCTATAAAAGTGAGGTAATTGCAAAAGTACCTATAAGTCCCCTCCCCCTCTGGCGGGGGAGGGTTAGGGTGGGGGGGAGATTGCCATGAAATCAGCATGTTGCAATTTCACCCACCCCCTAACCCCCTCCCGTGAAGGGAGGGGGGAACATATTTGGAAGAGTTTTGCAAGAGCCTCAAGTAGATAGGGAATGGGCTGAGACATTTGCAACTTGTTTAAACTATAGAAAGGAGATGCAGGATCTGTCAAGAAAAACCCGCCCGCTATGACACCCGCCCGCTATGACCGCCAGCTATGACCTTGACCGGCAAACCATTTTAACCTATAGTCCCATCGAAATGGATCGCCATGCAATAACGTCGTCATTACGGACATGGACGGGTCCGTCCGGATCCCGGCGGAGAAGATACAAGAACGCGGCGGTGAAATGGGTCCGGGATCCCCGGACCGTTTCCCGTGTAATGGGCAGGGCAACGAAACGATGATCGATTACGAAAAAGAGCTCAATCCGGAGCAGCTCCGCGTCGTTCTGGAAGAGGGGGGACCTCTCCTGGTCATCGCCGGGGCGGGGAGCGGGAAGACGCGGACGCTCACCTACCGCGTAGCCCATCTCGTCGA
>JAPLJY010000009.1 GCA_026388345.1 Deltaproteobacteria bacterium
ATTTCATACATCCTGCTGGGGGAACTGGGGCTGATCACGCTTGCCGCCATTCCGCTGGGCTTTCTGCTGGGGTACTGGCTCTGCGGGTATATCGCGCAGGCGCTGGCATCCGACCTTTTCCGGGTGCCGCTCATCATAGAACCCAAGACATTTTCGCTGGCCGCGGCGGTCGTTCTGGCCTCGGCATCGGTATCGGGGTTGATTGTGCGCCATAAGCTCGATCACCTCGATCTTGTGGAAGTCCTCAAAACCAGGGAGTAGGTTCATGAACCATGCATTGCGCAGAAAATTGTGGGTGATCGGCATCATCCTGGTCGTTGTCCTGGCGATCCTTTACGGCTTCCTTCCCAGGACGCAGGAGGTTGATCTCGTCCGGCTCACGCGGGGTCCACTCCAGGTGACGATCGAGGAAGAGGGGCGCACCCGATTGAAGGAGCGTTTTGTGATCTCGGCGCCTACCGCCGGATACGTGCGGCGACTGGAGGCAAAGGTGGGGGATCCGGTGAAGAAGGGGGAAACCGTGGCTGTCCTGGAGCCGCTAAGGTCGCAGGCCCTGGATCCCCGGAGCCGGGCGGAGGCGGAAGCCGTCGTTTCCGCGGCGGCGGCATCGCTTGCCGCCGCAATGGAAAAGGAGCGTGCGGCCATGGCGGACGCCGATTACATTGAAAAAAGATTGGTAAGGATTACAAACCTATACTCCAGGGGATCCGTGGCGAAGGATCAATTGGATCAGACGGATTCCGAGGCCAAAAAGGCGCGTGCCGTTCAGCGCTCCGCGAAAGCGGCGGCGGATGTCGCCCGTTCCGAACTGGATCGGGCAAAGACAACCCTGCAGAACTTTTCCCCGGTTCAAAGAACCGGAAAAAATAATACCGTTGAAGTGACCTCGCCGGTGAGCGGCGCCGTTTTTAGAATCTATCGTGAAAGTGAAGGGGCGGTCCATGTCGGCGAACCCCTGATGGATATCGGCAACGCCGGGAACCTCGAAGTTCGTGTAGAGGTCCTCTCGTCGGACGCGGTCAGGATCAGGCAGGGGATGACGGTTTTGTTCAAACGCTGGGGCCGCGATGAACCGCTTACCGGGCGCGTGCGGCGGGTTGAGCCTGCCGGTTTTACAAAGGTGTCGAGCCTTGGCGTGGAGGAGCAGAGGGTCCTGGTGATTGTCGATATTACGTCACCGCCGGAAATGTGGCGTGTTCTCGGGGATGGTTATCGTCTGGAGGCCCACTTTGTCGTCTGGGAGGGCAGGGATATCCTTCAGGTCCCCACCAGCGCCCTTTTCCGCTCGGGAAAGGAATGGTCCGTGTTTGTCGAAGAAAATGGAAAGGCCCGCCGGCGCGCCGTGGAGGTCGGTCAAAGAACCGGCTTGACGGCCCAGATCCTTTCCGGATTGAAGGAAAACGAAAGGGTGGTTGCCTATCCCGACGATACCATCAGCGACGGCACCAGGATCCGGCAAAGGAAATAGGGGGATGGAGCCCCTCTTCCCCCCCGTCCCCCTAAAAAATCCGTCAGGTTGCGAAGGCCTCGTCGCTGATCTCCATCATGGAGACGTCCTCGCTCTTGATCGCCTTGGCCGCCGCATCCACCTCGGGCAGGACGTGCTTGATGAAGTACCGGGCCGAGGCGACTTT
>JAPLJY010000283.1 GCA_026388345.1 Deltaproteobacteria bacterium
AAGACGTCCGGGCAGCGGTCCTGGAAACGGCACGCCGCGGGAAGGTTATAAAGAGGCGGAACCGCACCGGGGATGGCCTTCAGAAAGACATCTCTCCCGACCGGTCCGTTCATGCGGGGAACGGAATTCATCAGACCTCGGGTATAAGGATGCAGGGGGGAGGAAAAGAGATCCCGCACGGGCCCCTGTTCCACGATCTGACCGGCGTACATCACGGCCACGGTCTCCGCCGTTTCTGCGACAACGCCGAGATCATGGGTGATCAGGACCACGGCGGCACCCGTCTCCACTTGGAGGCAACCGATAAGGTCGATCATCTGCGCCTGGATGGTCACATCGAGGGCGGTCGTCGGTTCGTCCGCCAGCATCACGCGCGGCCGGCATGCGAGCGCAATGGCGATCATCACCCGCTGTCTCATGCCGCCGCTCATCTGGTGCGGATAGTCCCCTGCACGCTTTTCCGGGGAGGGTATCCCGACCATCCGGAGCATCTCCACACTCCGCTGTAGCGCGTTACGGCGGTCCATCCCCTGGTGGAGACGGATCACCTCGGCGATCTGTTCCCCGATGCGGAAGACCGGATTCAGGGAGGTCATCGGCTCCTGGAAGATCATCGAAATCTCCCGGCCCCTGACTTTGCGCATCTCCTCCGGCGACAGGGTGAGAAGATCGCGGCCGTTGAAAAGAACGCTTCCGCCGACGATCCGTCCGGGGGGAGAGGGAACGAGCCTCAGGATGGAGAGAGCCAGAACCGTCTTCCCGCAGCCGGATTCTCCGACCACCCCGACGGTCCGTCCCGCCTCGACCCGGAGATTGACCCCGTCAACCGCCCTGACGACGCCGCGCTCCGTCTCAAAATGGGTGCGGAGGCCTCTGACTTCAAGAATCGCTTCCATTTAAGGCAGTCCGTTCTCTTCACTTATCACTTTTCCGCTGCCCGATACCAGTTCCGCAGAAACTGGATCAGCAGGCGGACCCCCACCCCCGAAGCGCCCTTGGGGATGTAGGGTTTTTCCTTTGTGAGCCAGGCGGGACCGGCGATGTCCAGATGGACCCAGGGATAACCTCCGGTGAATTTGCTTAAGAATGCGGCCGCCGTGATGGCCCCGCCCGCCCTGCCGCCGGAATTCTTGTAATCCGCGGCATCGCCCTTGATCAGTTCGTGATACTCTTCCCAGAGCGGCAGCTCCCACACCCTTTCCCCGGTGTAATCGGCGGCCTCACGGATTTCCCGTTTCAGATCTTCATCCGTTCCCATCATTCCGATCGTGTGATCGCCCAGGGCCACGATGCAGGCGCCCGTGAGGGTCGCCAGGTCGATGATGACGGCGGGCTTGAACCGGCCGGCGTAGGTCAGCGCGTCCGCGAGGATCAGGCGCCCTTCGGCGTCGGTCGTCACAACCTCGATCGTCTGGCCCGAAAGGGATTTGAGAATATCGCCCGGTTTGTAAGCCTTCCCGCCCGGAAGGTTTTCCGTTGCCGGTACGATCCCGACCAGATTCACCGGCAACCCGAGTTCCGCCGCGGCCCGAACGGCCGCAATCACCGCCGCCCCGCCCGCCATGTCCGTCTTCATCTGGTCCATTTTATCGGACGGCTTGATGGAGATCCCGCCGCTGTCGAAGGTGATCCCCTTGCCGACCAGGGCGACGACCGGGCTTGACTTCTTCCCCCCGCGGTATTCGAGGATGATCAACCGGGGCGGTTCGTCGCTGCCCCGGGCCACACCAAGGAGGGCATTCATCCCAAGTTCCTTCATCTGGCCGGCGTCGAGCACCGTACAGTGGATGTTCTTCCCCTTGGCGCTTTCCTTGGCCTCGTTTGCGAGATCGGACGGGGTCATCTCATTGGCCGGTGTGGAAACGATATCCCGCGCGAAGTTTGCCGCGGCGGCGATGATTTCTGCCGTTTTCGCTGCAGCCCGGACGACCTTGTAAGCCGCATCGTCCTGATCCAGGATCGTGAACCCCGTAACCTCGCCTTCCTGCTCCCGATCGACAGTCTTGAATGGCAGAAACCGATAAAGACCCAGTATGACCCCTTCCACGACCGCCTCGGCCATTCGTTCGAGCGGCAGGTCCATATTCGTGATATTCAGGGATGTGGAGAACTCAACGATGTTCAGGGAACGGATCCGCTGTGCAGCCCTGGCAAATGTCTCCCGCAGTCGATCCGGCGAAAAATCCAGCCTCTTTCCCAGGCCCACGACGACGATCCGCCTGACCGGAAGGTCCCCCCGGGTATAGAGCACGGCGATCTGGTTCACCCGGCCCGTAAAATCACCCATACGGATGATCTCCCGTATCAGACCGCCACTTCTTTCATTCAGCAGGGCGGCAACGCCCTCAAGCCCGGTTTCGCCCTCAAAGAGGGTCACGACCGCCGCTTCGGTTGCATGCTCCGCAAGACTGCCTTTTCTGACTTGAATCTTCATGTTTTTCTCCATGCTGCTGGTTTGCCCAAGCGTCCCTGAACCGGGATTGTCGCGCAGTGGTCGCCCGGCTTCCGCCACCGGCGCGTAAGAATAAGGGGGCAAGCGGAAAACCGCTGCCCCCTTTGCGGTCTGGAGGCGGCACCCGGATTTGAACCGGGGAATAACGGTTTTGCAGACCGCTGCCTTAGCCACTTGGCTATGCCGCCGTTCGGGTAAAAAAATGGAGCGGGCGAACGGATTTGAACCGTCGACGTCCACCTTGGCAAGGTGGCACTCTACCACTGAGTTACGCCCGCTCAGATCGTGATGGGGCGTGACTATAACAAATAAAATTCGTTTGTCAATGAAAAACTTGTCCCTTTCCGCACCGCAAACGGGCCGGTCGGCATGGATATTTATTATAATTATTTCAATGGTATTTATATACTTGGCCATCCACCGGAAGAAGCTATCGTCGTGGAGGGTTCAGCCATTTCTCCGGATGCTGTTCCGGTAAAACTTGAGAAAGTAATCGACCCCGGAGGTGACCGTAAGGATCAACGCGATGTAGAGGATCACCATGCCGACCTTATGGGCGTCGGCGCCGATGAATGGATAATGGATCATCAACGCGGAAACGGCGAAGATCTGGCAGAGCGTCTTTCGTTTTCCAAGGGGGCTCGCCTGGATGATCATCCCTTCGGAGGAGGCGATGTTGCGGATGCCGTCCACGGCGAAATCGCGGATGATGATGACGGCGACGATCCAGGCGGGGATCCGGCCGATCGGGATCATCAGGATCATCGCCGTGTTGACGATTAGTTTGTCGGCGATCGGATCGAGGAACTTGCCCATCGTCGTGACGATCTCAAATCTCCGGGCGATGTATCCGTCAAGAAGATCGGTCAGGGCCGCCGCGATGAAGAGGATTGCGATGACGAGGCTCATGGCCGGTCCCGGGGAGAAAAGAAGGCAAAAAAGCGCCGGGATCACCCCGATCCGCAGCATGGTGATCGTATTGGGGAGGTTGAAGACCTCCCTCTTCTCCTCCGGAATGGGCAACCGGTCAAACGACCGCTTCAGAAAATCGATCATCGCGGGGATCTCCTCGCCATCCCGTTTTACCTCTTTCGATACTGTTCAAGACATTTCTGCGAACAGAAATAGACCTTCTTCCCGTCGATCTCCGTCCGGAAGGCCTGGCTCACGGGAACATATGCGTGGCATTCTGGGTCTTCCACCAGTTCCTCGCCGGCGGCGGGGTTTTTGATCTTTGCCGGACCGGGCTTCCCGCCGACTGCCGGAAAGCTCGTCCGGATCAGCTTGTACAGGAGATAAATCACAACAATGCCGATGATCAACCTGAGTATCATCTTTATATTGTCCCTCATCATCGCTTCCTCCGCGGCCGATCCGCCGCGGATCGTTCATTCGCCTGCCTTTTCATCTGCGCAAGGCTCGACGAAACCCGGGTCCGTCAGGCGATCCAGCAGACCGCGGGCGGAGACGCCGAAGGCGGGATGAATCACATAGGAGGCAAGCTCGCAGAGCGGTTCAAGCACAAAACGCCGCCGGTGCATCTCCGGGTGGGGAATGACCAGTCCTTCCTCCGCGATAACCTCCTGACCGTAGAGGAGCAGATCCAGATCAATCACCCGCGGCCCCCAGCGCGGACCCTCCGTCCGTCCCATCTCACGCTCGATCCCTTTCAAGGCTGCAAAAAGCTTTCGGGGTCTCAGCTCCGTCCGGATCTCCGCAACGGCATTGATGAACCATGCCTGTTCCCGGGGTCCGACCGGTTCGGTCCGGTAGAGGGAGGAACTGCGGAGGAGACGGATTTCCGGAACCGCTCCGAGGCGCCGGACGGCATCCCGGCACTGAACAGCGGGATCTCCCATATTGGCGCCGATCCCGATGAAGGCGACGACTCCCCGCACCCCTTCTCCGGACGGCTCCCGGGATCCCATTTCTCCACCCGCTATCCTGCCTTCAGGCCGAGGACATCCTGCATGTCGTAGAGGCCGTTTTCCCGGCCAACGATCCAGAGGGCCGCCCGAATCGCACCCCGGGCAAAGTTATCCCGGCTGTGCGCCCGGTGGATGAATTCCAGCCTCTCCCCCATCCCGCCGAAGATTACCGTATGTTCTCCGACGATGTCCCCGGCCCGGACGGTCTGGATCCCGATTTCCGGTTTTGTTCGCTCCCCGATCATCCCCTTGCGGCTGTAGACGCCGACCCGGTCGAGATCCCGTCCGAGACTCTCCGCGATGACCTGCGCCATCTTCAGGGCCGTGCCGCTTGGGGCGTCCTTCTTCAGGTGGTGATGGGCCTCCACGATCTCCACATCGTAATCATCTCCGAGGATGCCGGCAACATCCGCAAGGACCTTGAGCAGGACATTCACGCCGACGCTCATGTTCGGGGCGAGAACACACCGGGCGGAGGCGGAAAGCTCACGTACCCGCTTCATCTCTTCTGCGGTGAAGCCGGTGCTCCCGATCACGATGGCCTTTCCCTTCGCCGCCGCAATCTCAAGGTTTCTCACGGAAACCTCGTGGGAGGTGAAGTCGATCACAACATCCCCGCAATCGATACAGCGGTCCAGATCATCCCCGATCAGAATCCCCGTCCGGCCGAGCCCCAGCCCCTCGCCGACATCCCGACCGATCGCGGGATGCCCCTTCCGCTCCGCAGCGCCCGCCAGCTCGATGCCGTCCGTCTCCGCGATGAGGCTGACAATTCGTCCCCCCATCCGCCCCCCGGCGCCTGTTACAATGGCCCTGATCATGATTCCCCCTCACCCGATCAATAATCCGTAGTCCTGCATCGCCTTCTTCAGCGCCGCCTCGTTTTTCTCCGCCATTCGGCAGAGGGGAAGGCGCAGTTCATAGGCGATCTTCCCCATCATCGCGAGCGCCGCCTTGACCGGGATCGGGTTCGTTTCGATGAACAGGGCGTCGATCAGCGGGCTCATCTGGTGATGGAGGGAGCGCGCCTTCGCAAGGTCGCCGGCGGCAAAGGCGTCGACCATGGCAGCCATATCTTGCGGAACGATATTGGAGATCACGGAGATGACCCCCTTCCCGCCGATGGCGAGGAGCCCGAGGGTAAAGATGTCGTCGCCGGATAGGACGGAAAAATCGGCCCCGCACAGGCGGATCACATCGCTCATCTGCTTGAGGGAGCCGGAGGCCTCCTTGACGCCGACGATGTTCGGGATCTCGGCCAGCCGGACCAGCGTCTCCGTAGCCATGTTCACGCCTGTCCGGCCCTGGATGTTATAGATGACGATGGGGATCGGCACCTCTTCCGCGATGGCCCGGTAGTGCAGGTAGAGACCCTCCTGCGTCGGACGGTTGTAATAGGGGCAGACGATCAGCGCCGCGTCGGCCCCCGCCTTCCAGGCATGTTTCGTCAGGCGGATCGCCTCCGCCGTGCTGTTGGAGCCCGTACCGGCGATGACCGGCACCCGCTTTTTCACCGCTTCGACCGTGATCTCGATCACGCGGTCATGCTCCTCATGGGAGAGGGTGGTCGATTCGCCCGTGGTGCCGCAGGGGGCAATACCGTCCGTCCCGCCGGCGATCTGTTCTTCGATGAGGCGGCGCAGAGCCCCCTCATCCACTTTTCCGTCCCTGAACGGCGTTACAATCGCGACGATGGCGCCTCCAAACATATTTCCTCCTTGCCTCTTTCTCAAGTGTTCATAAAATCGGGGATCTCTTCCCCCCGGGTCAGGTCTTCGCAGGTCTCCCGCTGCCGGATGACGTACCAGCGGTTATCCCGCACCAGGATCTCCGGGATCCGGGGACGCGAATTGTAGTTGGACGACATGGTGAAACCATAGGCGCCGGCGCTCATCACCGCCATCAGCTCTCCCCTCTCAAATTCGGGCAACATCCGTCCCTTGGCCAGAAAATCACCCGACTCGCAGATCGGACCGACCACATCCACCGTAATCTCCGCCCGCTCCCTGCGGATGACCGGCCGGATCCGGTGAAAAGAGCCGTAGAGACTGGGCCGGATCAGGTCGTTCATCCCCGCATCGACAATGACGAACCTCTTCCCGTCGTTCCCCTTGGTATAGAGAACCCGGGCCACCAGAATCCCCGCGTTCCCGACGAGCACACGCCCCGGCTCGAAGATAAAGGTGCAGTCCAGATCCCGGGAGGCGTCGATGACCGCCCGGGCGTATTCGGCGGGATGCGGAGGGGCCTCCTGGTCGTAGGTTATTCCCAGACCGCCGCCGAGATCGAGATAGCGGATCGCGATCCCCTCTTTCCGGAGCCGCCGGATCAGATCCTTCAGCCGTTCGAGGGCGTCGATAAAGGGGGTGATCTTTGTCACCTGTGAGCCGATATGGCAGCTCACCCCCTTGATGTCCAGGTGCGTGAGCGCGGATGCACGCCGGTAGGCTACGAGGGAGGCCTCGACGTCGACCCCGAATTTGTTCTCCTTGAGGCCCGTGGAGATATGGGGGTGTGTCTCGGGATCGACATCCGGGTTCACCCGGAGGGCGATCCCCGCCCGGACGCCCAGCATGGCCGCACGGTCGTTGATGGTCTCCAATTCCTGAGCCGATTCCACGTTGAACATCAGGATGCCGGTTTTAAGGGCAAAATCGATCTCGTCATCCCGTTTGCCGACCCCGGAATAGACTACCTTGCCGGGATCGACGCCGGCCTTCAGGGCGCGGTAAAGCTCGCCGCCGGAGACCAGATCCACGCCGCCCCCCTCACGGACAAAGAGCCGGAGGATCGCCGTGTTCGAATTGGCCTTGACGGCAAAGCAGACGATGTGGGGAACCTCGGCGAAGGCCGCGTCAAAGACCCGGAAATGGTGCAAAAGCGTCCGGTGGCTGTAGAGGTAAAAGGGGGTGCCCGCCTCCTGGGCGATCTCCGCAACAGGAACCTCTTCGCAGAAGAGTTGGCCATCCTGATCATTGAAGTAATTCATCGTTCCCTTCTCTTTCGTTTCTCTGCGCTGCTGCGTTCTCAGCGTTTCTCCCGGAGCCGCTGGGCGGGAGCGGAAGGCTCCCCGCAGTGCCCCTGGGAATCGCACGCCGATACCCGGTATGAATAGAAACGGTCCGCCGTGACGGCCGCATCAACATAGCGGAACACCCTTTCCCCCTCGCGCCGCAGTGTTGGATCGGCGACCTTCGGCGTCGCGAGCGGTCGGTATTCCTGCGGGCATCCGGGACACGCCTGGTCCGCAGCCGCCTCGCCCCGGATGATCCGGAAATGGTCGATCCGTCCGATCGGTCCGGACGCAGACCAGCCAAGCAGGATCCCCTCCGCAACAGAGTCGGCAGTGAGATCGGCGATCGCCGGAGGCAGTATGAGCCGCGGGGGAATGGGATCCGTCTTCATCCCGCATCCCGCAGCAATCAGGACAACGAACAGGATCCCCCCGAGAACCCCGCAGAGAATCCGGTGGCGTTTCATCATTCCCCGATCTCCGTGATTCGTTTGCGGACCGTCTCCTCCGCCGTGCCGCCCGACTCTGTCCGGGCGTTGACCGACTGCCGGACGGTCAGACACTGGAACACATCCTTTTCGAAACCCTTGTAAAACCTCCGAAACTCCCGAAGGGTCAGTCCGGTCAGTTCCTTGCCGTTCTCAATGCAGAACGAGACGATCCGCCCGACGATGCCGTGGGCCTCACGGAACGTCACACCCTTCATGACCAGGTACTCGGCCACATCCGTAGCCGTAGCGAATCCTCCCCCCGCCCCCGCCTCCATCCGTTCCCGGTTGTAGGTGAGGCGGCCGATCATCGCGGTGAGGATCCCGAGACAAGCCTCCACGGTATCAACCGTGTCGAAGAGGGGCTCCTTGTCCTCCTGAAGATCCCGGTTATAGGCCATGGGCAGACCCTTCAGGATCGTAAGCAGTGCAATGAGGTTCCCGTAGACGCGTCCCGTCTTCCCGCGAATCAGCTCCGCCACGTCGGGGTTCTTCTTCTGGGGCATGATGCTGCTTCCCGTCGTGAAGGCGTCGGCGATCTCGACATATCCGAACTCGTCGCTGGACCAGAGAACCAGATCCTCGCAGAAACGGCTCATGTGCATCATCAGGAGAGACGCGGTGAAGATGAACTCCGCGACAAAGTCCCGGTCGGCAACCGTATCGATACTGTTTTCGGTCACTGCGGGAAACTTGAGCAGCATGGCGACATAACGGCGGTCGATGGGGAGTCCCGTCCCCGCAAGCGCCGCCGCACCGAGCGGCATGACGTTCACCCGCTTCAGGCAATCCCCGAAGCGCGCCTCGTCCCGGTCGAACATCTCCCGGAAGGCCAGCAGGTAGTGGGACAGCAGCACCGGCTGTGCCTTCTGCATGTGGGTGTAGCCGGGCATGATCACGCCCATCTCCTTTTTCGCCAGTGCAACGAAGCCGGCCTTCAGGGCTTTGAGAAGCCCTACCGCCCGGCCGATCTCCGCC
>JAPLJY010000298.1 GCA_026388345.1 Deltaproteobacteria bacterium
ACGCTACGGGGAGAATCCTCATCAGAAGGCCGCCTTCTACCGGGAGAAGGACCCGCAGCTTTCCGCCCTCTCCAATGCGCGGCAGCTCCAGGGCAAGGAGCTCTCCTACAACAACATTATGGACAGCGACGCCGCCTGGCAGGTCGTCTCCGACATCCCCCTCCCCGGCGTCGTCATCATCAAGCACGCCAACCCGTGCGGCGCGGCCACGTCCGACGGCGACATGGCGGAGGCCTTCCGGAAGGCGCTGGCCGGCGATCCCGTTTCGGCCTTCGGCGGCATCGTCGCCCTGAACCGCCCCGTGGATGCCAAGGCGGCGGAGGAGATGGTCAAGACCTTCTTCGAGGTGATCATCGCCCCGGGCTTCGCGGCGGATGCGGTGGAGATCCTGGGCGCCAAGAAGAACGTCCGGGTCCTCGAAATCCCGGCCTCGTGCGGCAAGCGCTCCGCAGGTTACGACTTCCGGCGGGTGATGGGCGGTCTCCTCGTCCAGGATCGGGACATGGACGACTTCGACATCCGCAAGGCGAAGGTCGTCACCAAACGGGCCCCGACGGAGGCCGAATACCAGGCCCTCGACTTCGCCTGGCGGGTGGTCAAACACGTGAAATCGAACGCCATCGTCTACACCACGAAGGATCAGCTCGTCGGCATGGGGGCGGGCCAGACGAGCCGGGTGGATTCGGTGAAGATCGCCAGGATGAAGGCAGTCCTCCCGACGGAGGGGTGCGTCCTCGGATCGGACGCCTTTTTCCCGTTCCGGGACGGTCTCGATATGGCCGCCGAGGCCGGGATCACCGCGATCATCGAGCCGGGCGGGTCGATCAAGGATGAGGAGGTCATTCAGGCCGCCGACGAGCACGGCATTGCGATGATCTTTACGGGGATCCGCCATTTCAAACATTAATCCATGAGAACTTCGGAAGGGGACTTCGCCATTGTTCTTGACGAAGTCCCCTTCCGAAAAAGGTTTGCAGCTTTTTAAAAGGCAAAGGAGTTGAAAGGGTATGCAGGAAAAGGCAGGGGTTGTCGTCAGCGTCGTGATGGGGAGCGATTCCGATCTTCCCGTCATGGAGGAGGCCGTCAAGGTTCTGGAGGCATTTGCGATCCCGCATGAACTCTATCTGACCTCCGCCCATCGGACGCCGGAGAGGACGGCGCAGTTCGCCCGCGGGGCGGCCAAACGGGGGGTGCGGGTGATCATCGTGGGCGCCGGCGCAGCCGCCCACCTGGCCGGGGTGATCGCGTCCCAGACGCTGTTGCCGGTGATCGGGGTGCCCATCGACGCCACGTCGCTCCAGGGACTGGACTCCCTCTTCGCCACGGTCCAGATGCCGGGGGGGATCCCCGTTGCGACCATGGCCATCGGCAAGGCGGGGGCGAAGAATGCCGCGCTGTTCGCCGTCCGGATTTTGGCCCTGGAGGATGCCGACCTTCTCAAGAAACTCCAAGCCTATGTCCGGAAGATGGCCCAGGAGGTCGAACGGAAACACGAAAACCTGAAGAGATGATATGACCCTCCTGCTGAAAATCGATCCCGGAAAACCCGATGCGGAACAACTGGCACAGGCCGTCCGGGTCCTGTGCGAGGGGGGCGTCGTCGCCTTTCCGACAGAGACCTTCTACGGCCTTGGGGCCGATGCGCGAAACGAAACGGCCGTGGAGAAGATCTTCCGGATCAAGGGACGGAACTTCCGAAACCCCCTTTCGGTGATCGTCGCAAACGACCGCGAGGTAATCCCTCTCGTGGAAGAGATCCCGGCGGCGGCTCAAATCCTCATGAAAACATTCTGGCCGGGACCGCTCACGCTGATCTTCCGGGCATCTTCCTCTGTCCTGCCGCGGCTCACGGCAGACACGGGAAAGATCGGCATCCGCGTCTCCAGCCATCCCCTCGCGAGGCTTCTCGCCGGGGGGCTGGGAGGCCCATTGACGGCAACGAGCGCCAACCTCTCGGGCGGTCCGGAATGTTCCTCGGTCGATGCGGTCATGCGCGCCCTGGGCGAACTTCCCGATTCGGTGATCGACGGCGGAGAGACGCCGGGGGGTGCGGGTTCGACGATCCTCGACGTCACCGTTTTCCCCCCCCGAATCCTCCGCGCGGGCGCCATCTCCGGCGACCTCATTTTGAATGCCCTGCCCCCGACGGAAGGCTGATCTTCACGTAAAATCTTGATACATTTCGATTTTATTGATTATTGAAAGAGAGATTTGCAGTTAATGTACCGGTGTAGCACCTTTCAATCCGTACTGCTCAGGTAAGATCAAAAAAATCAGCACTGTTCTGATTATCGCCGTAACGAGTCAGTAACAGTGGGTTCAGAATTGTGGTAAGGATTACCAGTTGAAATCAGGACCCCTCAAGCTGAAAACCTTTTTCCCGAAATAATCTCAGACAGGCATCTGCGACAGCATCGTCATAAAAGATACCTTTGTTCTTCTCGATTTCATTCAGAGCTGCATCAATGCCCAAACCAGGACGATAGGGCCTGTGTGAGGCCATGGCTTCCACCACGTCGGCAACAGAAAGAATGCGGGCCTCTATGAGGATTTCTTCCCCCTTCAGATTTCTTGGATAACCCGAGCCATCCATTCGTTCATGGTGTTGGTAGACAATTTCCGCCAGGGGCCAAGGTGATTCCACATCCTTCAGAATCTCATATCCTCTGTTGGCATGTTCTTTAATCAGCAACAATTCAATCGCCGACAGCTTCGTAGGCTTTGACAATATCTCCGCAGGGATCGATAGTTTTCCGATGTCATGGATGGAACCCGCCATGCGGATACCCTCGATTTTATCCTGGGGTAATCCCATCTCGGTAGCAATGGCACTGGCAAGGCCTGCCGACCGGGTCTGGTGACCGGATGTATAGGGATCTCGTGTCTCTACGGCAGACACCATGACCTGTACGGTCGTGCCAACTGCCTTCCTGAGACTTTCGAGTGTATCTTGCAGTTGTTTATCCGCCAGTTTGCGATAGGTAATGTCCTGCACGGTGGTGCGAATCCCGTTTATTTTTCCATCTTTGTCCCGAATGAGCAGATCCTGGATGAGCACCGGTATTCTTGTTCCGTCTTTCTTGCAGTAGTTTCGCTCAAGATTTTCCCCCGGTGGCACAATTCCAGCGAGCTTATCCAACACGGCTTTTCGGGCAATGTCCTTTTCATCAACGAACTCCCACACGTGGCGGCCCAGCATTTCCTCAGCAGAATAGCCCAGCATCGCGAGTTCAGTGCGGTTGATGCGGGTAACGCGTCCCTCGTTGTCCAATTCGTGGTAGCCAATAGGGGCATCATTAAACATCTCCCTAAATCGAGTTTCGCTATTCCGTAAAGCCTCCTCCGCCTGTTTGTGCTCGGTGATGTCGCGGGAAATTGAGATTATGCCCACGGCCTTCTGTGCCTCGTCCCGCATAAATGACAGGTGGTTCTCCATCAAAACAATAGAACCGTCCTTTCTGTATTGTTCCAATTCCAAGACGCGGATTCTGCCGGGATCTGCCATACCACTGGCTTCCAATTTCATCTCTTCTTCAAAGACCTTAGTTATGATCTGCATAGATTCAGGCGTCATGACCTGTTCAAAGGTCTGCGCCGTGGCCTCTTCAGCCGTGTATCCCCGCATACGCATGATGGAAGAGCTGACATAAGTAAAACGCAGATTCATGTCCATAACCGTTATGACGTCTGCCATATTATCTACCAGCCAACGATACTTTTCTTCGCTTTTCCTGAGCGCTTCCTTTGCCCACTTGTGCTCGGTAAGATCACGAATATTGCATTGTACTAATTTTGCCCTATCTACAAGATATATCTCTGTATCGATATGTTGCCCGGATTTGGTTTCTACCTTTACATTGCGATAATTAAGAATGCCGCTCTTGTCCAAATTTTGCATTGTCGTTTGGAAATCACCCATATCGAGCGTGATACCGATGTCCTGAAGCTTATTCCCAATGATCTCCTTGTTGGTATAACCCAACATCTTCTCGGTGGCCGGATTAGCATGGGTTATCTTCCCTTCGCGTTGTTCAAAAAATACTATCCCATCGCTTGCGTTCTCAAAAACACGCCTGTAGCGCTTTTCAGATTCCTTTAACAAGTTTTCCAGTCGCTTGTGCTCTGTTATGTCCTCAATAGCCAGGAGGATGATCTGCTCTTTTCCGAACACTCTTTTAATTTGCCGGGCATTCAAAAGCATTGTGCGCCTGCCAATGGTAGAAAAATCGTGTTCAACCTCATAGTCATCAAAGGTTGTCTTTTGGGGAAGGATGGTTTCCAACAGTTCCCGCAGCTCATTGATATTCCACTGTTTATTTCCCAGGTCATAGATTCGCTGTCCCAAGGTCTCTTCAGGTTTTACCTTGAAGAAGTTATAGAAGGAGCGGCTGGCGGTGACTACCCTTAAATCTTGATCTAGAGCGATCAAGGGTTCACGTATGGTGTTGATGACGCTCTCAGCATATTCGCGGGCCGCATCTTCGGATATTTTAGTTGCTTCCAGCTCTTTACGGGTTTTTTCCAGCCCATTTTCTATCTCCCTGCGTTCGGTGATGTCCTCAATGGCGAGGAGGATCATTTTTGCGCTGATGTCTTTCCGATATATTTGACGGGCATTGAGCAGCATGATTTTATGACCGATGTCCTGGAAATTATGGTCAACCTCGAAGTCGTCGAACGCTTCTTTCTCAGGAAGGACTTCTTCAAGCAGCTCCCGAAGTTTGGGGATGTCCCATTGTTTGTTTCCAAGGTCATAGATGAAACTTCCGATCGTCTCACCAGAAGTTACCTTAAATGTCCTGTAAAAGTTGCGGTTCGCCGAGATTATCTTCAGGTCCGCATCCAGGACCAAAAGGGGCTCTCGAACAGTTCCCACAATACTTTCGGCATAGCGACGGGCCTCCTCGGCTGCAATCTCAGCCGATATAGTCCCGGTTATTGATTTTTTCAGCGCGGCATCTTGCGAGTGCAATTCCGTCAATTCATCTATGAGCTGCTTCTTTGTCTTACTATCATCTTTCATAAGGTCACCTATGAGAAGGGATGATTAAAACAAAAAAACCCCGCTTCTTTTCAGAAACGGGGCTTCAATAGTTTCTTCATGACATCACCCTTCTAATAAAAAAGGGTCCAAATTGGCTGTTAACCGATTGACAATGCTTTATTCGATTATATTATCTGGCCCTAATTATTTGGAAAGTCAAGAAAATATTCTATTGATAACCATATGAAAACTTTTCTATCTTCTGAAATTTCATTTTTATTGATAGCAGGAGAGAGGGCTCTTCCTCCATGAATAGGTGATCAGCAGCCAAGAGTCCGCACTCTTCAATCCGAAATCAATGAACTCTCCCGACGAGTGTTACCGAAGCTTTGTATTTGCTACTGAGTGGGTGCGGTTCATGATAATATGACATGGGCTGGGCCTTTTCTCCACCTGGATCCTGATTCAAGGGCTTCCCTGGCAAGCTCCCCCACGGTCCTGGTTCCGAGTCTTCCTTTATCGTAAAGGAGGACTCCCGAGGTATCGTTTTTCAGGACTGCGAGCTTCCTTTTTGCCCCTTCAGCCCTCAGGATACCCAAGGCGCGTGCAGCGAGTCCTCGCACTTCTGGGTCTTCTGAATTCAGATATGGAAAAAGGTAAGCAGGGGCTTCCCATTTTTTGAGGAGATCAGACCTTGCATCGGCAAAACGGCCGACACCCCCACATGAGGCCTCGTTGAAGGGGGGAAAATTCCAAATACAAACTATCTTCCAGCATATAGGCAACCAGAATATGGGCATATCCCTCTGCGAGCCCTTCGCGAGTGTGCCGTTATAGAATTGGCCTACACCGGTCGATCATCAGGGAATCCGGTCGGCGCCCGCGGGGACCACCGTCGTCTTGACCGCCCCGGCCTGTTCCTGACTGAAGACGATCATGAAGGGGATTTCGCCGTTCGGTGCGATCCGCTCATTGGAGATGTCGCTCCCTTGGGGAATGGAAAGCTCCCGCTGAATTTCGGTCTCCGCCATGGCACCCAACTCCGCATCCGTCAGGAGGTTGCCGCAGGAGACGATCTTCTCCCCGAGAACGACGTCGTAGGCATCGGCAATGACCAGACGCACCCGGATCCTCGCCAGCGGGTAGGATGCCTGGTTCACGGCAACCCCCTCGATGACGCGGAGATTCCCCGTGAGGAGATTCGCCACGGAACGCTGGCGGACGTCTTTGATGCGCACCGGCGTCAAGACTGTCCCACCGCTTTTCATTTCCGTGCCGATGAGATTTTCAAGGACGGGCACCCCCCGCAGCCACGGAGACGCCCACGCCAGCACCTGGGTCCGGACATCCGGGAAGAGATAGAGATAAACCGCTCCCGCGACGATCACAATAAAAACCATCAGCGCGATCAGCCTCAAGAGCGTCCGGCCCCATCGCCTCCGCCCCGGCCCGACCGCCCCGGCCTCCTCTTCCCCCTCTGCAGCTTCTTCCTCTTTTTCCACATCGGCGGCCTGACCACCCAGGGATTCCTTCCCCAGATCCGCCTCCAGCCCCTCGATCGAGGGTTCCTTCTCGAACTCAACCGGCGGCGTTTTTTCCGCATCTTCCCTGGGTTGCGGCGGGATTTCCGCCTTCACCCCGGTCGGCAGCGGACGTTCGTCCGCAACGGGAAAGCGATCGTCCAGGGTGCGTCTGGCATCACTGATCCTTACGGAGGGGATCTCCGGTTCCGCTGCAGAGGAATCACCGGCGGTCCGTTCCTGGAAAAAGACATGCTGGCAACGGCTGCACCGCACCCAGACGCCGTCCCCTTCCATCAAATGGTCGTCGAACCGGAACCGCGTTTCACACTTCCGACACTGGATAATCATATGCCCTCCCTCTCAGACGATGTCCTCAAGCACGCGAACATCCGGAAGAAAACGGAATTTCTCATTATAATCAAGCCCATATCCGACCACAAAACGGTCCGGGATGGTGAAGCCCACATAGTCCGCCGTGAATGGAACCCGTCTCCTCTCCCGCTTGTCGAGAAAGGCGCAGACCTTGAGCGATGCCGGCAGCCGGCTCCGCAGAATCTCCGCAAGCCGGGAAAGGGTGAGGCCGGTATCGACGATATCCTCCACGATGAGGACATCGAGTCCCGCAATCGGCGTCTCCAGATCCTTGCCGATCCGAATCTCCCCCGAGCTGACGGATCCCGCGCCATAGCTGGCCATCCGGACGAAATCGACCCGGCACGGGACGTCGAGCGCCCGGATCAGATCGGCCATGAAAATAAAGGCGCCGTTGAGGACACCGACGATCAGCGGTTCCCTTCCTGCGTAATCCCGGGAGATTTGTCCGGCGAGTTCCCTGACCCTCCGGTCGATGACCTCCTTCGAAAAGAGGACCTCTGCTTCCGCCATCTCTCCATCCCCATGGGAAATATTTCCGCTTCTTTATCGGACTCATTGTGACCGGTCCGGAAAGAAAAATCAACCGTCCGCACAGTAAACGACGCCGGGCGCCCTGTCAACGAAAATCAGGACGCGCGTTCAGGAGGGTGTTGAAAAACACCCTCCTGGAGAGGCTGTTCAAAAATGGTCAGCTGCAAGGCGCGCAAAAACCGAAGAGCGAGTCGTATATGGAAATACGTCGAGCGATGAGGTTCGAAGCGCAACGCAGCAGATGATCTTTTTTCAGCAGCCTCTCCAAGCCGCGGCAAGGGCCTGGATATTCTCCCGGATCATCCCTTCCGCCTCCCGCAACTCTTCCGGGTTCCGGAACTCGGAGGAGAGGCTGAGGAAGATGCCGTCGAAACGGGAGCGTTCGCAGCCGAGGGCGGCGTAATCAATCGGACGGATCATGTGCTGTGAGCCGTCGAAGTAGAACCGGCCGAAGCGGTTGACCTCCGCCGAACGGAAGGGCCAGACGAGCTTGTATGCAAAGAAACGGCGGGCGATCCCGCGGACGGCCTCCTCACGGAACATCACGGGCGCCGGGGTCTCTCCTAAGAGGTCGCCGAGGTGGCGGAAGTACTCCTTGACCAGATCGATGTCGGTGACGCAGAGGCCGTAGAGATACCAGTCGTCGAGAATATCGATGAGGGCGAGCTTTTCCGTCCGGTTGAGAAAGGAATAGCTCGGGCAGAAGTGACCGTCGCACAGCTCCCGGCCATAGAAGGAAACGCCGCGGAGGTCGTTCCCGCCATTTTGGGCGGGGTGGAGAAGGCATCCGACCCGTTTTTCTTCGTCATCCAAGAAACCGGCGTATTCGCAGCAATAGATCACCTCGAAACGCCGGGTCTGATCCTCCGTCGCCCGGATCATCCTGGAGAAGGAAGGGAGATCCGCCGCCCCCCGGATATCGCGGCGAAAACGTTCCGTCCGCCTGCTCAGGCGCGCAACCAGAGCCTCCCGGGAGCTGTCCACGTAGTTGTAGATGCCGCAGCAGGCCCCGCAGGACTTGCCCCCGTCCGGCTGGCAGAGGTGGCTGAACGCTTCGTCGGGCATATTTCCAAAGGATGTCGCGGGCTAAAAAACCGCCGCTGCGGAACGGATTATCCCGTCCGGGACGGGTTCGGAGGTATATATGAGGAATGGGATTGCAGGTCAAGGGTAAAGATGATAGGAAGTGTATGGAAAGAGA
This sequence comes from Deltaproteobacteria bacterium, assembly GCA_026388345.1. The sequence continues at coordinate 8,615 of JAPLJY010000298.1, forward strand.
CAAGCGGTATTGCCATGAGACTCATCGAAACGATCCCCCTGGAAAACGGTCTGACAGTTGAGGTGCGGGACATCTCCCGCCTGATCGCCGCCGATACAACAAAGGTGGAACTCCTCTTCCGGGTTGCGGTTCCCCTGGACCCGGAGGATTGGGCCTGCCCAACTCATTATGAGACCGTCCGGAAGGTTTTCGGAGACACGCCCCGGTTCGAATACCGGACCGGGAGGAGCTTCGTCCGCAGCGCGGCCATCGAGGCCGTTTCCCGGGAGCTCCGGGACGCCTTTCGGCGGGATTCGCTCGCCTATCTCTCCCGGCCCGATTTTCCCCGCCGGTTCGCCCTCGCGAAATATCGTGAAATCGAGAACAATCCATACCGATACCGGGAATTCCTGAAAGAGAATTGAACATGACCGATCCGTCCGCAGAAAACCCCGGCGAGCTCTTGCTCGCCGTCGAAAGACCCAGTCGCTACACAGGGGGCGAGGTCAACGCCGTCCGGAAGGACCCGGGGAGCTGCCTTCTTAGCTTCGCCCTTGCCTTCCCCGACACCTATGAGATCGGGATGTCCCACCTCGGCCTCCAGATCCTCTATGCCGTCCTGAACGACCTGCCGAATGTCGCCTGCGAGCGCTGCTATGCCCCCTGGCCGGACATGGAGGGGGAGCTGCGCCGCCGCAGTCTGCCCCTTTGCTCCCTGGAGTCGCAGCGGCCGCTTGCCGCCTTCGACATCGTCGGCTTCTCCCTCCAATATGAGCTCTCCTACACGAACATTCTGATGATGCTCGACCTAGGCGGCATCCCGCTGCGCCGCGAAGAGCGGGGCGAGGAACACCCCCTGATCATTGCCGGCGGGCCATCGGCCTTCAACCCCGCTCCGATGAGCGCCTTCATCGACGCCTTCGTGATCGGCGAGGGGGAGGAGGTCGTCGCGGAAATCGCCGCCGCAGTGATGACCATCCGATCGGGGGGCGGGAAGAGGCGGAAACAACTCGAGGCCCTGGCCGCGCTCCGCGGGGTATACGTCCCGGCCGTCCATACCGGCGGGGAAAGGATCGGAAAGCGGATCATCACCGATCCGGACGCCTGGCGCCAGCCCCTCTGTCCCGTCGTCCCCCTGATGAAGACGATCCACGACCGGGTGACCCTGGAGATCGCCCGCGGGTGTACGCGGGGCTGCCGCTTCTGCCAGGCGGGGATGGTCTGGCGGCCGGTCCG
>JAPLJY010000351.1 GCA_026388345.1 Deltaproteobacteria bacterium
TCCGATCTCGCCCAGGGGGCCCGCGAGAAGGTCATGGCGAGGGTGCGCAAGGGGACGCTCCGCTTCCTGGTGGCGACCGACGTGGCGGCCCGGGGAATCGACATCCCCGATCTGTCGCACGTGATCCAGTACGAGCCGCCGGAGGATCCGGAACTCTACATCCATCGCGCGGGGCGAACGGGGCGCGTCGGGGCGAGCGGCACGGCCATCACGCTTGTGGCCGGCATGGAACAGTTCGCCCTCAAATCGATCGCGCGGAGTTTCAACATCACGGATCTGCATGAAAGAACGGTTCCCACGGACGAGGACGTCGAGGGGATCGTTGCGCAGCGGGTGGTCGCCTCCCTGGAGGCCGAACTCCGTTCGCGCGACAGTCTCGAGAAGGAACGGATGCGGCGCTTCATCCCCCTGGGCCGGAGCCTTGCCGAGGCCGAGGAGGAATCGCCGCTGATCGCGATGCTGCTGGATGAGTACTATCAGCGCACCCTTCAGGCCGCGCCGCTTTCGCCCTCGGGAGAATCCGCGGAGGAAGAGACCGAGGCGCCGTCCGGCGAACCGGCGCCCGCCGGCAGGCCTTTCCCCGGAGGCCAGAAGAAACGCCCCCGGCGGCGGACCGGTCGGGATCGCGGACGCGAACGGACGGGGCATCCGGCGTAATTTCACTTTGAAACAACCTCCCTCTTGCGCCGTTTCGTTCCGCCCCAGCGGGCAAACCGGCAGCGGGGGGTATCTCACACTTTTTTCGCCCTTAGGGCGCTTTGCATCAGAAGGATTGGAAGACAAGAACATGCGTAAAACGAATATCCGTAATATTGCTATCATTTCCCACGTGGACCACGGAAAGACGACGCTTGTGGACGGGATGCTCCGGCAGACGGGAACCTTCAACGACCACCAGGTGATTGAGGATCGCGTGATGGATTCGATGGATCTCGAAAAGGAGCGGGGCATCACGATCATGGCCAAGAACACGGCCATCCGCTTCGGGGAGGTGAAGATCAACATCGTGGACACGCCGGGCCACGCCGATTTCGGCGGGGAGGTCGAGCGGAGTCTGAACATGGTGGACGGGGTGATGCTGCTGGTCGATGCGAGCGAAGGCCCGTTGCCGCAGACGCGCTTTGTGCTGAAGAAGGCGCTCGCCCGGCGGATCCCCGTCGTCCTCATCATCAACAAGATCGACCGCCCTGATGCGCGGATCGAGGAGGTGATCAACGAGGTCTACGACCTCTTCATCGACCTCGATGCAACGGAGGAGCAGATCGAGTTTCCGATCCTCTACACGAACGCCAAGCGCGGCGTTGCCCACCGGAAGCTCGGGGACGATTCGATGGATCTCAAACCGCTCTTCGAAACGATTCTCACGGCGATCCCCGGACCGGAAGGGGATGACGGCGCCGTGCCGCAGTACCTCGTCACGAACCTCGACTATGACCCCTACGTGGGCCAGCTTGCCATCGGCCGCCTGATGAACGGCGTCCTGGAGATGCGCCAGTCCTACAGCCTCTGCGGCGAGAAGGCGATCACCCCGGGGGTCAAGTTCTCCGCCCTCTACACCTTCGTGGGGCTGAAAAAGGTTCCGGTGGAGCGGGTTGAGGCGGGCGATATCGTCGCCTTCTCCGGGGTGGAGAATCTCCAGATCGGAGATTCCATCTCCTCCCTGGAGAATCCGCTGCCCCTGCCGCGGATCCGCGTGGACGAGCCGACCGTTTCGATGCTCTTTTTCGTAAACAACGGCCCGATGGCCGGCCGGGAGGGCAAGTTTCTCACCACTCGACATATCCGGGACCGGCTGGAGAGGGAGATCCTCCGGAACGTGTCGCTCCGGGTGAAGCCGACGGAGCGCGCCGACGCCTACGAGGTATGCGGGCGCGGGGAGCTGCAGATGGCGATCCTGATCGAGACGATGCGCCGGGAG
>JAPLJY010000342.1 GCA_026388345.1 Deltaproteobacteria bacterium
GTCTCCTCGAAGACATGCCCTGTCCGGTCGACGATCTTCTTGATGAAGAAAGGCTGCACCCGCTTCCCCTCGTTCGCCAAGACGCCGTAGGACCGGACCAGTTCCTGGAGCGTGACCCCGGAGGTGCCGAGGGCCATCGAGAGGTTCCGGGAGAGGGGCGAGGAGATCCCCATGTTGGTCGCGTAGGCCGCGGCGTAGTCCACGCCGATCTCCTCGAGGACCTTGATCGTGATGATGTTCCGGGAGTGGATCAGCGCATTGTGCAGCGTCGTCGGACCGAGGAACTTCTGGTCGAAATTTTGCGGTTTCCAGACCCCGTCGGGCTGCTGGGGATCCGGATAGACGATGGGGGCGTCCACGATCACCGTCGCGGGTGTCATCCCCTTGTCGAAGGCCGCCGTGTAGATGAGCGGCTTGAAGGCCGATCCGGGCTGGCGCCGGGACTGGGTCGCGCGGTTGAACTCGCTCCGCAGGAAATCGCGCCCCCCGACCATCGCCCGGATGGCGCCGGTCTTCGACTCCATCGCAAAGAGGGCCCCCTGGACCTTCCCTTTCTCATAGTTTTCGCGCTCCTCCATCTCCTTGAGGCCCTGCTCCACCGCATCGCGTGCCGCCTTCTGCATCTGGATGTTGAGCGTCGTGTAGACCTCGAGGCCCTCCTTGTAGAGGACGTCGCTGCCGTACTTCTCCTGGATGTAGCGGCGGATATTTTCGATGAAGTAGGGGGCGATCTTGTCCTTCGGCTTGATCGAGCGGAGTTTGACGGGCGTAGAGAGGGCCCGGTTCTTCTCCTGCTCGCTGATGTAGCCGTCCTCGAACATCCGGTTGAGGACATAGGCCTGCCGCTGGTAGGCCCGGTCCGGGTGGAGATAGGGGGAATAGTTGCTGGGCGCCTTGGGAAGCCCCGCCAGCAGGGCCGCTTCCGGAACCGTCAGATTCCGGGCGCTTTTCCCGAAATACCCCTGGGCGGCTGCCTCGACGCCGTAGGTTCCGTGACCGAGGTAGATGTGGTTGAGATAGAGGGTGATGATCTCTTCCTTGGTCAGATACCGGTCGATCTTGTAGGCGAGGAGCGCCTCCTTGATCTTCCGCAGGTAGCTCTTCTCCGGGGAGAGGTAGAGGGATTTGGCGACCTGCTGTGTGATCGTGCTCCCTCCCTGGACGATCTTGCCCGCCTCGACATTTTTAAAAAAGGCCCGGGACATGCTCTGCATGTCGAAGCCGCCGTGCTGGAAGAAGCGGGCGTCCTCGGAGGCGACGAAGGCCTGGATCACCATTTTTGGAATGTCTTCGTACTTGATAACCTTCCGGTCCTCGAGGAAGAATTCGTCGATCAGTTCGTTGTTGTCCGCATAGACCCGCGTCGTGATGCTGGGACGGTAGTCCTTCAGGGCGGCGATACTGGGGAGCTCCTTCAGGAGCATGTAATAGACCAGGCTGGTTCCCGCCAGCGCGGCGCCGACGAAGAGCACGAGGATCGCAACGATGATGATCCCCAGGAGGGAGTGTCGGGAAGACGATCTCCTCTTTCGCGGGGCGGAACGCTTAACGGTCATGGATGATTCGTTTCCTCTTTTGCCGCATCTTCAGTTTCTTCCGGGGTTTCTTCCGGTGCGGGCTTTTTCCTGCGGGCGAACTTTGCCACAAAAATGCTCACCTCGTAAAGAATCATCAGCGGGATCGCCATCAGGATTTGGCTGAGGGCATCGGGAGAGGGGGTCAGGATGGCGGCGACGATGAAGATGATCAGGATCGCGTAACGCCTATGTTTTGATAGCATTTTCGCGTTGACGATGCCGATCTTGGCCAGGAAGAATATGAAGACCGGCATTTCGAAACAGAGGCCGAAGGCGAGGAGGAATTTGAGCGTCAGGCTGAGATATTCCCGGAAAGAGATCATCGGCTTGAGAAAATCCGTGGAAAAACTCACGAAGAAGCTGAAGGCCGGCGGCAGCGCGATGAAGTAGCCGAACAGAACGCCGCCGATAAACAGGATCGTGGAGAAGAAGATGAACGGAAAGACGAATCTCTTTTCGTCCTTGTAAAGCCCCGGGGAGACGAAGCGCCAGATCTCGAAGAGGGTGTAAGGGGCCGTCAGAAACAGGGAGGCGAAGAAGGCGATCTTCATGTGGATAAAGAAGGCCTCCGGGAGCCCGGTAAAGATCATCGAACTCTGGGCCGGCATGGCGTCGACGAGGGGTTTGGTGATCACCCGGAAGGACCAGTCCTTGAAAAGATAGCAGACGCCGAAACCGATGCCGACGACGATGAGGATGCGGATCAGCCTCGTCTTCAGCTCTTCGAGGTGCGACGTCAGCGGCAGTTTTTCTTCTTCGGGCTTTTCGTTTTCCATAGATGAGATGGCTTGTGCGGCTCCGGCGGGAGGCATTATGGGGACACGATGCGGCATCGTGTCCCCATAATGCTCACGGTACAGGTTTCGGGGTGTCGCTCCCTGCCCCGCCGGTTGCGGCGGGAGGGACGACGGGGGTTTCTTTCTCGTCCCCCTTCCCGTAGAGCAGGGAATCCTTGAGGCCGTCCATATCCTTCTTCAACTCGTCCGTCTTGAGCGTCTCCTTGATCGTGTCGGTCGCTTCCTCGGTCACCTTGCGGAATTCGGAGAGACCTTTTCCCAGCGCCTTCGCGATATCGGGCAATTTTTTGGGGCCCACCACGAGCAGGGCGATCACCGCAATCACCAGCAGTTCCGGCATACCGATACCAAACATGCTCCCACCCCCTTCTGCTGCAAACCTCCGGGACGTTTCTCTAAAAAACAGAAGGATTTCCTCCCCAAAAGAGACCCCGGATTCGGGCTTATACCCGCAGACGGAAATGTTTGTCAATGTTTATTCCGGGAGGCGGGCGTCCGCAAAATCTTTTGCCATTTAAGGGTTTTTGTGTTAAAAGCGGTCCCCTATCCGAGGCGATGAGTTCACCCCCAAGGGAAGGTGGCCGATGTCGAAGAACACGGGGATTGTGAAGGACAGGCGCTATTTGCGGCACGGGACCGATTTTAGCCATCCCGAGACTCCCCAGCGGCTCGTTTCGATCTACGAGATGCTCGAAAATCCCGACATGGCCTGGAAATACATCGGGATCGATGCGAGGCATGCCACGCGCGAAGAGTTGGAAAGGGTCCATCGGTCCTCCTTCATCGATTTTATCGCCCGATCGGCGGGAAAGGCGATGACGATGCTCGACCCCGACACGGTCGCAACTGCCGAGACATACGATACGGCAAGGCTGGCGGCCGGAGGGGTCATGAACGCCATCGACAGCGTGGTTTCCGGGGAGACGGACAACGCCTTCGCCCTGGTCCGGCCGCCGGGGCACCACGC
>JAPLJY010000209.1 GCA_026388345.1 Deltaproteobacteria bacterium
CTCTTCTGTTCCTCCGGTTCATAGTCCATGGAGGAGGTTCCCTCGTCTACGCGGCCGGGCCGATCCGTCTTGCCGGCAAGATAGAGAATGGATTCGCAAAGAGAGGTTTTGCCCGTTCCTCCGTGGCCGATGATGGCCAGATTTCTTATCGATTTTGATTCATATTTTGACATGAACGCTCCTTTCTGATGACCTGTACCTGGATTCTATGTGCTTGAGCTCTTTAGCTTAACCGTCGCTTCAAAGTCAAGACAAATCTGGGATGAAATCAGGATGAAATCGATGCTTGACTTTTAAGAGAATTATGATATTTTTCGAACCCTGTTTTTGCGTTGGCACCAGCCTTCAGGACGGGAAAGAGGAGTTTCAATGCCGAAGAATTTCTATACGCTCCTGATTCTTCCAAAGAAAGACAGTTCCGCAAAGAAAATCAGCCTGTCCAGTACACTGGTCAAGGGTGTCTCCATCTTTGTGATGGGCTTGCTCCTGTTCGTGATGTATTTTTCCTATGATTATATCCACATCCGAAGAGAACAGGCCGAATTGAAACGCCTGAAACAGCAGACGGCGGAACAGAGGAAGCAGATCGATGGGCTGGTGGCCAAGGTGGATCAGTTTTCCATGAAAATGGACGAGTTGAGGCAATTCGACAAGAAAATAAGGATTATGGCCAAGCTGGTCACGGGCCGGGACAAGGAACAACTCCTCGGCATCGGCGGTCCGGTGAGTGAGGAGAATCGCCTGCGCTCCAAGATGGCCGCCGATGACAAGACGATGATTGCCGGGATCAACAGCCATGTGGATCGTCTGATGGATGACGCCGTCTCCCGGGAGCAGAGTTTTACGGCCCTTTTGACGTACCTTCAGGAGAAGAAGTCGCTCCTGGCCGCCACCCCTTCCTCCTGGCCCGTTTTGGGATGGGTTACGTCCGAATTCGGCCGACGGATATCCCCGTTCGGCAGCGGCACGGAATTTCATAAGGGGATCGATATCGCAACGCGAATCGGGCGCCCCGTACAGGCGCCGGCGGACGGCATCGTCGCGGAGGTTGCCTATCAACATGATTTGGGGCAGATGGTCCAGATCGACCACGGTCACGGTGTTTCGACACTCTATGGACACCTCTCCAAGGCGGCCGTACGATCCGGGATGACGATTCGCAAGGGTGACCGGATCGGCTATGTCGGAAATACGGGAAGCACCACCGGATCCCATCTTCACTATACCGTCATGCTGAACGGCGTCCCGGTCAATCCGAGGAAGTATATCAATTAATTATCCGGTTGAAGGAAACGAGTCGTCCGTCTCTTAAGGGAAGCATCCACCGGTCATGGCACCGGTTTTTTTTTGAGGAATGTTATGTTCAACACAATTTTGAAGAAGATTTTCGGCAGCAAGAATGACAGGGAGATGAAGCGCTTATCCCTGATTCTCCATGAGATCAATCAGCTGGAGCCGGCCATGATGGCAGCGACCGATGACGAACTCCGGGCAAAAACCCCTTTTTTCAGGGAAAGACTGAAAAACGGCGCCGAACCGGGCGATATACTCGTTGAGGCCTTTGCCGTAGTCCGGGAAGCCTCCCGGCGGACGGTCGGGATGAGACCCTTTGACGTCCAGATTCTCGGAGGACTGGTTCTGTACGAGGGGAAAATCGCCGAAATGAAAACGGGCGAGGGAAAGACCCTGGCTGCGACGATGCCCCTCTACCTGAACGCGCTGGAGGGAAAAGGCGTCCATCTGGTGACGGTCAATGACTATCTGGCCCAGAGAGACGCCGCCTGGATGGGGCCGATCTACCATTTTCTCGGCATGAATGTCGGCGTCATCGTTCACGGGATGGATGACGATGAGCGGCGCGCGGCCTACCACGCCGATATCACCTACGGGACGAACAACGAATTCGGGTTCGATTATCTGCGCGACAACATGAAGTTCAATCTCGATGATTATGTGCAGCGCGATTTCCACTATGCCATCGTGGATGAGGTGGACAGCATCCTCATCGACGAGGCGCGGACGCCGCTGATCATCTCCGGACCTTCCGATGAGTCGACAGACAAGTACAACCGGGTCAACCAGGTGATTCCGAACCTGCGCAAAGAGAAAGATTATACGGTCGAGGAGAAGAGCCGCACCGTCGTCCTGACGGAGGAGGGGGTGTCCCGGGTCGAAGGTTATCTCAAGGTTCAGAATCTCTATGAACCACAGAACATCGATCTTCTTCACCATGTCAACCAGGCCCTCCGCGCCCATACCCTCTTCAAGCGCGATGTCGACTACCTCGTCAAGGAGGGGAAGGTCATCATCGTGGATGAATTCACCGGCAGGGTTATGCCGGGGAGGCGTTACAGCGATGGCCTCCATCAGGCCCTCGAGGCGAAGGAACACGTGAAGGTCGAGCAGGAGAATCAGACGCTGGCGTCGATCACCTTCCAGAATTATTTTCGGATGTACGGCACACTGGCGGGGATGACCGGCACGGCTGATACCGAGGCGGAAGAATTCGGGAAGATATACAAACTGGAAGTCCTTGTCGTTCCAACCAACATGCCGATGATTCGTGAGGATCATTCGGATGTGATCTACAAGACCGAAAAGGAGAAATTTGCGGCGGTCATCGAGGAGATCAAACAGTTGCATGAGGCGAAAAGGCCGGTCCTCGTGGGAACCATCTCCATCGAGAAATCGGAACTCCTGAGCAAATATCTGACCCGGACGGGCGTCAAACACCACGTGCTAAATGCAAAAAATCATGAAAGGGAAGCGGAGATCGTCGCCCAGGCCGGCCAGCCCGGTCAGGTGACCATCTC
>JAPLJY010000158.1 GCA_026388345.1 Deltaproteobacteria bacterium
TCACGGGGATCTGGGGGGAGTCGGCCTGCGGCGGGAACTTCGGACCGGAGCTGAAGAAGGCGGGTTATGACGGGATCGTGATTACCGGCCGCGCGGAGAAACCGATGGTGCTTTCCATCGCGGAGGGCGAGGCAAAGCTGATCGACGCCTCCGGTCTCTGGGGGAAGGACATCTATGAGACAACGGACCTCCTCAAGGCGGCGGACAAGGGGGTCAAGGTGCTTGCCATCGGCCCCGCCGGGGAGAACCTCGTCCGCTTCGCCGCGATCGGAAACGACAAGGGCCACTTCGTCGGCCGGACGGGCCTCGGGGCCGTCATGGGGGCGAAGCGTCTGAAGGCGATCTCGGTCCGGGGCGAAGGAAAGCTGGCGAAGGCCGACGAGGCCCATTACCGGGAGGCCCTAAAAGAGGCGTTCCAGGAGATCAAGGATTCGGCGCTGGCCGGCTCCCTCCACGCGATGGGCTCCGACGCGAACATGGATATCGGCATGATCAACGGGGACGTGCCGGTCAAGAACTGGTCCGTCGGCGAGGATTTCGAACTCTCCGCGGCGTTGAGCGGCCCGACGCTTTCCGAAACCTACCTCACCCGCGCCCACGCCTGCGCCAACTGTCCGGTGGCCTGCAAGCGGGTCGTCCGGGTCCCGGACGGTCCGTTTCAAACCGAGGAGGGGCCGGGTCCGGAGTACGAGACCTGCGGCACCTTCGGGACGATGATCATGAACCGGGATCTCGCGGGGGTGATCAAGGCGAACGAGCTGTGCAACCGCTTCGGGATGGACACGATCAGTTGCGGGGCGGCGATCGCCTGGGCGATGGAACTCTTCGAAAAGGGGACCCTGACCCTGAAGGAGACCGACGGCCTCGACCTTACCTGGGGGAACATGGACGCCGTCCTCGCGCTCCTCCCGCGGATCGCCCGCCGGGAGGGTTTCGGCGATCTGCTCGCGCAGGGAAGCCTTGCGGCCGCGCGGAAGATCGGCGGCGATGCCGTCGACGCGGTTGTCCACGTCAAGGGGCTGGAACTTCCGATGCACGACCCGCGGGGCTACCACGGGATGGGGCTTGCCTACATGATGTCGAACCGGGGGGCCTGCCACCTCCAGCACGCCGTCCTGGCCAACGAACAGGGGATGGCCTCCTGGCCTCAACTTTTCCCGATGAAGGACGACTACCGGGGGACGACGAGCGAGGGGAAGGCGGAACTCGTCTTCCATTCGGAAAACTACGGCATCCTCGGAAACTCGCTCTCGATCTGCCACTATCTCATCGACATCCTGAAGCCGGAGACGATCCGGGACGCCTTCAATGCGATCACGGGCTTCGATCTCAACTTCGCGGGGCTGATGGCCAGCGGCGCCCGGGACTGGACGCTCAAGCGGGGGATCAACAATCTCCTCGGGGTGACCGCGAAGGACGACGTGCTGCCGAAGCGGATCATGACGGCGCTCAAGGAAGGGGGCGGCGCCGGTTCAATCCCCGACGTGGAGAGGCTGAAGCGCGAGTACTACATACTCCGGGGGCTGGACGAGAGGGGATTCCCGCGGGAGGAAAAACTCCGGGAGCTGGGGCTCGACGAGCTCCGGCAGCGGCTCTATACTCAATAAAGGGGGTGCAACAATGTATAAAAAAGTTTTGGTTCCGTTGGATGGTTCAGAACTGGCCGAGTGTGCGCTGAATCATGTCAAGGCCCTGGTCAAGGAGGGCTCCGTAAAGGAGGTGACACTGTTTACCGCTGTCCGGGTGGATACCTCCTGGGTCGAGCTCTACGGCAAGAATTTCAATGTCGAAGCGATGCGGAAGGCGCTGCTTGGCTCGGCGATGAAGTATCTCGCCGGTCTGAAGGACGGACTCGCCCGCGAGGGGATCAAGGTGAAGACGGAGGTTCTCGAGGCCGACGGGGCCGCCCAGGGCATCACGGATTATGCCCGGAAAAGGGGGAGCGACCTGATCGTCATCGCGACCCACGGATATACGGGGATGAAGAAGTTGATGATGGGGAGCGTCGCCCTGAGCATCCTGCACCATTCCCATATGCCTGTACTCTTGATCAGGCCGGAGGCGTGCCGCGGATAGGGGCGAAGCCCGTTTTCCACGGCAACAAGACGGGATAGATCATCTCATATAAGGAGGGAAATCATGGCGGCATACAAGGCGTGGACTCAGGAATGGCTCGATGCGATGAAGGAGAAGATCGCGGGATCTAAGGAGTACAGGGAGATCGCGAAGAACTGGGAGGGGAGCGTTTCGTACATCGTGAACCCCGATCCGGAGAAGGGGGTCCCGGAACCGATTTACGCCTTCACGGACTTCTGGCACGGCGACGTGCGGGATTTCCTCATCTGTGACAAGGCGAAGGCGGAGAGCGGCAGATTCGTCATGTCGGCCGACTACGCCCGCTGGAAACAGGTGTGCAAGAAGGAGGTCGATTCCACCAAGGCCCTGATGCAGGGGAAGCTGAAGCTCAAGGGCGATCTGACCTACGTGGTCCGGAACATCAAGACCATAAACAAGGTGATCGATCTGCTGTGTGAGCTCGAAACCATCTGGCCGGACGAGGTATAAGGGAGAAGGAGGAATCCATGGCGTACGATAGTGATCTGGCGTTTGTCTATTTCGGTCCGACGAAAATCGTCTTCGGCATCGGCGCCGCACGCGACGTCGAGATGGAGATGACCGGTCTCGGCTGTCGCCGGGCGCTCGTCGTGACCGATCCGGGGGTGATGAAGGCGGGGCTGGTCGAGGGGGTTCTGAAGGCCCTCGGGGATCGGTGCGTCGGCGTCTGGAGTGAAGTGCCGCAGGACACCGGCGTGGGGATCGTGAACCGCGCGGCCGCCTTCGCCCGGGAGAAGGGGGCGGACTGCGTCGTCAGCGTGGGGGGCGGCAGCGTCATCGACACGGGGAAGGGGATCTGCATTCTGCTGACGGAAGGGGGCGGCCTCGAGAACTTCGAAGGGATTCAGCTCCTCACCCGGCCGCAGACGCCGCACATCGTCATCCCGACGACAACAGGGACGGGAAGCGAGGTGACCAGCGTGGCGGTCATCCTCGACGAGCGGAAGAAGCAGAAGATCCTTATCGTGGAGAACTTCAACACACCCAGGATCGCCATCCTCGATCCGAAGATGACGGAGAAGCTTCCGCCGCTGCTGACAGCCTCGACGGGGATGGACGCGCTGACCCACGCCGTGGAGGCGCTCCAGTCACTGCAGCGCGAACCGATTGCAGACGGGCTTGCGATGCAGGCGATCCGCCTGCTTTACCGGTACCTCCCCGTTTGCACGCAGAACGGAACGGATCTCGCGGCCCGCGGCCAGACCCAGCTCGCCGCAACGATGGCCGGCTGGGCCTGCGGGAACGCGATGTTCGGCCTGGTTCATGCAATGGCCCACTCTATCGGTGCGATTGCCCGTGTGCCGCACGGGATCGCGAATGGGATTCTCCTCCCGCATGTGATGGCGTTCAACCGGGACGACGCGGCGGAGAGTTACGCGATGGTCGCCGAGGCTTTGGGGGTCCGCGAGAAGGGGATGGATGAGCTCGGGGCCGCGGAGGCGGCCGTTGTGGAAATAGGCGCCTTCCTCCGGCGGATCGGCCATCCCGTCCGGCTATCAGAGGTGGGTGTCACGGAGGAGAATCTTGCGAAGGCGGCGGCGCTCAGCCTCTCCGACGGGGCGATCGTCACCAACGCGCGGCCGGTGATGGATGCGGAGGAGGTCCTCGCCGTCTACCGGGCGGCGTTCTGATTTGAGGGCAGTGTCATGGAAGAAGGGTTTATCGAAAACCGGGCGGAAGGGCTTCCCTTTGCCGGGATCCTTGCGGATCTGCTGACGGCGAACCTGACGCAGCGTCCGGAGAAGCGGGAGGTCTTCGAGGCCATGCGCGGGGCAGTGGCCATCGAGCTTGACGACATCGAAGCGGCCGTGACCCTTGTCTTTTGGGGGGGAAAACTCCGGATCGAGGAGGGGATCGTCGGGAGTCCGGAGATCGTCATCCGGACGACGTCCGACCGGGTGATGGATCTCAACGCGCTGCGGATTGTCGGCGGGCTTCCCTGGTATTTCGACGGGGCGGGCCGGCGGGTCCTGAGCCACCTGTTCGCCGGGAGGCTCAAAATTTCAGGAATGTTCATTCACCTGGCGCTGCTGACGCGGTTGACCAAGATCATGTCCGTCATGTGAGAGAAGACAAACATTTACGGTGGTGAGCATGAAGAAAATCATTCTGGGAGCTACGGCAGGACTTCTGCTTCTGGTATGGCAGGGCCCGGGTTTCGCCGCACCGGCGAAGAACGGTTGTCTGACCTGCCACACAAACGGCGAAATCTTGAAGTCGCTCTACAAACCGCCGGCGATGGAGGGCGGCGAGGCGGAGGGGTGAGCAGGGGCGCCTCCGCCGGTCAAGGCGGAAGAGATGTACAAGGGCTTCCTCGTCGACAGCGCGGTTCTGAAACAGGATCCGCATTTCATGATGGGCTGCAAGTTCTGCCACCGGGGAGACGCAGACGGGCAGACGCGGGAGGCGGCCCACAAGGGGCTCGTCAAACGCCCATCGGATCAAGCAGATTCCTGCATTTGCTGTCACAAGGAAATCGGGGTGAACTATTCGAAATCGCTTCACTATACAACCGCCGGCCTCAAAAACGGCGTCCGTCCCCGCTTCTCGCCGGCCGAGGCGAAGCACTTCGACGGAAAGGTGTTCGAGGCCTCCTGCCGGAGTTGCCACGCCTCCTGCGGGGACTGCCACGTGAAGGCCCCCCCGGTCGGCGGGATCGGAATCGGACTCATCGACGGCCATAAGTTTACGAAGAAAAACGAGGGCAAAACCTGCGCCTTCTGCCACGGCGGCCGGGTATACCCCGAATTTACGGGCGATTACGGCGGCAATCCGGACGTCCACTACGAAAAGGGGATGATGTGCGTGGACTGCCATAAAAAGGCCGAAATGCATGGGGACGGAGTCGCCTACGCCACGAAGCAGGAGGTGAAAGACCGGCCGGCGTGCGTGAATTGTCACGACAAGCTCGGGCAGGAGAAGCTCCTGACGACGAAGATCGCCCACACCACCCACCGCGGCAAGGTGACCTGCCAGGGCTGCCACAGTGCGGGCGAATACCGCCAGTGTTATTCCTGCCACACGGGGGCGGGGGCGACCGCGAAGCCCGGATTCATCCTCGGCCTGAACCCACGGGATGGAAAGACGCTGACAACGCTCCGCCTGATCCCCACGGTGCGGGACACCTTCGCGAAGGCCGGGATCAAGATGGAAAATTTCGATGCATTGCCCAACTACTGGAATTCCCCGGTCCACAACATCCGGAAGCGGACGGACCGGACCCGCTCCTGCGACGTCTGCCACGTCGAGCGGAGCGGTTTCCTGAAGAAGGAGACGCTCCCGGAAAACGGTTCCAAGGCCAATGAGGGCCTGATTGTGGTACCCAGAAAAATCAACAGGTAAGAAGGAGGTTTTATGCGGAAAATCAAGTTTGTCTTAGCGTTCATGGCAGTGCTCCTGTTGCTGCCGTTTGCCACTTTTGCCGGGGCGGCGGAAGTAATTGTCTCGACGGACTGGCTCCAGCAGAATCTCAGTAACGCGAACGTCGTCATTCTGGATGTCCGGAAGGTAGAGGAGTACAAGGATGGTCATATTCCAAATGCAATCAACATCTTCTACAACTCCTGGGCCGTTACCCGGGATGGTCTGACGAACGAGCTTCCCGCGGAGGACGATCTGCGCGATCTGATCGGCTCCCTCGGGGTCGGCAAGGACACGACCGTCGTGGTGGTGTCAAAGAACGATCCGGTGCCGGAACGGTTTAACATGACGCGCGTTGCCTGGACCCTCCGCTATGCAGGCGTTCAGAAGGTTTCCGTCCTGAACGGGGGCTATGACAGGTGGGCGGCTGAGAAGAAGGAGATCTCCACGACGCCGAACCGCGGCAAGAAGGTGGCCTATGACGCCCCGTTCAACAAGACCTTCTATGCGGACAAGGTCCACGTGATGGCAAGCCTCGGAAAAGTGACGATCGTCGACGTTCGCGAAGCCCCGTTCTTCAAGGGGGAGAAGAAGCTCGACTTTGTGGCAAAGACCGGCCGCATTAAGGGGGCCATCAATCTGCCCAACAGCCTGATCTTCACGCCGGAGGGGACCTTCAAGTCTCCGGAAGCGCTAGCCGCCGCCGCGACGCCGGTCGTCGGAACCGACAAGGAAAAGGAAATCATCGTTTACTGTGACACCGGAAAGACATGCACTGCTTGGTGGCTGGTTTTCCATGACGTCTTGGGGTACAAGAACGTCATGGACTACGACGGATCTTCGATGGAATGGCTGAAGGATCCGGCGGCACCAGTCGAACCATAATCGGCTGTTCCTGTTCTCCCGCCGCCGGTCCCGGGGGCGGGAGAAGCTTTTTCAAGCAGGAATGATGCATGGATCCCGCCGGGGATAAGAAAGTCGGCGGGATTTTCTTGGATGCTGAAGCCCCGTGCGGTTGAGGAATCGATCATGAGACGGATGAGCACCTTGGGAAGCTGCCTGGTTGCGGGTCTCCTCTTGACGGGCGTCTTCCTGCCTGGTCCCGGCCGGGCCGCGGATCTCGTCCATCAGGATGTCTGGTTGAAGAACGAACTGGGGGACCGGATCACCCCGATCGACAACCGCACCGATCCCTACAGCCCGAAGAAGAGCTGCGGGGGCTGTCACGGCTACGCCACGATTACGCAGGGCTACCATTTTCAGCAGGGCTTCGACGGGATGAGCGACCGTTACGACGCGAAGCGGCCCTGGGTCCTTTCTCCGGGGATGTACGGGAAGTGGCTCCCCTACGCGGCGGCGGGGCGTCTGGCCGCCAAGAAGAACGTCGATCCGCGTCAGATCGACCTTTCCGCCTATGACTGGATCGGCGGCGGGAAACTCAATCCCGCAAAAAAGATCAAATCGCCGTCCTGCGGCTGGTGCCATCCCGGCGGCGGCCCTCTGGAATACGGCAGGACGCCGGAAGGGCGCGCCGACCTCTCCCGGAATCTCACCCGGGCGGAAACGGGAGGCCCGAACCCCCTGGATGGGGACTTCAGTTCCCGCGCAACACCGGACGGCCGCAGCCATTTCCGCGAGAGCGGCGTCGTCGAGGCGGACTGTCTGATCTGCCACCTGCCCGGCTACCGGATGGAGGACCGCAACGGACAGCTCGCGGCCCGGAACTACCGCTGGGCGGCGACGGCGGGCGCGGGCCTCGGCCGGATCCGGGGGGCCGTCTTTGCCCATACCGATCCCGCCACCGGCCCCGACGATCCCCGGTTTTCCGCCGGAAGCTGGAATTTTGCAACGAGGCCCGCGGTGACCTATGGCTGGAACGACCGGAAGCTCTTTACCGCGGAAGGAAAACTGCGGGGCGGCATCGTCAGCAAGGGCGTCGGGGCGAAAAACTGCCTCCAATGTCACGGGGAGGGGGACTGGAAGAACACCGGGACGATTAACGCCGCGCCGCACGACGCCCACGCGAAGGCCGGTCTCGCCTGCACCGACTGCCACCCGCTCGTCGGAAAATCGGCCGAAGAGCGCCTCCGCCATCAGATCGCCAAGGGGGCGTATCCGCAGACGAATGTCCGGGATGATCTCGACGGCGTCGGGATGAAAACCTGCATCGGCTGTCACAAGGAGGGGCAGTACCGGCCGACCCGGCCGGGGATGCCGAAGGCGGCGCCGGACCCCGAACGCATACATTCCGAAAAATTCCCGAAGGCGACCTTCCACACCTCGTTCATCACCTGCGCCGCCTGTCATTCGACGGCCCAGCCGGCACGGGGGATGGCCCTGCTTGATCTGAGCG
Organism: Deltaproteobacteria bacterium; assembly: GCA_026388345.1. The sequence continues at coordinate 7,829 of JAPLJY010000158.1, forward strand.
CGGGGGAGGAACAGGGCTTTACGGCGGAGATGTTCGAGACGGTGACCTGGACCGCCGATTATGAGCGGGCGCGGGCGCCCTGGAGGCCCTGGATCGCGCGCGCACAGGGAGGAAAGGGGTACGGCGAGGCCTATCTTCCCCATCTCCCCAAGCGGATCCAGTGGTTCGGGGAGAGGATGCCGAACGGCGAGGTCAGGCCCATTCCGCTCCACCATGTGAAGGAGGCCTTCCGCGGTCTGAAGGGAGGCGCGTCCTTGGAGACGGTCCGGACGGACGGGGCGAAGGTGAAGATCCCCTCCGTGCTGGCGGACAACGACATCCTCCGGATGACCGCCGCCCTGACGAAGGCGGGGTTCCGGGATGTCGTCTACCTTGCAGACCGGCTCTATGAGATCTCCGGCGAGAAACTGATCGCCGGAAAGAGGCTGATTGCGGCGGATTCCTACCCCATCGCCCACGGCGTCGTCCCGCTCGAACGGAAGGCGGCCTATGGTCAGAAGGGAAGGCCTGCGGGATGCACAGACTGTCACGACAGGGGGTCGCCCTTCTTCACGAAGCTCCAGATCGTGAACATCCGCGAATATCTGCGGCAATATCCGGAGCTCAAAGGGCCGCAGGCGCTCCCCCAGATGAACGAGTGGGGAATCGCGCGCGTACCGCCCGCGCAGTAGGAGATGGGCATGAGCAGAACAGAATGGGTATGGACCGCGGCCTTGTTGTCTGCACTCTTTGCGGTATCGTCCGTGCAGGCGGCGGAACCGGCGCCGAACCTCCTGGAACCGGTGGAACTGCGGCAGATGCTCCAGCGGGGGGAAGATATCGTCCTCATCGACGCGATGAGCCGTCTGGAGTGCATGGACCACAGCATTCCCGGTTCTCTCTGCGTTGCCGATGAGGAGTTCGCGGCGCGTGCGCCGAAGCTCTTTCCGGACAAGAAGCGGCATCTGGTTTTCTACTGCGAGAGCAACCGGTGCTATCGCAGCAGAGAAACGGCGGCGATCGCTCTTCAGCAGGGGTATACGCGGGTGTCGGTCCTGCGGGGCGGAATCCCCGCCTGGAAAGAGGCGGGCTTCGACACCGTTTCGCAGGAGCGGATCCCGCGGGTCCCCGCGGAATCGATCAAGCCGGATCGTCTCGCCCGGTGGCTCTTGGAGAAACGGGATCTGCTGATCCTCGATATCCGCCGGGAGGAGCGATTCAGGGAGGGACATCTCCCCGGCGCGATCAACATCCCCCTCTACCGCCTCCATGAACGGTATTCGGAAATTCCCCTGAACCGGCCGGTCCTGGTTGTGGACGACAGGGGATTGAGCTCCTTCCTCGCCTCCTGCTACCTGGTCCGGAAGGGGGTTTCAGACGTGAAACGGCTCTTCGGGGGGATGGAGCGGTGGCAGGCGCATATCGCCCCGAAGCGGGGGAATCCATAGGGGCGGTTGACGAAAACGGATAAAAAGAGGCATTCCATGAGCGTCAGGGTTCGGATCATGTTGGCGGCGGCCGTCTTGGCAGGGTGCTGGTTTGCGGCCTCTCCGGCGCCGGCAGCCGTTACCTCGGCGGGACCGGAAAAAAGCTGTCAGAGCTGCCACGACGACGATCTGTTCCGCGTCCGATTTGCCGATTCGGTCCACGGCAACAACAGTTGCAAGAGCTGCCACACCGACATTCGGAGTCTCCCGGCCCACATGACCGGGAAGGAAAGGCCGGCGCCGGTGAACTGCGGGATCTGCCATCAGGAGGTCGCCCGGGCCTTCCGGAAGAACTTCCATTACCTCCAGGAGGACTTCCGCTGCACGGACTGCCACCGGGGGATCCACGCGCTGAAGCGGGCCGGTTCCAACTTCAAGCTGGCCGTCATCAAAAAGTGCACCGAATGCCATGACCGGGACGAGTATGTCGCTTTCGGGCATGGTGAAGCCATCCTCAAGGGAAACCAGGACTCGGCCGCCTGCTCCGACTGTCACGGCCTTCATGACACACGGGCCTACCAAACATCCCGTGCGGCCTATCCCGGCGAGGCGCGGGAATTCTATACGGAAAAATGCGAGGCGTGTCACACCGACCGGGCGATGATGGAGCGTTCGGGGGTCGATCCCGACGACGTCAGGAAGTACAACGAGACCTATCACCACAAGGCGGGCCGCATCGGGTATCCGGCACAGGTTGCCGGCTGCGCCGATTGCCACAACAGGCACAATAACCTCCCCAAGACGGATATCCGTTCCAGCATCAACCCGCAGAACCTGATTGCGACCTGCAGGCGCTGCCACCCAGGGGCCCATCCCCGCTTCGTCTCCTATAAGGCCCATCCGGACTACCACGACCGGAAACACGACCCCAGCCTCTTCTGGACTTTTGTCTTCATGTCGGGGCTTCTGGCCGGGACCTTCCTGTTCTTCTGGGTCCACACGCTCCTCTGGTGGCGGAAAACCTACTGGGAGAAGGACAGGCGGGAGAGGCTGGGGATCAATATCCCCCCGGGAAGCGAGGGACTTGTCCCGGTCCAGCGGTTCTCCGTGAAGGAGAGGATCATCCATGTCCTTCTGATCCTCTCCTTCATGACGCTCGTCATGACGGGCTTTACGCTCAAGTACCATGACGCCCCCTGGGCCGCGACGATGATCATCCTCTGGGGCGGCGCCGCCAAGGCGGGGATTTTCCACCGCGTCGCTGCGGGTCTCCTGTCCGTCCTGTTCCTCTACGTCGTGTGGCTCTCCATCCGATTCCTCTTCCCGAAGGGTCAGGGGGCGCAAGGCTGGCTGGGACGCCTTTTCGGACCAGACTCTCTCTGCCCTAATCTCAAGGACCTTCGGGATATCGCGGGGATGTTCCGCTGGTTCTTCAACCGGGGAGAGATGCCCCGCTTCGACCGGTGGACTTACTGGGAGAAGTTCGACTTCATGGCGGTCTTTTGGGGGATGTTCGCCATTGGCGGCTCCGGGCTGCTCTTGTGGATCCCTGAGTGGTCCTCCTGGATCGTTCCGGGCTGGGTCCTCAATATCGCCTCTCTGGTCCACTCGGAGGAGGCGCTTCTGGCGGCCCTGTTCATCTTCACCGTCCACTTCTTCAACACCCATTTCATCCCGACGAAGTTCCCGATGGACGGGATCATCTTCACGGGGCGCTACCATCTGGAGGAGATGAGGGAGCAGAAGCCGCTCCAGTATGAACGGCTCCTGGCGGAAGAGAAGCTGGAACTCCTCAAACGGAAGCACCCCGGGATCCCGCTCAAGATCGTTTCCGGAATCTTCGGACTGGCGAGCCTCCTGCTCGGTCTGACCCTTACGGTCATGATCTTCTGGGCGATATTTCTGGAGTAGTTTCTGAGGGAAAGGAAAGGCATGACGGCAAAGCGAAACGGCTTTAAGGCATTTTTCACCTCCATCCGGCTGACGATCGTCCTTTTGAGCGCGATCGCCCTCGGATCAGTTCTGGGGACGATCATCCCCCAGCAGGAGGCGGCGGAGGCCTTTTCCGCACGGCTTCAGCCCGCCGTTCTCGCCGTCTTCCAGGCCTTCCAGCTCTTCAACGTTTACCACTCCGCCTGGTTCATCCTGCTCCTCCTCCTGCTAAGCGTCAATCTGACCGTCTGCTCCCTGGACCGCTTTCCCGCGGCATGGAGGCAGTTCCGCGGAGGAGCTGCGCCGGACGGAGCGGAGCGCCTCGCGGATCTCCCCCCGGAACGGATCGTCGCGACGGACAGGCCGGCCGCGGAGGAGGCCTCCCGCCTGGAGGTTCTCCTCCGGAAGCGCTGCGGGCGGGTCCGGCGGGCAGAAACATCTCAGGGATTTGTTCTCACCGGAGGAAAGGGGGCCTTTTCCTGTTTCGGGGTCTTTGTCGTCCACCTGGGCGTTCTTCTGCTGATTGCGGGGGGGCTCGCCGGCGCCATTTTCGGCGTCCGGGGCTATGTGGAAATCGTGGAGGGGGATACCGCGAACACGATGCAGTTCCGGGGCGGAAAGGGGGCAGAGACCCTTCCCTTCGCCATCCGCTGCGACCGTTTCACCGTGGAGCACTATGATGACGGCGCGCCAAAGGTGTTCCGTTCCGATCTGACCTTTATCCAGGATGGGAAAGTCGTCCGGCAGGGGGTGCTCTTCGTCAACCACCCGATCGCCTTCGGCGGCCTGCGTTTCTATCAGGCGAGCTACGGCCTGCTGCCCGGCGGCCGTCTGGCGCTCTCCTATGCACGGGGGAATGGAAAGGCCAGCGAACGGGAGACGGCCGTCGGCGACCGTTTCGCCCTTCCCGGAGGGGAGGGAGAGGTGGAGGTCATTCGCGTGGAGAACGACCTCATGCGGATGGGGCCGGCTGTCAAGCTCTCCGTCGTCTCGCCCCGGGGAGAGGTCCAGTTCTGGGTTTTCGAGAACATCGAGCGGATAAAGGAGGCGAATCCGGGGGTGCTCGCGCAGGTCCCTCTGATGAACCCCGGTCTTTTTGCCCCTTATCTCTTTTCCATGCAGAAAAAGGGAGAGAGGTTCTACACGGTGCTTCAGGCGGCCCGCGATCCGGGCGTCCCCCTCGTCGCCGGAGGGGCGGTTCTGCTGATCGTCGGCCTCATGATCACCTTTTTTTTCTCCCACCGCCGGTTCCGGATCGTCCTGGAGGAGAAGAAGGGGAAAAGCCGGATCGGTCTTGCCGGATCGAGCAACCGGGATCCGGTCGGTCTGGAAAACGAGATAAATCAACTGCTGGCGGAGATCGGAAAGGCGGAGGGACGTTCATGAGCGATACGGCGATCCTGAGCGGGGTGACCTTTGTCTACCTGCTCTCATTTCTTTTGTACCTCGTTCGGATGGTCCGGGGGAAGGAGTTCTGGGGAAGTGCGGCCTCCCGGGTCGCACAGATCGGCTTTCTCCTGCACACCGTGGCCCTCCTGCTGCGCTGGAAGAGCTCCTACGACCTCGGGATCGGCCATGCGCCGCTCGCGAACTTCTACGAATCGCTCATCTTCTTCGCCTGGGCGGTCCTGCTCCTCTACCTCATCATCGAATGGAGAACGCGCAGCCGCAGCCTCGGCGCCTTCGTGATCCCCGTCGCCTTTCTCCTTCTGGCCTTCGCCTCGATCTCCCCGGGCGTCAGCGACCGGATCCAGCCCCTCATCCCGGCCCTGCAGAGCAACTGGCTCACCGTCCATGTCCTCACCTGTTTTCTGGGCTACGCCTCCTTCGCGGTAGCCTTTGCCGTGGGGATCATGTACCTGCTCAAAGGAAGGGCGCGGGATCGCGGAACGGAGGAAGGGACATTTCTCCGCCTGATCCCGCCATCCGATGCGCTCGAGGAGCTTCTCTACCAGGGCGTCGTTCTCGGTTTTGTGCTGCTGAGCCTCGGGATCATGACCGGTTCCGTCTGGGCCCACTACGCCTGGGGTTCCTACTGGAGCTGGGACCCCAAGGAGACTTGGTCGCTCATTACCTGGATCGTCTACGCGGTGATGCTCCACGCCCGTTCCGTCCGGGGATGGCGGGGGCAGCGGATGGCCTGGATGGCTCTTGTCGGTTTCGCCTCCGTCCTGTTCACCTACCTCGGGGTGAACTACCTCGACAGTCTGCACAGCTACTTTTAAAGGGATGATCTTTAGCAGGCTGTTCAAAAATGTCCGGATGTGAGGCCCCCGAATTCGCAGAATCACGGAGCGAAGCGGAGACAATCCTGAAGCCGTGAGGCGTACTTAATAGGCCGTTAAACGGCGAGGGATGAGGGAAACGAAGCAGATGGGCATCCCGTATCTGGTACGGGACAAGCTTTTGAACAGCCTGTCAGGGAAGATTGCGGTTCGCCTCTTCCAGCAGGGAAGATATCTCTTGATCCAGCTGATCGAACCGGCGGATCAGTTCTTTCGCCTTCTCCGTGAGGTGCATGCCGGTTCGTCCGGGATCGGTGGTCACGAGCTTCATTCCGAGGCGCTCCTCGGAGGCCTTCACGCGTCCCCAAGCGGCCCGGTAGGACATGTCCAGTTTTTTTGCCGCGGCGTTGAGGCTGTGGCATTCGTCGATGGCCTTGAACAGAACATCCCGCCCGGGTCCGAAAATGACTTTCCCGTCTTTTTCCAGCCATATCTTGTGCTTGATTTCCATGGCACAGCCCTTCCCCGAGCTTCAAGAATGAAAAACCATTGACGCTTTAACCTATCAAATTACGTACTGCTCGGCAAGACATATGTCATAATTGTTCAGCATGTGTTTTCAAGACCACCGGAGGCTTGGATTGGGTTTATCAAATCTTCCCGGGAGTCTTGAAATTGCCGAAGATAAAATCGCTTTTGGGGTTAGTAAAAGCGAAATGTCTCTGGGAGGGATGTCTTAGAGGGAAGTTATTGAAGGGTGTGAAAAAGGCCAGGTATCTTGGTTCGCAAGAAGCTCTGGCCGGTAAGATTGTAGAAATTGCACAAAAAGTAACGCCCCCGACATTGCTGCCGAAGGCGTCACTTTTCAACTTCGATGAGTATAATTTTTCTATGAAAAGCGTGAATATCAGATTTCTATTAAGCAATTTTCGGGTGGTTGAAAGTCATGGATTCAAGGTTGATCTGACCCAAGATCGGCAATGAAATTTTAGGGGCGTTTCTTACGTATAACTACAAGTTCCTAATTTTCAATATGGAATAGAAGTGATGATTGCCATTTGGAAGTCAGTATATCGTAGTCTCTATCAGACTAAAACGCACCGTATTGCCCTGTCCAGTTTTTGGGGAATATTATAATCAACAAGAAGGCTTATCATATCATGAACATTGCCCAGAATATAAGGGTCCCCAGCCGCCGCTGAAATAGGTCATGACATGCAGGAAAACGTGCGACTTGCCTCCGTCAACCAGGGGAGCACGCAGAATGCGGTTCTGGCCGAACTCACAGAGATAAATGAACTGTTCGTCGGGCGAGAGCAGAATGCCGTTGGGGAACGCCAGGTGCTCCATGAATAGATCGATCTGACCGTTTTTCGCATCCCATCGATACACCGAACCGGTGGGGTTGGACACACTGGTGCCCCACGGGTCGGAGAAGAAGATGTTGCCCTTCGAGTCGATGATGAGGTCGTTCGGGCCGTTGAACTTCCTACCCCGATAGTCGCCAACGATAACCTCGGCCTTCTTGGTTTTGGGGTCAAGGGAAACAACCCCCATGCCGCGGTGCGCAATCAGCAAGAGCTTCTCCTTGCTGTCATAGATATGCCGTTGGGTCCCATCAGGTCACCCGGATTACCGATGTTATAGAGCGGTTCGTATTTTCCGTCCATCGAGGTGCGCGAAATCCAACCCGTCTCGATTTCTATGAAATACAGGTAACCATCATCAGGACAGTTAGACGGTCCTTCGATGAACCCTTTGCCGGGGATTTGCACCAGTTTCTCAGACCTCACCCAGTCTGATCTTCATAAATGCCTCCTTCATGGATGTTGTGTAAAGTGTTTGCTTACCGGATGAACCTTATTTTTTGTGACAACGGCCGCAAGAGTTTACGTCAGCGCTGTGTCCGTGGTGGCACTCATTGCAGTCGAGATCTCCGTAATGCGGATTTGCATGCGGGTTTTGGAACATTGTTTCCGTCCGCTTGGCAAGTTTTTCATACGGTCCGTGACAACTCAGACACTTGGCCATGCCGACCTCTGCTCCCGCAGCCACTTTCGCCGCCCCATGGCAACTGTCACAGTTAAGCCCTGTCTTAATGTGTTTGTCAGAACTGAATACGTCGGCAGCAAAAAGCACCTGCGCTGTAAACACGTTGAGGAGAAGCAGCGATAACAGCAACCCGAACATCTTCGCAAACATCCTTCTTTTTCTAACCAATTTCATACACATCCAATTATTCCTTGATCTTGAGACAAGGGTCGAGACACAACTCTTAAATGCAGGCGTACACTTCCTTCTCTTTTTTCCCGGGGTTTGCAACCGTCCAAGTGCAGAAGCAGAAGAAAACGATTCCTATAAGTCCCAGGAAGCTGGCTCCATAGAAAATTGTCTTGATTCCGAAAAATCCCAAAGCAAGTCCACCTGCCAAAGGAGCCAGAACCGTGCCAAAGTTCAGGGCACTGTTAAAGACGCCCATGGAAAGCCCCATACCATATAGA
>JAPLJY010000002.1 GCA_026388345.1 Deltaproteobacteria bacterium
ATAGCTCCGGCTGTCATAGGTGATACGCCAGCCCGCCCGCTTGAACAGATCCACCGTATTGGCTTCCAGGCTCCCCTTGGGGATCCCTAATTTCAATTTCTTCATTTGTACACTTCCTTCGGATCAAAGATCCGTTCCCCGACGGCAACAAAGTCTCCGTCGGCCCATTTTCGATAGAAACACGACCGGTGACCGGTGTGGCAGGCCGCCCCGCCCAATTGTTCCACCTTCAGCAGGATGGTGTCCTCATCACAGTCCAGCCGGATCTCCCGGACGAGCTGCACATGGCCGGAGGTCTCCCCTTTCAGCCAGAGGCTCTGGCGGGAGCGGCTCCAGAAGTGGGCCTTCCCCGTTTCGAGGGTTTTCCGCCAGGACTCCTGATTCATGTAGGCCAGCATCAGGATTTCGCCCGTCTGATGGTCCTGGACCACGGCTGGCACCAGCCCCTCCCCTTTTTTAAAATCCGGTTCTGTCATGATCCTCCCCGTTGATGATTTATTTTCGACAGATATGCCTTTCGTTCCCGAAAGACAATGAAGAATCATAGTTTGAGAAATACCATTAATCAAGCATTTTTTATCTAATTTCTCCGGTGCGCGGACAAACCTGCCACCGGAGGCCAAAGAAGGACTTTTTCGTACAATGTCCTCCTGCGGACCGTTGTCGGCAGACTTTCATCTGGCAGACTTTCATCTTGCCAAGCATCCCTTTCCATGATAATGGATTCCCCGGATAATCTGTGCTGCGGCGGTCGGATTCCTTTTGAATTCCGCCGGCCCCTTTTCCCCGGACGGGTTCTCCGGGGCGACCCGCGGAGTACCCCAGACGATCAGGAGGTTGTGGCGATGTCCTTGCTTATCAGCGGCATAGTATCGGTCATCCTGGGTGTGATCGGTTTTTCCCTGTGGTGGAGCGACTTTGTTATCATCCTGAAAGGCGGCGTTCCGATCATGCTGATGCTGGGCGGCATCCTCGCGGTCTATGTCGGCCTCGACGCCATGCAGGACCGGATGAAGGAGGAAAGGCAGAAGCAGGAAGAGAAACTGGACAAGACCCGGGAAGAGATCGAACAGGTCAAGGCCCAGGCGGAGCAATACCGGGAAGAAATCGAAAAACTCAAGGAACAGGCGAGAAAAAATACCCCTTGACAGGATGATCAAAATCAAATAGGGAAGCGGCCGTTATCATTTTTTCACGGAAAGATTGAAAAATGCATTTATTTTTATTCACAACCGACCTTACCCACGCCTGCTTCGATACCTATATGTATTGATGCCTGCTGTCCGTCCTGACTTGGACGGGCCAGCAGGCCTTCCCGAACCATCACCAGCGTTTCAACCCATTTATCGCATCACGAACCGCCCCAGGCGGTTGATTCCCCCGGAAGGGAGACCCGTAACATGTTTGAAAAACGGACTTTGCCCCGCAAAGCCCATTCCGAATCAAGTCGCAACATGAGAACAAAAGGAGAACCTATGAAAAAAAAATGGCTTACCCTCATTGCAGCCGCTCTTCTAACGGCCGTCGTCTTCTGTCCGGCGGGTGGTTTCGAGGCCCAAGCCGCGACGACACAGCTCACCTACAGCGTTTTCTTCCCGCCGAGCCACGGCCAAGCCAAGGCAGGCGAGGCCTGGGCGCGGGAGATCGAAAAAAGGACCAGCGGCCAGGTCAAGATCAACGTCCTGGCCGGCGGAACACTGACCCCGGCGGACCAGTGCTTCGACGGGGCGCTCAAGGGGATCTCCGATATCGGCATGTCCTGCTTCGCTTACACACGGGGGCGTTTCCCCATCATGGAGGTCCTCGATCTGCCGATGGGCTACCCGAACGGCCGGGTGGCGACCCGCGTCGCCAACGAGTTCTTCAAAAAATTCATGCCGAAGGAGCTCGAAGGGGTCAAGCTGCTCTACATCCATGCCCACGGCCCGGGACTTCTCCACACGAAGCAGCCGGTCACGACGCTGGAACAGCTCAAGGGGATGAAGATCCGCTCGACGGGACTCAGCGCCAAGGTGACGGAGGCCTTGGGCGCCGTGCCGGTGGCGATGCCCCAGGGACAGACGTACGAGTCGCTCCAGA
>JAPLJY010000096.1 GCA_026388345.1 Deltaproteobacteria bacterium
GCGGAGAGGGCGATCAAAGCGCTCAAAAAGAATAACTTCGATGCCCGTTTTTTCCCCAAGGCCGCCGAGGCATTGGCTGAGTTCTGGAAGATGGTTCCCAACGGGGCCACGGTAGGCATCGGCGGGTCGCTGACTTTGGCGCAGATCGGGTTCTTTGATGAAATCAAAAATCGTCCTGTGAAATTTCTCAACCCCTTTGCTAAAGGGCTTTCTGTGGAAGAAGGGGATAAAGTCCGTCGGGAGATTTTAACTGCCGATTTTTTCATCGCCAGCAGCAATGCGATTACCGAGGATGGCAAATTGTATAACATCGACGCCACGGGCAACCGCGTGGCTCCCATGATCTACGGCCCCAAGAAGGTTGTTTTGTTCTGTGGCGCCAATAAAATTGTCAAGGATATCGATGAAGCCCACCGAAGAGTGAAGGAATGGGTGGCTCCCATGAATGTCAAGAGGCTGGGCTACAAAAACCCCTGCGGCACGACCGGGGAGTGCTCCGATTGTTCCTCTCCGGAACGGATCTGCAACGCCTATGTCGTCTTGGCCAAAAGGCCGAGGAAGACGGATATTTCCGTTTTTATCATCGGCGAATCCCTGGGGCTTTAGTCACCTGTAAAACCCAGAATTACGATCTTGCATCCATAATTGGCCTATTCATCAGGATCGTAACTCCTTTCCGCCTGTGGCCCAGCCGGTGCTTTCTCTTGCAATCTGGTCTCGATGAACCAGTCTATCAGCCGTCGGGCGATGCTGATCTTTCCGGGAACGGTTGGCAATTTATCCGGATAGAACCAGCCGGCCTCGGCGATCTCTGTGCTGTCGATCCTGATCTCGCCACTCGCATATTCCGCGGTAAAACCGATCATCAGGGAATCGGGAAACGGCCATGGTTGGCTGCCGAAATAGCAGACATTCCTGACTTTGATGCCCACCTCTTCCTCGATTTCCCGGTGAATCGTATCCTCCAGTGTCTCGCCCGGTTCCACAAAACCGGCCAAGGCGCTGTAAAAATTTGCAGTGAATCTTGTTGACCGGGCCAGAAGCACCTGGCCGTCTCTTTCCACCAGGACAATCACGGCCGGCGATATGCGGGGGAAAATCACCATACCACAGCCTGAGCATTCACGGGCGTTCATTTCCTTCGAGGGCGCCATCTCCCTGCCGCAACGGCCGCAGTAGCGAGTCTTTTCCTCCCACTCCATCAGATGCACGGACTTCATGGCGATGGCAAACAGCGGTTCGGCAAGGCGCCCATATAGATACCGTAATCCGTAAAAACCCATTTTCGACGGGATGGGACCTTTTTCTGAAACCTCGGCACAATAGCAGTTACGTCCTGCCAGAGTTCCCAGGTACCTCTCCCTGATCGACGAGAGGCCAAGAGATGCCGGATCGACAATCAGAGGAATAGACATCGACACACGTTCTTCCAAGACCATCATCTTATGCGCTGCGAATATAAACCACCAAGCCGGCTCGATCTTAGCAGAAGGTGGCTGTACGGAAGGAATCAATCTCTCATGCATAATCTTACGATGCCGATAGTTTAAACAACAGTTCTTTGCCCAGGTCAAAGCAGCGCTTCTTGGCTTCATCGCTGACTGGGCGGTCGCTGGTCAACGTTTCTCCCACCCGTTGGAAGAATCGTTCGGCGAAACCCTCAAACGGCTGCTTTGCCCGTTCGCCGCCTCCATGAGTCATGAACAAGACCGCAGGTTTCCCCTTGATGGGTTTTCCTGCTTTGTCCCAAAGATAAAGATTGTCAAAGAAGGTCTTGATCGTCCCGGCAGGATACGAATAATAGTCGGGAGTTCCGATGGCTACAGCATCGGAGGCAATAAATTCTTCCGAATGACAAAGATTTTTTTCATCCCGAATCTCCTTTTTACTTAATCCATCATACCTTATCACCAAACCTTGTGCCTCATAAAAAATATTTTTTGAGAGTCACCCAAATGTTGTTCCTGTTTATCCGTAAGGTTTTCTTTAGCGGCAAGAGAGGTGGTCTGGTTTCTTTAGACAACCTGGAGCGGGTTATAAGTGTTGAGCTGCCCTGGTTCATACCGCTTCCGTCAACTTCGGTATGGTGTTCCAGTAAACCTCATCGGGAGTCATGTTGTCAAGCCTCTGATGGCG
>JAPLJY010000073.1 GCA_026388345.1 Deltaproteobacteria bacterium
CTTCGTGACCCTGGCAATGGGGGTCTTCGGCCTCGGAGAAATCCTCTATAATCTTGAATCCACGCTGAAGACGGAACTCGTCACGACCAAGATCGGAAAAATCTTCCCGACGCTCAAGGATTGGGCGGATTCCAAGTGGGCGATCTTACGGGGATCGGTCATCGGGTTCTTTATCGGGATCATCCCCGGCGGCGGCGCCGTCATCTCGTCGCTCGCCTCCTATGCCGTCGAAAAGAAATACTCCAAACATCCTGAGGAATTCGGTAAGGGGGCCATTGAGGGGGTGGCCGGACCGGAGTCGGCGAACAACGCCGCATCGAGTTCCTCCTTCATCCCGCTCCTCACGCTGGGGATCCCGGGAAACGCCGCGATCGCGATGATCTTCGCGGCCCTGATGATCCAGGGGATCACGCCGGGACCCTTCTTGGTCGCGGAGCACCCGGACGTCTTCTGGGGGGTTATTGCCTCGATGTACATTGGGAACGCGATGCTCCTCGTGTTGAATCTCCCGATGGTGGGGATCTGGGTGCAGATGCTCCGCGTCCCCTATGGAATCCTCGCCCCGGTCATTGTCCTGTTCACAGTGATCGGCGTCTACAGCGTCCAGAACCAGGTCTTCGACATCTATTCAATGCTCTTCTTCGCCGCCCTCGGCTACGGGATGCGGAAGCTGGATTTCGACCCGGCCCCGCTGCCGCTTGCCTTCGTCCTGGGTCCCATGGTCGAGCGGTCGCTCCGGCAGTCGCTGCTGATCTCCGGCGGGGATCTGACGATCTTCGTCTCCCGCCCGATATCGGGAACGCTGATCGCCATTTTCGTCCTCCTGATCGTCGGGCAGACGGCCTTTTTTATCAAACGGAAAATGAAAGCGAATAAAACAAAGGCCGCGGCGTAGTCCGCGGCCGCTAAAAAGAGCATCGTAAACCCGTCAGAAATGCTTATGGCATTGATGGAGAATGGGACCATGAACAGCAGGGAAAGAGTCGTCGCCGCACTGAGATTTCAAAATCCGGACCGGATACCGGTCGATATGTGGATCCACAGGGCAACCCAACTGAAATACGGAAAAGACCTGGACGCCCTGCTGGAACGGTACCCTCTTGATATCGTCAGACTGTTCGGTCCCACGGACAGAAATTTCTATCCCGAGATGTCGGATGTCGGGGATATCAAGGATGCGTGGGGGAGCACCTGGCGGATCCTTCGCCAGGGGATCAATGGTGAGGTGAAGATACCGGCTATCGAGGATATCTCCAAGGTTCAAGAGTACCAAACCCCTCTGGAATGGCTTGCTGAAGAATGGCAAAAGCATGACGACGCCATCGATCGGAAGATCGAGGCGGGCCGCAAAAACAATAAATTCATTTATGGGGGTTACATTGAAATCTTCCAGCGGATGCAGTTTATCCGGGGAACGGAGAATCTGCTCTACGACCTTGGGGGTGAGCCGGAAAGCGCGATCGTGCTCCGGGACAAGGTCACGGATTACTTCAAGCAATATCTCCGCTACTGGTTGAAAAAGGATGTCGATGCGATCTATTTCTCCGATGACTTCGGGACACAAAGGTCCCTTTTGATCTCCCCGAAGATGTGGAGGGAGATCTTTAAGCCCGCCTATCAAGAAATCATGAATATTATAAAAGGGTCGGGAAAATTTATCTTCTACCATACCTGCGGCCATGTGCTCGCCCTGTATCCGGAATTCGTAGAATTGGGGATCGATGCGGTCAACTCTCAGATCCACTGCATGGGGCTGGAAAACGTGGCCGAAAAATTCGCCGGTAAGATTACCTTTTGGGGAGAAATGGACAGGCAAAACCTGCTGCCTTTCGGCACGCCTCAGGACATATACCATGCGGCCGGCGTCATGAAAGAAAAACTGTTTGTAAACGGGGGAGGCTTAATCGGGCACAGCGTAGCGGGGGTGGATGTCCCCCTGGAAAACATACAGGCCATCTTAACCTGCTGGAATCGGTAGTGGTTGACCGTTGTCTGTCGGATAAAATGAAGAGGAGGCTTAAATCGATGAAAAAGTTAATATTCTCTATTCTATTGATGGTCATGGTCATTCCCGCTGGAACGCTCTGTGCCAAAGACACGATTCAAATGAGCGTCGCCTATAGCGGGGCTCCCGGCGCCGAGGAGGATCTCGCCGCGAAACAATTTGAGAAATGGATCAAAGAGAGGACCAAAGGCCAAATCGATGTGAAACTGTTCGGCAGCGAACAACTCGGGAAAGAGGTCGATGTCGTTTCCGGGCTTCAATTGGGCAGCGTCGATATGTCGATCATGGGCACCACCATTCATGAGCAGGCGGCGCCGAAATACAATATCTGGAGCGCTTATTATATCTTCGGAAACAGCGACGAGGTCGCGCATATCCTGAATGGACCGATCGGCCAGAAGGTAAACGCCGAAATGCTCAAAAACAAGGGCATCCGGATGATTGGTTATGGTTTGAGAGGACCCCGGAATTTGTCCTCCAACCGCCCGATCAAAGATCCCAACGATGCAAAAGGTCTGAAAATCCGAATTCCTCTGCAGCCGATCTATGTTGATAGCTGGAAGGAGTTGGGGGCGCAGCCCGTGGCGATCGCCTACGGCGAACTTTATATGGCGCTGAAACAGGGCGTGGTGGATTCGCAGGAAAACCCCTTATCGTATATTTATACCCCGGCGTTCTACGAGGTCCAGAAATACATAAACGTCACCGAACATCAACGGGCCTTCTTTTCGTATGTCGTCAGCGAAAAATTCTTCCAGGGTTTGTCCCCTGAACTGCAGAAGGTGATTGTTCAAGCCGGGAAGGACATTACCGTGTACCACAACAATCTGCAAAACCAGATGGAAAGCCAGTGGAAGCAAAAGCTGATCGACAAGGGCATGGTGTTTGTGGCGTCGGATCAGGCCGCGTTCAAGAAAAAATTAATGGATATTCCGAACAAATATGCCGCACAATGGGCGCCGGGTTTGTATCAGGAGATTCAAAAAGAGATCAGGGAAACCCCGGTGAAAAAGGCTCGGCAATAATCGGGTTCAAAATTCTGCTGAACTGGGGGGGAATTCCTCCCCAGTTCAGCAGAAGGCCATACGAGGGAGGAGCATCCGGCATGGCAGCGAAGCTGGCAAAAATGATCGAAAAAACCAATGGCGTTTTGTTGGCGATCATCGTCGTCCTGCTCTTTTTGCAGGTGGTCACCCGATATTTCAATAACAGCTCGTTTCTCTGGGTGGGAGAGGCGGCTTTGTGGATCTTTGTTTGGATGGTCTTTCTGGGGGCAGCGGTTCTTTTCCACAAGAAAGAGCATATGATCGTGGATATTATCGAATATTTCTTGCCTGGAAAGACAAAAGGGGAAATCCAAAAACTATTAGCCAAGATCATCAGAATAACTTGTTGGGTTTTCCTGGTCATCATTTTCTATTATTCGATCATATTTACGGTATCTGTCGCCAACCAATATGCGGTTTCATTCCGGCTCTCCAGGGTATATCTCAGCGCCGCCCTGCCGGTATCCATCGTCATGATGCTGATTTTCGAGATCCTATCCCTGTACGAGAGAAAAAGGGGGAATAAACCGTGTTGACCATAGTCGCGATCATCATGGCAGTTGGTTTTATCATCGGCCTGCCGGTGGCATTTACCCTGGGAGTTGCCACCCTGGCATATTTTTTTGCCTCTCCCCATCTGTCCCCGACAATGATTCCTTCAGGCATTCTCACCGGGATTCAATCGGAAAGCTTGATGGCCATCCCTCTCTTCATGCTGGCAGGCGGGCTTATGAACACTTCCGGTCTTACCCGTCGACTTTTCCGGTTCAGCAAGAGTCTGGTCGGCCACTTCCCCGGCGGGACAGCCCAGGTGAATGTTGTGGCCAACTTGATCATGGCCGGGATGTCGGGTTCTGAATTGGCCGATGCCAGCGCAATCGGAAAGGTCTTGATCCCGACCATGAAGGAAGAGGGATATGATGCCCAATTCGCCGCCGCCGTGACCGGCGCCGCCTCCACCATCGGTCCCATTTTCCCGCCCAGCATTCCGATGGTTTTGATCGGCGGCATTACTGGAATATCCGTTGGTAAACTGTTTGTAGGAGGGGTTATTCCCGGTCTCTTTATGACTTTATATTTAATGGCCATGGTTTATTATCTGGCCAGGAAAAGGAATTATCCGAAATCCGAGAGGGCGACCTTCAAGGAGATGGCAAAATCCTTTGTCATCTCCATTCCGGCGTTGAGCGCGCCGGTTGTGATTATCGGCGGAATGGTCAGCGGAATCTTTACGCCCAACGAAGCGGGGGTGGTCGCCTGTTTCTATGCCATGGGAATTGCCTTTTTTGTCTATCGGGATTTGAATCTCTCCAAGGTTTTTGCAGAATTGGTGAGCACTGCCATTTACACATCGAAGATTATGTTTATCGTGGGTTGCGCCTATGCCCTGGCTTGGGTTTTTTCAAGGGAACAAATGGGAATTTACCTGACGAAATTATTGACCTCGGTTTCACCAGACCCGACCATCATCCTGTTGCTGATCGTCGTTGCCTTCCTGATAGGCGGGTGTTTCTTGAACCCATCCGCCCTGATCATTATTTTTATTCCTCTCCTGATGCCGGTGGTGAATAGTGTAAGGATGGATCCGATTGTTTTTGGAGTGGTATCCAGTTTGGCTTTGATGATCGGAAATATGACTCCGCCTTTCGGACTATGTATGTTTATTGTCTGCGATATCGCCAAAGTTTCGGTGAAGCAACTCGCCGTAGCCTCCATACCTTTTTATATCGTTCTAATTGTTGCTCTTTTAACAATGATTTTCATCCCGCAGACGGTAACTTATTTGCCGAATCTACTCTTTAAATAGTTGGCAGAACAAGAAGGAGCTTACGCATGTCGATTTTGGAACAGATCAGAGAGTGCGTCATTGCCGGAAACGTCAAAACCGTTCAAGAATATACGGACATTGCCGTTGCCGAAGGGCTGGATGTCTCGACCATCCTCAATGACGGCCTGATCGCCGGGATGAACGTCGTCGGCGCCCTGTTCAAAAACAATGAGGTTTATGTCCCGGAGGTGTTGATGTCCGCACGGGCCATGCACACGGGTCTCGCCGTCATCAAACCGCTGATTGCGAGGGCAGGGATCAAGGAAAAAGGGGTGGTCGCGATCGGCACGGTCAAAGGCGACATGCATGATATTGGGAAGAACCTGGTGATCATGATGCTGGAAGGCGCCGGCTACAAGGTGATCGATCTGGGGGTCGACGTTCCGGTAGAAAAATTCCTCCGGGTCGTTGAAGAGCAGCACCCTCAAGTCATCGGGATATCGGCACTGCTGACGACCACCATGCCGCAGATGCAGGGAACAGTTGAAAAGCTTAAGGAATTCGGCGACCGGATCAAAATTGTTGTCGGGGGGGCGCCCATAACGGAAAAGTTTGCCAGGGATATCGGCGCAGACGGGTACGCTGCCGATGCGGCGAGCGCCGTGGAAAAGATAGCTGAACTGATCGGCAGTAAATCGATTTTGTGACGGTGGATACATATGGAGTTTCATTAACCGATTTGACAAGGAGGCATACTATGACTCGAATGCGTAAAGTCACCCTGTTTCTGACCCTGACACTGGTCACCATGCTTATGGTCGGTGGCCTGTGCTTCGGCGCCGAGAATTACCCGACCAAGCCGATCCAGGTCATCGTCCCCTACGCGGCCGGGGGTTCCAGTGATGTTCTTGCCCGCGCCGTGGAAAAGGTCTGGAAGAAGTACAGCCCCCAGCCGATGCTCATCATCGACAAGCCGGGGGCCGGCGGCGTCCAGGGAACCGAATATGTCGTCCGCTCCAAGCCGGACGGCTACACCGTCTTATTCGCATACGGCTCCGGCTGCGATCTGGTTATGCCGCACCTGCAGAAGATGCCTTACGATCCCCTGAAGGACGTCGCCCCGGTCGCGAGGCTGTCGATCCATTCGGTCGTGGTCAACGTCAGCGGGAAATCCCCGTTCAACTCGATGAAGGACGTGCTCGACTGGGGGGCCAAGGGGAACAAGATCACCGCCGCCGTCTCCACCGCAGCCGGCGCCGTGGACATCGTCATGAGGGCCATCTCCAAGCGTGCCGGCGTCCCGATTACTACCGTGCCCTTCACCGGCGGCGCCGATGCGGTGACCGCCCTGGCCGGGGGACACCTCGTGATCGGCGGCGGCCATCCCTCCGAGGTGTGGCCGCACATCAAATCGGGCCGCTTCAAGCCACTTGGTGTAGCCCTTGACAGGCGCGACGGCACCCTGCCGAATGTCCCGACCCTCAGGGAGCAGGGGATCGATGTCGCCACCTGGGGCTCTGTGAAGGGCGTCGCGGTGCCGCTCGGCACGCCGCCGGAGATCATCGAATACCTCTCTTCGACCCTCAAGAAGGTCTGCGAAGACAAGGATTTCAAAAAAACCATGGCTTCGATCGGCCAGCCGATCGATTACCTCAATACGAAGGACTGGACCGCCTTCCTGCCGAAGGCCTCCAAGGACTACGGGGATATGATCAAGGAGTTGGGCATCAAGATCTGATGCCCACGCTTTAGCGTCACAAAAGAAAGAGGCGCCCCGGTTTTCCGGCGGTGCCTCGCTTTCTATATAAAAAAAGGAGCTCATCATTTACCCAAAACCCATTAGAGAAGGAGGTGCAGCATGACTCATCTGCGTAAAGTCACCCTGTTTCTGACCATGGCACTGGTCACCATGCTTATGATCGGCGGCCTGTGCTTCGGCGCCGAGAAATACCCGACCAAGCCGATCCAGGTCATCGTCCCCTTTGCCGCCGGCGGCTCCAGCGATCTTACGGCCCGCACCGTGGAAAAGTTCTGGACGAAGTACAGCCCCCAGCCGATGCTGATCGTCAACAAGCCGGGCGCCGGCGGCGTCCTGGGAGAGGAGTACGTCGTCCGCTCCAAGCCCGACGGATACACCATCTATGTCGGACAGGGCTCCGGCCATGACACGGTCATGCCGCACCTGCAGAAGATGCCCTTCGACCCCCTGAAGGACATCACCCCGGTCGCGAGGCTATCGATCCACTCGATCGTGATCTGCGTGAGCGGCAAATCCACGATCAACTCGATGAAGGACCTGATCGCTTACGCAAACAAGGGGAACAAGGTCACCGCGGCGGTCTCCACCGCGGCCGGCTCCGTGGACCTCGTCATGAGGGCCGTCTCCAAACGGGCCAACATCCCGATCACGACCGTGCCCTTCGCCGGCGGCGCCGAATCGACCACCGCCCTGGCAGGCGGTCACCTCACGATCGGCGGCGGCCACCCCTCCGAGGTGATGCCACACCTCAAGGCGGGCCGCTTCAAAGCAATCGGTGTGGCCCTCGACAAACGCGATCCCGTCATTCCGAAGGTCCCGACGCTGAAGGAACAGGGAATCGATGTCGCGACCTGGGGTTCGGTGAAGGGTGTCGCCGTCCCGAACGGAACGCCGACCGAGATCATCGAATACATCGCCTCGACCCTGAAGAAGATCAGCGAAGACCCGGAATACAAGAAGGCCATGGCCTCGATCTACCAGCCGATCGATTACCTGGGCACAAAGGAGTGGGCCGCCTTCCTGCAGAGGGAGTACAAGGACTACGGCGATTTGATCAAGGAGTTGGACATCAAGATCTGATGCCCGCTGCTTGGCGTCAAAGTAAAGAGGCGCCCCGGTTTTCCGGCGGCGCCTCTCTTCATGCGTCACGGCTGCTTCGTCTTTTGTTTGTCTGACCTTCCCGGTCCGTTGTCTTTCCTGACCCCTGCATCTTGAATACCTGCCCTTCCGGTCCCGCGAACCATCTCCTATCCCTTCAGGGGCAGTTGTCCCCGCTCCCGGACGAACTCGCCGATTTTCAAAAGCCTCTCGAACTTGGCGTCCGGAGGGGTTGTATCGCTGACGCCCAAGATGAACCGTTCACCGGGTGCGATCTCCCGGAAGAGGTCTTCAAGATAGCGGTGGAATTCGTCGTCGGACATGGTGGACTCAAGCAGCGCAATGGAAGGAATCCCTCCCCAGATGGTCACCTTTCCCTTGAAAGCAGTCCGCATCTCCTTGATCGTGAACTTGGTCATGGGCGCAGGGCAGACCGCCTCGGCCACGTCCATCCCGCTTTCGGGAATCAGATCGAGCAGCCCCCGGTTCTCTCCATCGCAGTGGGAGAGCAGGAATTTGCCCCGGGGATGGATCATGTCCGCAAACCTCTGCATATAGGGCATGATATGCTGCCTGAAGAAGGGAGGGTAGGTGATCATGGCGTCATAGTTGGCGCCGAAGAGGATCACCTCCGCCGGGCTGTCGGCGAGGACGCGGAACATCTGGTCGAAGAAGGGGTCCATGTCGCGGCAGAGCGCCTCCAACTCCTTCGGGTAATCGTAGAGGGCAAGGTAGAAGGCGGTGGCGTCCATGAACTGCTTCAGGATATGGTGCATCGGCCCGCCCGCGTTGTGGCCGAAAGCCACGGCCAGCCCTTTCTCCCCGACCTGTTTCTGGTATTCGAGGTAATTCTCGTAGTCCGGATGGACCTTGATGTTCCGGAAGATGTAACCCAGCACAGCGAAGTCTTCCGGACGCTTGACGGCGTGTTCGGCGATCCAGGAGATGGAGATGCCGGCTTTTCTCATCTCCTCATTGAATACGATTCGGGTGGAGACATCGCCGACGGGGGTATGATAGATCACCCGGGTTGCGCTCCCCTCCGTGCTCACCTCCCGTTCCACACCCACCAGTTCGGGCCGAAAGGGCATACCCCAGAGCCGGTAGATGCCGATGGCACGGTCGATCGTGTCTTCGGCGGACCGGACCTTCAGGAACTCGGGGGTCACTTTATGGTATCCGCATCCGAGGTCGTCCGCCACCTCGTCGAGGGTGACGCCCTGCGGATAACGGGCGGGAAGGGCGCCCCGGAGGGTATTGGAATTGTGCCAGAGATCGACACGGATTGTCCAGGGAAGCCAGTCGGGCATCTCCCCCCGGACGGCCATGAGCATGCGCTGCTTGTGGGTCATCATGCGAAGACTCCTCGGAAAATGTTTAGATCTTCCTCTTCAGCGCCTGGGCGGCGATGTGGATCGGATCCCAAGAGCCACCAAACGGCGGGGCATAGGCCAGATCGAGCCAGCCGACGTCGTCGAGGGTGAGCCCCGCCCAGAGGGCGGCTGAAAGGGTGTTGATCCGGCTCACCGCCCCCGCCTTGCCGACCGCCTGCGCCCCCAGGAGCTTACCCGTCGCCCGGTCGGCGATCAGCTTGAGACCTAATTTTGTATTTCCGGGCATGGAACCGGCGATCGCATTTCCCCAGACCAGCGTACTCACCGGATGGAAGCCGCCCTGTGCCGCCTCCCGCTCGTCGAGCCCCGTCGCCGCGACCTCTAGGTCGAAGACCTTGAAGCACTGCGCCCCGACGATCCCCGGAAAGATCATATCCCCGCCGCCGATGTTCCGGCCGGCGACGCGGCCCTGCTTGTTGGCGATGTCGCCGAGCGGAATATTCATCCAGCGGCCGCTCACCCGGTGGAAGGATTCGCAACAGTCCCCCACGGCATAGACCCCCTCGCGGGGAGTCCGCTGAGAAAAGTTGACCCGGATCGCCCCCGTTTCCCCGAGCGGAAGCCCCATCTGTTTCGCAAGCGTGACATCGGGCCGGATCCCGACCGCCATCAGGATCATGTCCGCCTCCGCCCCGCCGTGGTTCGTGACCAGGCGGAGGCGGTGGTCCTTTCCCGCCTCCACAGCCCGAGTCTCCGTATCCGTGACGAAATCAATCCCGTGCCGCCGGAGCTCGTCCAGAACGACCTGCGAGAATTCGGGGTCCCAGCGGTTCACGGGGAGCGTCCCCCGGTGGAAGACCTGCGTCTCGATGCCGAGATTCCGGATCGCCTCGCACATCTCCATCCCGATGAAGCCGGCCCCGACGATGATCGCCTTCCGGCAGGGAACCTCCCGGAGCCAGGCCTTGATCCGGACCGCGTCCGTGAATCTCTTCAGAGTGAAGACCCCCTCCAGCATCTCCCCCGGGATTCCCGGCATCAGCGGCGTCGTTCCCGTCCCCAGGACGAGGATGTCATAGGAAAGCCTGGCGCCGTCCGCCAGACGGACCTCACCCGCCTTTTCGTCGACCTCTTCCACCCGGCTGTCGATCCGGACATCCACCCCCGTCTCCCGGAACTTCTCCGGCGTCCGGGCGATCAGCTTCTTTTCGTCCTTGATTACATCGCCGATGTAATAGGGCATCGGTCAGGCGGCCACCGAAACCTGGGAGCGCTGCTCGATCATGGCAATCGATAGCGACGGGTCGCCCCGCCGCGCCTCGGCGGCCGCGGATGCGCCACCGGCCCCCGCTCCGACAATCACGACATGTTTTCCCATCATACCCCCCATATCCAACCTGCTGAAACGGCGAAACCCCGTCACCCCGAGCTCTTCCGCCCATAGGAAATCCCCAGTTTCTTCATCCGGCTACGGAGCGTGCTCGGATTGATCCCCAGGAGCGCCGCGGCTCCCCCCGGCCCATGCACCACACCACCGGCCATTTTTAAAACACGGCGGATGTGGTCGGCGCCGACCGCATCGAGGCTAAGCGTCCGGTGCACCCCCCCGGCATCCGCGGCGCGGCCTGCTTCATCATCACCCTCGGCAACGGTCTTGAAATCCAGCAAGTCCCCCCGGTTCAGGATCAGCTCCCTCTCCACGACATTCTCCAGTTCCCGAACGTTTCCGGGCCAGGTGTAGCCCATCAGGCGGTCGAGGGCGCCCGGCGCCAGATCCGGGATGGCGGGAAGTTTCAGTTCATAAGATTTCTTCCCGAGAAAATGATGGAGGAGGGAGGGGATATCCTCCTTCCTGGCCCTAAGCGGCGGCACGTTGATCGGGAAGACGTTGAGGCGGAACCAGAGGTCTTCGCGGAACTGGCCCGCCCGGACCATCTCCCGGAGGTTCCGGTGTGTCGCGGCGATGATCCGGATGTCGACCGGAATCGCTTTGGAGCCGCCGACGCGCTCGATCTCCTTCTCTTGGAGAACCCGAAGCATCCGGATCTGCGCCTGAGGCGGCAGTTCCCCCACCTCGTCCAGGAAGATCGTCCCGTGGTTCGCCCGCTCGAAGCGGCCGCGCTTCTGTTCGATCGCGCCCGTGAAGGCACCCCTCTCATGGCCGAAGAGCTCGCTGTCGATCAGGGTCTCGGGGATCGCCCCGCTGTTCACCGTAATGAACGGCCCCTTCCGCCTGGGTGAGGAGTAGTGGATGGCGTTGGCAATCACCCCCTTGCCGACGCCCGTCTCCCCCAGGAGCAGGACGGGGCTCTCCAGCGGGGCCACCTGGCGGACCATCTCCATCGTTTCCCTCAGGCCGAAGTCGCCCCCGACGATCTCGTCGCCGGACATCCGGAAGAGCTCCTGGTGGAGATACCGGTTGTCGTCCGCGAGCCGCTCTTTGAGCTTCACGACCTCCTCGTGCTGGAGGGCGTTGGCGAGCGCGATCGCGCAGGGCTCGTTCAGCAGGGAAAGCAGCCGGGCATGCTCTTCGGTATAACGGTCCTTTCCTTCCGCAGTGAGGGCGAGGGTGCCCAGCCTCGTCTGTTCGACGACAAGGCGCATCAGAAGTGTGGAGGAGCCCTGTGTCCGGAAAGATGCGGCGATCCTGGCCACAACCGGGTCCTCTTCGAACCGGTTGACGATTCGGATGTTGGGTACCTGCCCCTTCTTGAAACTGTCCCGCCCCTCCTGCGTGAGGGAGGTGATTTTTTCCAGCGTCCGCGATCCGGTCTTGGTCACCTCCGCAATCGTCCGGATCGCACCGAGATTCGGCTCATAGAGGTGCAGGTAGATCGCATCGACAGGCATCACCCGGGCCAGATAGGGGAGGGCTCGCGTCAGGGCCGTTTCAATATCCAGGCTGCCGCAGATCAGCATCGTCGCCTGACGGAAGAACTCGTTTTCATCGATGACCATCGGCTTCTCCTTTTCAGGGAATTACCCATATAATTAACATGCCGTTACGATATATCGCAAGCATATTTGCGAATATTCGCAATTCAATCGGCATCATGATTCTAACTAATTGACATAACTACATAAATAATTTGGCACACCCTATGCTCATCTCTTCGCAGGATTTTTACGGAGGTCAGAAGAATGAAGTGGGCAGAGATCATCAAACTCCGGTTTACCGAAAGCGACCGCGAAGCCGTCGATCAGGCGCTGGCCGGATTCATCGGCGACATCGGCCGGAAGGATGGGCTGTGGAATGTTCATCTCTACCGCCACATCCGGATCGCGGGCGACCTGTGTATCCTGTTCCATTGGGACTCCGCGGAAGCGGCGCTCCAGGGAAGCGCGGTGGGTCTCTCACTCGTTCATCTCCTCGGGGAATTCGGTCTGACGAACCATTCCGTCTGGATTGAGGAAAGAACCATGAAAACACCCCTTCATGGCGGAGCGTCAGACCGGTTGCATCAGTCAGGACAAAGGGCCAAGGGGCGGGCCCGGGGTCATCATCAATAAAAAACGGAGGTAATTTTATGAATGCGTTGACACTGGTCTTTATCTCGTTATGCGTCTTCGCGATCGGCTACCGGTTCTACGGCCTGTTCATCGCCAACAAGGTCCTGGAAACGAACGCAGATCGGGTCACGCCGTCCGTCAAAATGGCAGACGGCCATGACTATGTCAAAACCAACAAGTACGTCCTCTTCGGGCACCACTTCGCCGCCATTGCCGCGGCGGGACCGCTTTTGGGGCCGGTCCTGGCCGCCCAGTTCGGTTATCTGCCGGGCGCACTATGGATCATCATCGGCTGCGTCCTGGCCGGCGCGGTCCACGACATGGTGGTCCTGTTCGCCTCGGTCCGCCACAAGGGTCACAGCCTGGCAAAGATCGCGGAGAGCGAAATCGGCAAGACCACCGGCCTCGTTGCCGGGTGGGCGATCCTGTTCATTCTGATTCTCACCCTGGCGGGGCTCTCCATCGCGGTGGTCAATGCGATGGCCGAGAGCGTCTGGGGGACCTTCACCGTCTTCGCGACGATCCCGATCGCGCTGATCATGGGGCTCTACCTCCATGTCTGGCGGCCCGGCGATGTCAAGGGGGCGTCCATCATCGGCGTGGTCCTGCTTTTCTTCGCCGTCCTCGCCGGTCCTTATGTCGTCGCGAGCCCGACCCTCTCCTCGATCTTCATGCTGAGCAAGAAGCAGCTTTCCATATTCATCCCGGTCTACGGCTTTATCGCCTCGGCCCTCCCGGTGTGGCTCCTGCTCTGCCCGCGGGATTATCTTTCCACCTATCTGAAGATCGGGACGATCGCGATGCTCGCCCTCGGGATCTTATGGGTCCACCCGACCTTCCTGATGCCGGCCGTCACCCAGTACGTCCACGGCGGCGGTCCGGTCATCCCCGGATCGGTTTTCCCCTTCATCTTCATCACAATCGCCTGCGGGGCGCTCTCCGGATTCCATGCCATCATCGGCACCGGCACGACCCCCAAGATGATCGGCAATGAAAAGGATGTTCTGTTCATCGGCTACGGCGCCATGCTGACGGAAGGCTTCGTCGCGATCATGGCGCTCATCGCCGCCTGCGTGCTGGTCCCGGCGGACTACTTCGCGATCAACTCGGCGCCGGCCGTCTTCGATAAACTGGGAATCGCCACGGTGAATCTGCCGACGCTGGCCCAGGAGGTCGGCGAAAAGATCCAGGGCCGTCCCGGCGGCGCCGTCTCCCTGGCCGTCGGCATGGCCTACGTCTTCTCCGGAGTCCCCTTCATGAATGGGCTCATGTCCTACTGGTACCACTTCGCCATTATGTTCGAGGCAGTGTTCATTCTGACGGCCGTCGATACGGGGACCCGGGTCGGGCGATTCTTCCTCCAGGAGATGATCGGGAGGGTGATCCCGAAGTTCGGTGAGGTGCACTGGATGCCTGGGATCATTATCACCAGCGCGCTGTTTACCTTCGTGTGGGGCTATCTGGTCTATACGGGCGACATCACCACGATCTGGCCGCTGTTCGGCATGAGCAATCAGCTCCTGGCCTCCAGCGGGCTCATCATCGGCACGGCCATCATCATCCGCCTGAAGAAGGCGCAATACGCCTGGATGACAGCGGTGCCGGGGATCTTCATGGCTTTCGTGACCATGTACGCCGGCTATGAGAACATCGTCGGGAACTATCTCCCGAAGGGAGCATATCTTCTGGTTGCCTTGTCGGTGATCATCATGGTCATGATGGTCTTCGTCTTCATCGGGGCGGTCCAGCGGTGGTTCGAACTCCGCGAACTCCAGAAAGAGCACGCAGACGTGCTGGATAAGTACAGCAAGCACGTCCTGGTGGCCGTGGAGGAGTGATTCCCGAAGTCTCAGGGAAGGTAGGAAATCCGGCCGGGGGCGGCCACTCAATGCAGATGCCGCCCCCGGCCGGTCAATATCAAAAGGCTGTCCGACGCAAGGAGGGCAGCCTCTCTTTTTGAAAATCGACGTTTCTGAATCCCCCTCCCCTTCGCCGGGAGAGATCATTTCACGTCCCGCCTCCTCGCTGGACAGGGTTCGGAATGGGGCGTTTTGTCCGGCTATTTCGCCGTCGCCGCGCTACGGAGGGAATAGATTACGCCGCCGCCGGCGATCATCAGCAGGCAGAGGAGTTGGCCCATGCTGAAGGGCCCCAGGACGAAGCCAAGCTGGACGTCCGGCTCCCGGTAGAACTCGATGAAGAAGCGGATGAGGCCGTAGCCCGCAACGTAGAGGGCGAAGAGGGCGCCGGTGAAGGAAAACCTCTTCCGGACCGCCCAGAGGACGGCAAACAGCACGATCCCTTCGAAGAGGGCTTCGTAGAGCTGTGAGGGGTGGCGCAGCAGGTGCAGCGGGTCGAGGGGGAAGACCATCCCCCAGGGGACGTCCGTCGCCCGGCCATAGAGCTCGCCGTTGATGAAGTTGCCGATCCGCCCGAAGGTGTAGCCAAGCGGGATCGCCGAGCTGAAGAGGTCGGCGAAGCGCCAGAAATCGATCCCATGCCTCCGGCAGAAGATCACGGTCGCGATCAAAACGGCAATGGCGCCCCCGTGGTAGGACATCCCGCTGATCCCCACGAAATGGATCCCGCCGTTGAATTCGAAGGGAAAGATGATTTCCAGGGGGTGTCGCAGGTAGTAGCCGAGGTTGTAGAAGAAGACATAGCCGAGCCGGCCGCCGAGGATCACCCCGAGGATCGCCCAGACGAAGTAGTCCTGGATCAGCTACGCCGTATACGGAAAATTCTCCCGTCGGATCCGGCGCATGACGAGAAGGTAAATGCAGGCAAAGGCCGCGAGGTACATCAGGCTGTACCAGCGCAGTTGAAAGGAGCCGATCTCCAGGAGATTCGGGCTTATGCGGGACGGGAGGTGCCGCCACAGGGCGATCCATTCTTCCATATCAGTAGGCCTCCCCCTTCAGATCCTCGCAGTAGAGCTGGGCGGAGAAGGCCGCCGTTGCCCCGTCGCCGCAGGCTGTGACAACCTGCCGGAGACGCTTCGCAATGCAGTCCCCGCAGGCAAAGATCCCGGGAACCGATGTCTGCATGTTCGCATCGACCGTGATGTAGCCGCCCTGGTCCGCGGCA
>JAPLJY010000082.1 GCA_026388345.1 Deltaproteobacteria bacterium
CCACGACGTTTACAAGGACCGGATCGTCCCCGTGGCCGAGGCCTTTGCCCGGATGGGGTTCCGGATCACCGCGACCCGGGGGACGGCCGCAAGGCTCCGGGAGCACGGGGTCCCGGTCGAGACGATCCTCAAGGTAAGCGAGGGGCGTCCCAACGTGGTCGATCACATCAAGAACGGCGACATCCAACTCGTCATCAACGTGAGTCTGGGGCGGCGCTCCTCCCGGAAAGACGCCTACCACATCCGCAGGGGGGCGCTCGTCTACAACGTCCTCTACACGACGACGATCTCCGGCGCCCGGGCCCTGACGGAGGCGATCGACGCCCTGCAGCGGGAGCCGTGGGATGTGACGCCGCTGCAGGCGTATCATGGGAAATAAGAGGGAATGATCATGGACGATGTCGAACAGGGGAACAAACCGCGGGAGGAGTGCGGTGTCTTTGCGGTGTACGGCCACGAAGAGGCGGCGCGGGTGGCCTTCTTCGGCCTGTTCGCCCTCCAGCATCGGGGACAGGAAAGCGCGGGGATCGCCTCGGCGGACGGCTGCCAGGTCTGGGCGCACAAGGGGATGGGGCTCGCCTCGGAGGTGTTCCGCGAGGACACCCTCTCGAAACTCCCCGGGCGCCTTGCGATCGGCCATGTACGCTACTCCACCACGGGATCCTCGGTCATCTCCAACGCCCAGCCCTTTTTGGTCCACCATGCCGATGAATACTATGCGCTGGGCCACAATGGAAACCTGATCAACGCGCTGGAGCTCCGGGCGGAGCTTGAGGAGAAAGGATCGATTTTCCAGTCCACGATGGACAGCGAGGTGATCGTCCACCTGATGGCGCCCCACCTGAAGGAGGGGCTGGAGGAGGCGCTGACGAAGGCCCTCGCCCGCGTGCAGGGGGCCTACAGCATCGTCATGCTGACCCGGAACCGCGTCGTCGCCGTACGCGATCCCCGGGGTTTCCGGCCGCTATCGCTGGGCCGCCTCAACGGCGGCTGGGTGGTGGCCTCAGAAACCTGCGCCTTCGACCTCGTAGGGGCGAAATATGTGCGGGACGTCCGGCCCGGCGAGATCATCATCATTGACGACGCGGGACTCCACAGCCTGACGCCCTTTGCACAAGAGAAGCCCGCCCACTGCATCTTCGAACTGATCTACTTCTCCCGGCCCGACAGCCAGGTCTTCGGGGAGAACGTCTACCTCTGCCGCAAAAGGCTCGGCCACAACCTTGCCCGGGAGTACCGGCCCGATGTCGATTTCGTCATGCCCTTCCCCGATTCGGGAAACTATGCCGCCCTCGGCTACGCCGAGGAGAGCGGACTCCCCTTCGAGATGGGGATGATCCGGAACCACTACGTGGGGCGGACATTCATCCAGCCGAGCCAGGCGATGCGGGATTTCGGCGTCCGGGTCAAGCTCAACCCGGTGCAGCCGCTTATTGCCGGCAAGAAGATTGTTATTGTCGAGGATTCGATCATCCGGGGAACCACCAGCCGGAACCGCGTCCGGCATCTGCGGGAGAGCGGCGCGCAGGAGATCCACATGGTGGTGAGCTGCCCGCCGACGCGCCACCCCTGCCCCTATGGGATCGATTTTTCGGTGCGGGGGGAACTCATCGCCGCCGAGAAGGAGAACGAGGCGGACATCGCCTCCTTCATCGGCCTGGAAAGTCTGCACTACCTCTCCGTCGAGGGGATGGTCCAGGCCACGGGGCTGCCCCGGGAGAACTTCTGCCTCGCCTGCTACACCGGCGCTTATCCCCTGCTGCCCCCGAAGAGCTTCGGGAAGTTCTGCTTCGAGGGGCGCACCTTCTGAAGGAGATGGCATCTTCATCCCCGCGGGGAAGGAGAACGGGCATAAGGTCTTCGATGCCGTGAAAAACATTCTGATGGAGGATGCATAACCTGCGACCGGAGATTCCCTCGTACAGACAGACCTATTTCATCGCCATCCTCATCCTGGGATTCCTGATCCAGTTCACGTCGCTCGGGTTCGGACGCTTTGCCTACACAGCCCTGCTCCCCAGCATGAAGATGGACCTGGGGCTCAGCAACACTCACATGGGCTTCTTTCAGGTCGGCATCCTGACCGGCTACCTTCTTTTCGCCTACCTGTGCAGCATCTTCTCGAAGCGGTGGGGCCTGTCCATTGTGGTCACCGCATCCTG
Organism: Deltaproteobacteria bacterium; assembly: GCA_026388345.1. The sequence goes on from JAPLJY010000082.1 coordinate 2,163, forward strand.
CGCGCTGGCCGGGCTGGCGATGATGGCCCTGGGCTTGGTCTCATCGTTTTACCTCTGCCTGATGCTGGCCTTTTTGATGGGGGCCGGCGCCGTCGGCGCCTATATCCCGCTGGTGCCGCTGATCATCGGCTGGTCCTCTGTCCGGTGGAGCGGCGGCGCGATTGGTTTTGCACTCAGCGGAACAGGGGTTGGCATCATCGTCGTCGGATACCTGACGCCCTTCATCCTCAGCCGCTTCGGGCCGGTAGGCTGGCGTTACGCCTGGTTCATCCTGGGCGCCGGGACGCTCCTGGTAGCCCTGATCAGCTTTTTCCTTTTGAAGGAAAACCCTTCTGCCATCGACCTGCAGACAGACCAAAACACCCGGGACTCCACGCTGAAGATGCTCTACCGTGACCCGTCGCTCAGGGCCATTTTGATGGTCTATCTGCTGGTGGGCTTCGGATATATCATGTATGCGACGTTCGTCGTGGCCTATGCAGTCGAGGAGATCGGGCTTTCCGTAAAAGAGGCCGGGCTGATCTGGTCGGTCTTCGGACTTTTTGCGGTGGCCGGATGTTTCCTCTGGGGGATGATCTCCGATCATCTCGGAAGAAAATCCATCACCATCGTCTCCCTCCTTTTGCTGTCCGCCTCGATCCTCCTGTCCATCCTCTGGAAGGAAAAAACCGGCTTGCTGATTTCCGGCGCGCTGTTTGCCTTCACGTTCAACGGTCTGATCACGCTGATCGCCTCGATGTTCGGGGACTATATCCCCATATCGAAAATGGGCCGAATATTCGGCGTTTCCACATTGATTCACGGAGTGGGGCAGGCCGCGGGCGTCGCCCTCGCCGGCTATCTGAAGGACCTCACCGCTACCTTCGTGGTCCCTTTTCTGCTGTCGGCGCTGATCATCGGGATCTGCCCCGTTTTCCTGCTGTCCCTGAAGGAACGGAGGGGGCGTCGTTGAATAAACCCGGGCAGAAACCCGGGTCTAAGAGCATGTTGAAACAGTTTCTTTTACAGGCTGTTCAAAAATGTCCAGGTGCAAGGCCCCCGAAATCCTGAGCCATGAGGCGTACTTTATGGTACGTTGAACGGCGAAGGATGAGGGAAACGCAGCAGATGGGCGTTTTGGAAGCAGCCCGCCCAAAGGGCGGGCTGCTTCCCGGCAAAGAAACCATCTGTTTTATGATTGCGCCCCTGATCCCCGCCCACAAGGCGGGGATCAGGGGATGCGCTCCCGGTCAACAGCCTTCTAAGCATCTTCCGTTCCGGAAGATCAGGATGACGGCCTGTCGAGTTCGTTGCGGACGGCCAGTCCGATCTTTTCCAGGAGGTACGGCTTGCGGACATAGGCGCCGGCGCCCAGCCTCTGGGTTTCCTTGACGCGCTCCGTCTCCGAAAAGCCGCTTACGAGGATCGCCTTCTGCCGCGGATGGAGTTCAAGGATCCCCCGGTAGGTCTCCAGACCGTCGATGCCGGGCTCCATGATCATGTCGAGCACGAGAAGATCGACGCGGTTTGTTCGGAGATATTCCACCGCCTCCTCGCCGCCGGACGCCGTCGCGACGCGATACCCGAGCCGGCCCAGCATGTTCATGGCGAGCTCTCGCTGTTCCTTGATGTCATCGACGACCAGGATCGATTCGCCTCTGCTCCGGTAGGTCTCCGGGGAAACGGATTCCCCGTCGACGGCAAGCCCCTCCCGGGTGATCGGGAGATAGATCGTAAAGGTACTTCCCGCCCCCTCGTCGCTCTCCACGTCGATATATCCATCATGATCCTTGACGGTTCCCCAGACCACGGCCAGACCCAGGCCCGTTCCGCTCCTCCCCATCACCTTTTTCGTGTAGAAGGGTTCAAAGATCTTTCCCATGTCCTCGGTGGAAATGCCCCTCCCGGTATCGGATACCCTCATGGTCGCATACTCGCCGCTGCGCATCTCGTCGTACCCCCGGATCGGTTTGTCGAGATAACGGTTCTCCGTGACGATCGCCACCTCCCCCCGGTCGGCAATCGCTTCCGCCGCATTGGAGACCAGATTCATGACGGTCTTGTTCAAGTGGATGGGCGAACCCTTGACGTTCAGAAGATCCTTTCCAAGGGTGCAATTGAACGTCACGCAGGGATGATAGCCTTTCAACTTCTCAAACTCCGGCATGTCGAGACAGGCGGAGACAATGTCGTTCAGATTGACAACCTTCGATACGGCCACACCCCTCCTGGCCAGCGTCAGCAGGTCCTGGATGATCGCGGCGGCCCGTTCGCTGGATTGCAGGATGTCGGAGACGTAACTCCTCAGGGGCCTTCCCTCCGGGATCTCCATCATGAGCAGTTCCGAGTAGCCGACGAGCACCCCCAGGACATTGTTCAGATCGTGCGCCACCCCCCCGGCCAGGGTTCCCAGGGCCTCCATTTTTTCCGCGCGCCTCAGGCGCTCCTCCATGCTCTGCCGCTCCGCCTCAAGCTGTTTCCGCTCGCTGATGTCGCGGGTAAATCCCAGAATGCCGACGGCCTGACCCGAGGCGTTCCGGATGAACGTCATCTTGATTTCCGCCCAGATGATGTTTCCGTTTCGGTGGATATGCTCCACTTCGATGGTTCTGGAGCGGAGGAGAGGCAGATCTCCCCTCCGTTCGTTCTCCAGTTCCTCGGCAAAAAGCTGCATGCACGTCTCCACAGAAGAGGGGGTCATCACTTCCGGCAGCGTTTTCGTCAGATACTCCTCGGGGGTGTAGCCCAGGTTATGCTCGATGTAGGGATTGATGTAGGTGAACCGGAGGTTCATATCCATCATCCAGATGACCTCTTTGGTATTCTCCGTGATCAGGCGGAACCGCTCCTCGCCGGCCCGCACGGCTTCCAGCGCAGACTTGCGCTCTGTGATATCGCGCGCCGTAATGACGATGCCCCGGATGCCGGGATTGTAAAGCTGGTTGCTGCCGAGGGCTTCCAGGGTAATCCAGTCACCGTCCGCCTTCCGGAAACGAAACTCTGACGGGAGGCCGTCGTTGGCGGACCGGATAACCTCGGCCAGATCCTTGGCAATGCGATCGATGTCGTCCGGATGAACCATGGTGATGGGTGAGCGGCCGACGAAATATCCGGGCGGATAGCCGAGGATCCTTTCCGCCGAAGGGGATTGATAGGTCAGGATGCCCTGTTCATCGAGGATCATGATGATGTCCGAAGAACTCTGGATGATCGAACGGAAACGTTCCTCGCTCTCCCGCAGTGCCGCCTCGGTCCGTTTCCAGTTGGTAATGTCGTGTTCGGTGCATAGAAATGCGCTGGCCTTCCCCTCCTTGTCACGGATCAGTTTCACCGTCGTGTCGCCCCAGACCGTACCGCCGCCCTTCAGCGTATATTCGAGTTCGCAGGTTACGACAATCTCGTGGTCTTTGTCTGCCAGGTTCTCCGGCGTCAGATGGGTTGCCATGAGATCCGTGACCTTTTTCAAAGATGCGGGTGTCAGGTGTTCCTCCAAGGGCATCGCTGTGATCTCCTCCAGCGAATATCCCCGGTTCCGGAGCACTGATGGCGTGACCCAGGTGGTGCGCAGATTCATGTCCATGATCCACACCGCGTCATGCATGTTCTCGGTGATCACGTGATAGAGATTTTCCGCCTCCCGCAGGGATCGTTCCGTTTCCCGTTGTTTGAGGCGTTCCAGTCCCATCTCGCCGAGTATCCCGGCCGTCGAGACGAGAAACGACAGGATTTGCGGAAGCCTTTTTTCATCGACGATGGGGACCGGCATCAGGGCATCCAGGTATCGGGTCTCATCGAAGCCGTATCGGGCCGCCTGGGAGCGGAAGAATTCCATATCGGGGGGCGCAAGCAGGAACTGACCGAAGAAAATGTTGGCGACGTGACGCCCGGCAATCCTGATGGCGGACACCGCATGGGTCAGCCCGTTCAAGCAGGAATAGACGCCGGACTCTCTCCCCTGCGTTATCTCGTTCGTCATCTGGTTGTCGCTTTGGATGCATTTGTATGACGCCGGTTCGTTCTTTCGGTGAAACTCTTTGCAGATAGGCTGCATCCGCGATCGGATGATTACTTCCCCGTCCGTATGGGTGATGCTTGCGGAGAGCCCCACTGCGTCGTTGAAGCCGTCGAGAAACGTCTGTAGTGTGTCAACATCGATGAGGTCTGGCAATGTATACTCCATACCATGTTCTCCTTTTGTGAAGACCGCCTTGCAGCGAAAATAACCTGTCGGAAATGGAAATGGAAAGGGAACAGGAAAAACCTATATATAATTGTAATTCCTTATCAGAGGCCCGTCAACTTCGCAATGAGATTGATCTACAGAACAGGAAAAGTTATTTTTCCTGTTCTGTCACGATTTATCTTGCTTCTGTGGGTAGAAAACGGTGATAATATCTGATCAGTTTACCGGAAGTGTTGATCCTGTTGTTCGGGGAAAACGAACCTGTCTGCAAAGGAGGAACCATCATGAGCCTGACGAAGATTGACATCATCGACTCCGTTTACGAGAAACTCGGCATCCCCAAGAAAGAGTGCGCCCGTATCGTTGAAAGCGTCTTTGAAATCATCAAGGATGATCTCGACAAGGGTCATGGCGTCATGATCTCCGGCTTTGGCAAATGGACGGTCAAAGCCAAAAAGAAACGAAAGGGCCGGAATCCTCAGACGGGTGAGGCATTGATGATCGATGCGAGAAAGGTGGTTACATTCAAACCCTCTACGGTATTGAGGGATGCCGTAAATTCATGAGATTGATGGAATCTAAAATGGCGGGAAAAACCCCATTGGACTTCAGGCACGATAAAACCGGAAAGGGTACATGATGCCGCAATATCTTGAAGTATTTTCGGACTATATCTGACCCTGGTGCTACTTCAGTACCGGGCGTATTGAAAAATTGCGAGAGAATTTTAAGATCAAGGTCCGGTGGAGGGCTTTTCCCCTCCACCCGGAAACCCCGGAAGCGGGGCTTCCGATGAGAGAGATCTATGCCGCCAGGATCATTAACATGCCCCAGGCGATGGACCGTTTGAAGAGGGTAGCCGCAGAACTGGGCCTGCCCCTGGGAGAGCGGAAGAAGACCTATAACAGCAGGCTCGCCCAGGAATTGGGCAAGTGGGCGGAGACCCAGGGGAAGGGGGATGAATTCCACGACGCCGTCTTTCGCGCCTATTTTGCGGATGGCAAAAATATCGCCAAAACCGGCGTCCTTGCGGGGTTGGCCAAAGCGGTGGGGCTTCCCGAAAAGGAGGCCAGAAAAGTCCTGAAACAGAGAACCTTTCAGGATGCCGTCGATTCCGATTGGGACCTGGCTTACCAACTGGGGATATCATCCGTTCCTACCTTTGTGGTCGATGACGAGGCCGTGGTCGGGTTTCAGGCTTATGAGGTCCTGGAACAATTCCTGCTGGAAAAGGGGGTCAAAAGAATCAAAAGGAAAGCTTGATGCCGGCCTTCCCGCCTGCGGCCGATTCGAGCAGGTCCTCGCCGAGGTTCAGACGGCTTGCCAGTTCGCGTCCCGCGCCGTCCAGGCCCCCCATATCACCCGCCCCGGCGAGGGGCCCTTTCAGCTTCTCCGCCACCGCTCCTTCTCGGCCTCCATGTCGCGCCGCAGCTCCTCGGCGAGCTTGAGGGAGAGCAGATTTTCACTTGCGAGGATCTCCTTCGGATCCCGGAGGGAGACGCCGGGAAGCTTGAGCCCGTCCAGCGAGCCGGCGACCCTGGTGATTTCCACGGCGTTGGTCATTGGTTCGTCTGGGTCGGTCACCGGCAGGCGGTTCAGCGTGAGCCCCAGCGGGAAGAGGGAGAGATCGGCCGCACCCAGTTCCACCTTCGCCCCGACGGCCTTCGTTCCCGCCTTTTCGATGATGCCTTTGATCACGCGGTCCACAACCAGTCCCCAGACGCCGGCCAGCAGTGCCGAGACAACCACAAAGGCCGCAATTCCCTGCCAGCGGATCCACTTTTTCATACGTTTCCTCCTCATCCGGACACGGACTGATAGAGACGGTAGAAGCTCGACGCCGCCATGATCTGCATGAAACGGGATTTCATCACCCACTGGAGCACGTGCGCCCGGTATCTGCGGATCAGCATGTTGCCGAGCAGGACGAACGGGACAAAGAGCGCGAGCGATGTCAGGAGGCTTCCCATGACGATGGAATTATTGAAGTGTTCCAGCCGCCAGAGGGTGGAGTTGTAGAGGGATGTCCAGAGATTCCGAGGGACGGCGCGGTCAGGACGGCGAGGCCGATCCGGTGGAACAGGGGGTCCAGCGCGTAGGCGATCCCCGAAAACAGCCCCAGGCCCAGAAGAAACGCCGACAGGTTGACCTTCAGGACGAGGACCGCGAAGAGCACGACCAGGTTGTGCAGGCTCATGAAGGGGGTGAGCCCTGCGATCATTGCCAGGCAGAGTCCCAGGCTGATCTCCAGGAGTTCCGCGTTCGAGTTGAGGACTTTCAGGAATTTGGCGAGCAGACGCATGGCATCCTCCTTCGGTTGGTCAGCCTTGGGGCCCGGCCGTTGCCGGGCGGGATTACAATGCTGTCGGATGAGAAGGCTTGAAAATAAAGAATAAACGAAGGATGTTCTCCCTGTCAAAAAAGATAATCCGGGCTATTTTTTATAAAGAGATCCTTCGCGATGCCCGGGATGGCTTTTTGTTGCAAATCAGATTTATCGCTATCGCTCGCAATGACATTGAGGCTGGTTGTTACGGGGGCGTCAGGATCGACGTGAAGAAAATCGGGTACGCCTACGCCGCGGAGTGTTCGCGGTGGCGCTGCCAGTTTTCGAGGTAGGGCTTGGCAAGCTCCTTCGAACGGATGATCAGCAGGTTCTCCGCGTTCTTCTCCTCGGCCGCCTTGGTGAAGTTGAACGAGCCGGTGATCACGACCGCCTTGTCGATGATGATGATCTTGTTGTGGGCGATGGCGTGCTTGTCGTCGATGTAGGTCGGGATGCCGGAGTTCGTCAGAAAGGAGGCCGACGAGAACTTCTGGGTCTTCTGGCTTTTGTCGAGGATTGCCTGGACCTTCACGCCGCGCTTGTGGGCCTTGAGCAGGGCCTTGGCGATCGGGGCGGAGGTGAAGGAGTAGGCCTGGACGAGGATCTCGGAGCGGGCCCGGTCGATCTCCCGGACGATGGCCTCCGTCGCGCCGTTGTTGGGGCTGAAATAGACCTCGACCGGGGCGTGGCCGATGTCCACATCGAGGGCCCGGGCGGCGGGGCCGCACACGAGCAGCACAAGGACCATCACGGCTGCGGCCGGGATAAGACGTCGCAGACGGGAGCTGAAACCTGTTTTCAGAACGCGGCGGAGCTGGAACCTCATCGGCAACGGTCGCATCGGAGGCCTCTGCCGGCCCCCGCCTTTCTCCTCATGGAAGTGTCGATCCAAAAAGTGCTGTCACTGGGCAGTCGTCTTCTAATCCGTTTCCGTCTTCCTGTCAAGGGGGTTAAGATCGCCTCGGAGGATTGATCGGAAAGAATATCGTATTTACGGAATGATCCCCGGGTGACGGGACGGCGGGAAGGCGACCATCCCCATTTTTCCCGTTGACAGGGGGAAGCCCCCCCGTTATACAAACACATTCCTCATCCGCGACGCGGTGGAGGACGGGGGCCTTTCCTCCGTTCCCGGTGTTTTGGAAGAGGTATTACGCAAGCATAAAGGAGGATTGTATGAGGTTTCGTTTGTGTCTGAAAACAGGGGATTTTGTTCTGGCCGTCCTGACGATCCTGAGTTGCGGCATGCTTGCTGCGGTTCCCGCGCAGGCGGGGATGATCGACGTCTTTCACGCCGACTCCCTGGCCGGTCCCATGAAGGCCCTCAAGGCGGCCTTTGAGTCCGGGAATCCGGGGGTCACGGTGAATCTCGTCTCCGGCCGCTCCCAGGAGCTGGCGGAGCGTATCTTGAACGGGGACGTCTGCGACGTCTTCGCCCCGTCGGCGCCGTCTGCCATCGACGAGGCCCTGGTGGGCAAGAAGGTGAAGGGGACGGACAGGGAGGCGGCTTCCTGGTCCGTTGTCTTCTCCGCCAACGAGATGGTTCTCATCACCGCCAAGGGGAACCCCCAGGGCGTCAAGAAGCTGATCGACCTGACCAAGGAAGGTGTCCTGTTTACCCGCGTGACGGGGGAGAAGGACCTCGCCACCCGGCGGAGCGTCGATTTCATCCGGAACGTCGCCGCCCTGGAAGGGAGGCCGGATCTGGCCCAGGGGATTATCGACAAAGCCGCCGCCGATCCCGCCAAACCCCATACGGTACCCCAGACAATCGCGGATGTGGTGTCGGGCAGGGCCGATGCGGGCGTCGTCTACCTCTCCGCCGCCGTTGCGGAGAAGGACAAGATAGAAATCCTCCGGTTCCCTGCGACGGTCAACCTGAGCAATGATATCCGCAACGCCGCCACGGTGCCGGCCACGGCGAAGGACCCGGCGGCGGCCGTGAAGTTCGTCCGGCTCCTCATCTCCGCGGAGGGGAAGGCTATCCTGGAGTCGACGGGGCAGCCTCCCATCGCGCCGCCCATCTTCAACGGCAGCGTGCCGGCGGAACTGAAGTAAGTGCCATGGAACCCCGCCGACCCTGAAAAAATCAAACCTGCGACCCATCCTCTAATCGGTCCGGGGCGGGCCGGCGGGACAACCCTTTTCCAGCATGCATGAGGAGGACATGATCATGAAAGAGCTCATCACCCGTAAACTGGGCCGGACCGGCCGGCAGGTCACCACGCTCGGCCTCGGCGGCCAGGCCTCGATCCAGTGGCCCGCGGCGGGGGTGGATTCCGCAGCCATCATCGAGAAGGCCTATCGGCTCGGCGTCAACTACCTGGACACCTCCAACATCTACGGCCCGAGCCAGCAACACTTTGGCGAGGCCTTTCGCCGCCTGGGGCTCTCCCCGGCAACGGCCAACTACGACCCTGCGGCCCGCGGACGGATCTATGTTGCCACGAAGACCCACATTCGTACGGCGCGCCGTCCGGCGGGGACGCACTTTCGCACCGACTACAGCGAGGGGATGCTGGATGACTTTCATGTCTCAACCGCGGTGGACGACGTCCGCCGGTCCCTGAGCCTGATTTTCGGCGACGGAAAAGGGGGCTATCCGGAGGGGGCCTACCTGGACTGCTTGCAGTTTCACAACATCAACACCATGGACGAAATCGACATACTCTTCACGGGCCTCGATGATCCAAGGCCCGAGAGCGACTGGCTGGGGGCGCTCCCGGCGATGCTCGATCTGCGCGAAGGGACGAACCGCACCGGCTGCAACCCGAAGAAGGAAAAGCTGATCCGCCACATCGGCATCACCGGCCACTGGAACAGCGCGGTCCACATCTACGCGATCCAGCGGGACAGCCGGCACCTTCTCGACACGCTCCTGGTGACGATCAACGCCAGCGACGGCAAGTACCTGGCCCACCGCCACAACGCCATCGCGGCGGCGGCGGCGGCCGGCATGGGGGTGATCGGCATGAAGGTCTTTGCGGACGCCGCCTACTACCACAAGGAGCCGAGGTTCTCCAGCCATCCCGACGATGTCTACCACGATGTCGGCTCCCCCGAGCTGCCGAGCGACGGCCCGATCCGCTACACCCTCTCCGTTGCGGGAGTGAGCACGATCATCCTCGGGATCGGCCATATCGACGACGATCCGGAAAAATGCCAGCTCACCCGGAACCTCGCCGCCGCCCAACTGACCGAACCGCTGGACGACAAGGCGATGGCGGCGATCGAGGGCCAGGTCACCGCGGCGGGTAAGGATCGGGCGAACTCCTTCTTCCAGAGGAAGGCCCTCGGTCTCACACCGCCCCGGAACGTCGGCGCCGAGGCCGACAGCTCCATGCCGAAGCTCGGCCGCACGGCCGTACGCGTGACGTGGGATACCGCCTATGCCGGGGCCGTCCCGATTGTGCGCTATGAGGTCCTCCGCGACGGCGAGGTGGTAGGAAGCGTCCCTCACACCCCCCAGTTCACGGCGCGGCGGTTTCACTACGACGACATCTTCCCCGAAGGCGTTGCTGCCGGAAGCCGCAGCTACAGCGTCCGGGCCGTCGATGCGGCAGGCGCCGCGGCGGAAAGCGCAACGCTTGCGGCCGATCCCGTGACGGCGGCCTGAGTTCACTCGTAGACGGACAGGAAGAGGCCGGCAAGCTCATGAGCATGGCCGCCAAGTTCGCCGCACAGGTCAGCACCGGCGACCGGAGTCTGCAATGAAAATTGAATAAGCATTGAAATCGCCTCCGGGTTCGCATAAAATGGCGCCCGGAACCCTATTCCCCGCTTGCCCAGGGCGGCGGAGGTAAACCCGGAAGGAGGAAGCGAGACATGACGCGGTACGACTATCTGAGCCCCGAATGGGCCGCGGAGGTCCAAAAAAGGCTGCAGGCGGACCTCCCGGCGGAAAAGATGAAATTCATCACCACCTCCATGTCCAACATCTACACGAACTGTCCCGGCGGGAAGGTGAAGTACCTCTTCTTCAAAGTCGAGAAGGGGGTGTTCACGGAGGTGCGGGTGGGCGAGGGGGACCCCCCCGCGGCCGATTTCCGGATCACCGGCGACCATGAGCTCTTTTCCCTGATCTCGCAGGCCAAGATGAAATCGCAGCGGGCGTTGATGACCGGGAAGCTCAAGCTGCGGGGGAACATGGTCAAGGCCCTGAAGCTCGCATCGCTCGCGGATCGCATGAACGCCGTGATCGCGACGGTTCCCACGAATTTTGGATAGGAGGTTCGTCATGGTCATGAAAAAAAGTACGGAAAAGCATGATCCCTATTTCATCGATTTCCCCGGGCGGGTTGTCCAAGTCCAGAAGGCGATGGCCGCCGCCAGGATCGACGTCTACCTGGGGTCGCGGCTGCGCACCGCCTCCTGGATTACCGACGCCTTCTGTCCCTGGCGGACCTACGTCGTGATCCCGAAGAAGGGGCTGCCGACGGTCTTCACCTTCGTGATCGACGCGGCGCGGGTCGCCGACGATTCGTGGCTCGACGATGATCATGTCCTCGGCTACGCCCCGATGGGCGGCATGGATCAGGTCAGCCTGGTCGCCGATTTCATCCGGGAGGAGCTGGGCGTCAAGAAAGGGCAGATCGGCGTGGAGAACGGCCTCTCCAACTACCTGCCGGAGGGGGTTCTGACCCATTTCGAGTATCAGCAGTTCGAGGCCGCGTTCACGGGCGCAAGCCTCGTGGACGCCTACGACATCATCGACAAGCTGTCGCTGATCAAGGACGAAGGGACGATCAACCGGTTCCGCGAGGCCTCCCGGATCGTCGATGTCGGCCACCGGGCCGTCCGCGCCGCCCTCGTGAACGGCGGGTACAAGGGGAAGACGGAGACGGAGATCGGGGGGATCGCCGCCCATGCGATGCGCAAGGCGGGCAGCGAATGGGAATGGTCCTTCACGGGCGGAAACGAGATCGCCAGCGGTTACCGCACGGGGCTGGCCGGCGGGGCCTGCACGCCCGCCTCCCGGCGCCGGATCCGCAAGGGCGAGCCGCTCATGGTGGACATCCACGCCATGTTCCGGCTCGGCCAGGGGGACCACTCGCACAACTACCTGATCGGGAAGGCCACCAAGAGGCAGAAATGGCACGCCCGGAACTTCGTCGATATCGTGACCCTGACGCTCAAGACCTACCGGGCGGGGATCTCGCCTGCCGGGCTTGCCGAGGAGATGATGACCTTCGCCGAGGAGCGGGGTTTCGCCGAGTACATGGTTCCCGGCTTCGAGCACGGGATCGGCATGACGGGGGACGAGTGGCGGATCGGAATGAACGACGGCCCCTTCCCCTTCTGGACCAATCCCGACCATATCTATCGGGAAAACGAGCTGATCATCTGCGCCATGCAGTATGCCTGCCCGGACGAGAACATCGGTTTTAGGTATGAGAATCCCGTCCTGATCCGGAAACGGGATTGCGAGCCCCTCTCCCGCTATCCCCTCGGCGTGGAGGAGATCGGGTAAGGCCGGACGTTGAGGGGCGTGAAGAGGAGGATCCGACCCACACCGGATGGCGCCGGGAGGATACCGGCGAAAAAGAGATCTGTCAGAAGAGATCTTGCATTTCATTCGTGATTATCATAAAATCCGATAATCATATTTTACAGGAGGAAGCGATGATCCAGACCATCTCCGCCACGGACGCGGTTCGCAACTTCTCGGAACTGCTCAACGGTATCCGTTACCGGGGGGATCGGTACACAATCCTGAAGGGGGGAAAGCCGGCAGCGACCATCGGACCGACGGCGGATTCCATGGGGGAACGAAAACTGTCCGACTTAAAAGGGATCGTTCGCAACCTTCCCCGGCTCGAAGACGATGTGGACGCCTTCGCGAGGGATATTGCGCAGACCGTCGCGCTGCAGCCGCCCGTCGGGGAGGGAAACCCGTGGGCATAATCCTCGATACCTCGGTCATCGTCGCCGTCGAACGCGCTCATGAGTCCCTCAATGCGCTCATCACCGGGCGCGAGGAGGAGCCTTTCGGCATAAGTGTCGTCACGGCGGCCGAACTTCTGCACGGTGTCGAACGGGCCGATACGGAAGCAAGGAAACTCAGACGGCAGGCCTTCGTAGAAAAGGTGATCGAATCCTTTCCGATTTTCCCCTTCGATCTGATGATCGGCCGGATCTATGCGCGTATCTGGGCCGCCGTCGCCCGGAATGGGTGGACCGTGGGGGCCCACGACCTCATCATTGCCGCTACCGCCATTTCTCTGGATTACAGCGTCGCCACAGTCAACAGTCGGGATTTCGAGAAGATCCCGGGAGTCAAAGTGGAAAAACTGCAATTCCTATGAAAATGTGAGGTTCATCCAGATTAAACGTACTTTTTCAAAACGTATAGCAAGCTGAAAGCAACAAACCGTTAACCTTAAAGGAAACGCATTATTTGACCAGTAATCGTTAATCAAACCTCCTTGATAATTATGGTACGGCTACGATAAATATGCGATCCCAACTCGAATAATGGTCCCGTCCGTGAAGGACCTAACGGAATACATGAAGGAGGTGTACTGATGAATCCGATGAAATGGCCCGTCTGGGTTCGGATTGCGGCGGTTGTGACTGTTCTGTGGATGGTAGTAGGTGCCACCTCGTTAGCTGTAAACATACGAGTAGCAACTTTCATAGGCTTCTTATTTCCCGTGGTCCTGTTCTGGGGTGTTGCTTGGATCATTCTCGGAATCAGCAAGCGTGAAATCAGGATGAGAGTAATCAAGATTCTTGTTAGGGTCCTTATTGGGGTCCCTGTTGTGTTTATCTTAATAATTATTTTATATCAGTTGTTCTTTGTAAAACCGAGTGGGTAAGAAGGAATATATGGCTGATAGCTTTTATCAAAGACAACAGAAAGTCGCAGATCGCTATTTGCAATCCAGTTTCGGTCTTTGGAGTGCCTTGCTTACTGTTAACGGAATTTTATTAGCGGTGTTTTCGTTAGTTCAATCAAAGACAGGCAGTTTAAATAGTATTCTCGTCCAAGTTGTAGTAGGTGCGTGTGTAATTTCTTTGATTTTGCTTGTCTATAATTTTCTGGCAACAAAGCTAACCTACTACCGTATTGGAGAGGTAATGTCTGATGAAGAAGCCGAACTCACAAAAGAGGACAAGGATAGAAATATTCGAAGTGCTTTATCTCGTGGGAAGTTTATTATCATCAGTGAGCGGGCTTGTTTGGTGCTGCTGGCATTTGAAGCAGCTATAGTTTTGCTATTTGTAATAAATTCAACCGGTGGCTCAAGTGGGCTCTCTTGCCAGCGGTAATCGATAAACTTTAACCACCCTGATTTCATTTTTTTGTTTGAAAGAGATGTTACAGACTATCGGGCTTTGATCAAAGCGCCCGTGGATATCGGCAACAAGATCGAGTATTTCAGTTTCGCTTATTTCCTGTCGCTTGACGTAGCGGTGATTTCTTCCAAATATCCCGCGGCAAATACGGATGGCTTCCGCCCGGCAACGGGCCGCTACGGCAACGCATGGATTGCCTTCTGCCAGATCGTGTGGAGGGGCCTGAAGGGTGAGTCGTTATAATACGATTGTCAATCGCCCCGAAAAAGTGTAAATCCTTCCCATGACGAAACTGACTCTGGAGGAGTGGCTCGCAAGGGCCGAAAAGGACCGGCGGTTCATGGAGAACGTCCGGGCGATCCGGAGGATTCCCGCCCGTCCCGGCGTCTTCGCGCCGCACCCGGCGTGGGTCCATCCCTCCCTGAAAAAGGTCCTCACGGACCGGGGGATCGACAAGCTCTACAGCCACCAGGCCAAGGCGGTGGAGCTGATCCGGCAGGGGCAGAGCGTCGTGCTCGTGACGCCGACGGCGAGCGGCAAGACCCTCTGCTACAACCTGCCGGTGCTGCAGAAGATCCTCGAAGAGCCGGAGACCCGCGCCCTCTATCTCTTCCCGACGAAGGCCCTCGCCCAGGACCAGATGCACGAGGTCCACGGCCTGATCGGCGAGATGAAGGCCGACATCAAGACCTACACCTACGACGGGGACACCCCCGACGACGCCCGGCAGGCGATCCGCCGGCAGGGCCATGTCGTCGTCACGAACCCCGACATGCTCCACGCCGGGATCCTTCCCCACCACACGAAGTGGCAGAAGCTCTTCGCAAACCTCCGGTATGTGGTCATCGACGAGCTCCACGTCTACCGCGGCGTCTTCGGCTCCCACGTGACGAACGTGCTGCGGCGCCTCGTCCGGATCTGCCGCTTCTACGGCCGGGACCCCGTCTTCGTCTGCTGCTCGGCCACGGTCGCGAATCCCCGGGAGCACGCGGAGCGGCTGCTGGAGCGGCCCATGGCGCTGATCGACGAGAGCGGCGCGCCGACGGCGGCCAAGACCTTCGTCCTCTACAACCCGCCGATCGTCAACCGGGAGCTCGGCATCCGCCAGTCCGCGATGACGCCGGTCCGGAAGATGGCCGCGGAGCTGATCGAAAACGACATCCAGACGATCGTCTTTGCCACCAGCCGCCTGAACGTCGAGGTGCTGACGAAGTACCTGAAGGATCAATTCGCGAAGGGGAAGCCCGTGGATACGCAGTTCGTCACGGGTTACCGCGGGGGATATCTTCCCAATCTCCGCCGGCAGATCGAGGCGGGCCTGCGCCGCCGCGAGGTGATGGGGGTCGTGACGACAAACGCGCTGGAACTCGGGATCGACATCGGCGATCTGGAGGCGGCGATCCTCTGCGGCTACCCCGGCTCGATCGCCAGCACCTGGCAGCAGGCCGGGCGGGCCGGAAGGCGCACGGGACAGAGCCTCGCGCTGCTCATCGCCCGGAGCTCGCCCCTGGACCAGTTCATCGTGGAGAACCCCGATTACTTCTTCTCCCGCTCCCCGGAGTTCTGCCGGGTCAACCCGGACAACCTCCTGATCCTTTTACATCATATCAAGAGCGCCGCCTTCGAGCTTCCCTTCGAGAAGGGGGAGAAATTCGGCGGGGAGAACCTGGAGGAACTCCTCGACTATCTCGAAGGCAAGGGGGTGCTCCACCGGGTCGGCGCCCGCTGGCACTGGTCGGCGGAGAGCTACCCCGCCGACGAGGTGAGCCTGCGGAGCATCAATCCGGAGAACGTGGTGATCGTCGATGCGACGGACGCCGGCAATCACCGGGTCATCGCCGAGGTGGACTGGGACAGCGCCTTCACCACCGCCCACACCGATGCGATCTACATGATGGAGTCCCAGCAGTACCACGTGGACAAACTCGACCTGGAGCGCAAGACCGCCTACGTCCACAAGGTCGAGGCGGAGTACTACACCGACGCGATGACCTATACCAACGTCCGGGTCATCGACGCCTTCGCGAAGAAGCCGGGAAGGGAGATCCTCGTCGAGCACGGCGAGGTCCAGGTGGTGAGCAAGGTCGTGGGCTACAAGAAGATCAAGTTTTACACCTCCGAAAACCTCGGCTACGGCGACGTGAACCTGCCGGAGAAGGACATGCACACGACGAGCTACTGGTTCACGATCCCCCGGGACCGTCTCGCCGGGCTTTCCTACAACCAGGAGGAGATCATCGACGGCCTGGCGGGGCTCGCCTACAGCCTCCACCACCTGGCGGCCATGATGCTGATGGCGGACCTCCACGACATCGACCGCGCGATCGGGGACAAGAGCGGCGAGTGGTTCGTCAGGAAGGACCGGAATTGGCGGACCATCACGGCCACGCCCGGGCAAGAGGAGGGCTCGACCCCCACGACGGACGCCTTCGACCCGACGATCTTTCTGTTCGACGCTTATCCCGGGGGGATCGGCTTCTCGGATCTGCTCTTCGAACGCCACGACGCGCTGATCGCCTCGGCCGGGCAGCTCATCCGCGCCTGCCCGTGTGCCTGCGGCTGCCCGTCGTGCGTCGGCCCGACGCTCGAGGTCGGGCCCCGGGCGAAGCAGGCGGCGCTGGCGATCCTGGATTTGCTGAAATAGGCGACGGCTCCCCGATTTCCCCGTTCCCGGTGGTAGCCGGCCGATATCCACGGGGGGCGAAAAAAGAGTTGCACCGTTTTGTCTCCTGATCCATACATGAATCACATGGGCACCAAGGATCGTCTGCAGCGCCTGACCGGCGAAAAGAAAGTTGAAAGCGGCGCGGCCCGCCCCGGCGATGGGTCGCGGTCGGAGGAGATCCGCGCCCTGCGGGAACGCGTCGATGCCATCCTCTCCCGGCGGTCGGAGGGACGGAAGGCGGAGGCACCGCTGTCCGGGCGGGGCCGCGGCGTCCCGCTGGAGGAACTGGTTCCGGGCGGGGAGACGGCCAACGAGGCGGGGGCCTTCTTCTGTGCGCACCACGTAGCCGCGGGCTCTTCCCGGCACGGGGAGCGGTGCATCCGGGATCTTGCGCCCCTCGATATGGGACGGCTGGCCGTCCTGGCAAACGACCCGGCCCTGCGGGGGTTGGACTACGGCCGGGCCCTCTTCCTCGATACGGAAACGACCGGACTGGCCGGCGGCACGGGGACGGTGGCCTTTCTCATCGGGCTCGGCTGGTTCGAAGGGGGCGGTTTCGTTACGAGGCAGCTCTTCGCCCGGGATTACGCCGAGGAGAGGGCGACGCTCCAGTCCCTTCGGGAACTGCTCCGGGGACGGGAATTCCTCGTGAGCTTCAACGGCAAGGCCTTCGACGCCGGTCTGCTCGCAACACGCTTCATCATGAACCGCCTGCCGAATCCCCTCGCCGGGCTTCCCCATCTCGATCTCCTCCATCCCGCCCGGCGCCTGCTGAGCCATCGCCTCGCCGACCGGCGCCTGGGCGCGCTGGAGGCGTCGATCCTCGGATTCGAGCGGGAGGGGGACATCCCCGGGAGCGAGATTCCCCAGCGCTACTTCGACTGGCTCCGGCGGCGCGATGGACGGCTGATGGCCGACGTCTTTACACACAACCGCCTGGACATCCTGTCGCTCGCGGCCCTGGCCGCCCACCTGACGGAGCTGATCGATCCGGAGGGCGAGACGTCCCGGCGCCACCCCGGGGACCTCCTCGCCGCCGCGCGGCTCTTTCTGGCCCGGGACTGCCCCGGCGAGGCCGTCCGGCTGCTCGACCTCCTGAGCGGGTGCGCCTGCCCGGAGACGGCGCGGGAGGCGGGCCGGGAATTATCCCTCCTCTACAAACGGTCGGACCGGTGGCCGGAAGCGGTCGCGATCTGGGAGGAGATGGCAAGGCGGGACGGGGAGGACCTCTTCGCCCTCGTGGAGCTCGCCAAGTGGTGCGAGCACCGGCGGCGCGATTTCCGGCAGGCCCTCACGCTGACGATGCGCGCCTGCGACTGCCTTCTCACGCCGGAGGACCGCGTCGATCTTGCCCGCCGCCGGGAACGCCTGGAGCGGAAGCTCGCCTCCGGGTATCCCGCGCCGGAGACCTGAGATTTCCGCAATCGTTGTAATAAAATCCCCTTGACGCACGAGACGCCTCTGCCGTATCCTTAAACTCACGCGAAAGCACATTCCGATCCATGGTCTCATAAAAAAGAACCGACCGCCGCAACCGACCGTCCCGGGAGACCGCCCATGAAAAAGAAACTTTCCATCCTTTTGGTTTTCCTCTGGATCATTTTCCCCGCCGGGGTAATCCCGGTTGAATCCGCCGCCCCGGAGAGGTCCTGCTACGGCATCGCCCTGATCGGCGATCCCCACCTCCCCGGCAGGGAACTCCCCGCCAAGGAGAACCTCCTCCGGACGATCGACGGCTGGGACGACATCGATCGTGTCGTCGTCCTCGGGGACATCTGCAAGGAGACGGGAACCGCCGCGGAATACGCCGCCGCGAAGGCGTTCTTCGGTCGCCTCCACAAGCCGCTTCGTCCCGTCACGGGAAATCACGATTTCATCTATGAGGACGAGATGAACCGCGATGGGCGGAAGGCGAAGGCCTCTCCGGCGACCCGCCGGAAAAAACTCGCGCGTTTTGCCGAAACCTTCGGGTTGACGGATCTCTACCGGTCGGAACGGATCGGAAATTACCTCCTCGTCTATCTCTCTGCGGATGATCCGGAGAGCGATTATCTGGCTAAGCTTTCCGAATCCCAGGTCGCCTGGCTGACGAAGGAACTCGCTCTTCACCGGGATCTGCCGACGATCGTTTTCTTCCATGCGCCGCTCGCGGGGACCCTCAAAAGCTACAACGAGTACGCCAACACGCCGAGCTTCGTCGCCCAACCGGCCGTCGGACTCCATGACCTGATCCGGGAGAACCCGCAGCTCTTCCTCTGGGTCGCCGGACACATGCACGTTCCGGCCACGAGCGAGAGCTATTCCTCCCCCGTCAACCTCTACGAAAGGCAGGTGACGGTCATCCACAACGCCGATCTGGAACGCAAGCGTCCCTGGACGAACGTCCTGTACCTCTATCCCGAGAGGGTCGTCGTGCGGACATACGACCACTGGCAGCAAAGCTGGCGTCCCGATCTGGAGCGAACGATACGCTCGCCGGGACTTTAGCACCATCTTCAAGCGTGTGCAGGCCCCCTCGGCGTGAAAGCCATCCTCAAGGCCTGGATGGAATTATCATGATAACTCATTACACCAATATTGGTGTTGACAGATGATGCAATTTACTGTAGAGTTTTACGAAACACCTTCAGGCCAATGCCCGATGCGCGACTTCCTCGATAACCTGAAAGAGTCGGACCCGGATGATTTTGCCGCTGTCGTGGCGGGACTGGCAAAGCTGCGGAACCGTCAATATCACAGACCGCCGCTTTCAAAATCCATAGGTGACGATCTCTTTGAATTAAGGCACGTCGGCAAGTTGAATACAAGAGTCCTTTACTCTTTTATGAAGGGTTGTCGTATTATCGCTGTTCATGGGATCCGCCATAAAGGGAGAGAGATACCAACCAGGGATCGCAACACCGCCCTGGAGAGAAAAAATGATTGGCTGATAAGGCATAACCAATGAAAAGAAAAACGAATTTTGATAAATACCTTGAAGAACAACTAAACGACAAGGACTTTGCCGCCCGTTTTGAAAAAGCGGGGGAGGCATGGGACGTGGCCCTGAAACTGGCCGCATTGAGGAAAGAATCCGGATTGTCTCAGAAGGAGCTTGCTCAGCGTGTGGGTACCACCCAGCAGCAGATCAGCCGTCTGGAATCGCCGTCCTATGAGGGCCATTCTTTAAGCATGTTGCGGCGGGTTGCCGAAGTCCTGGGCGCCACTGTCCATATTGAATTAATGCGTGGAAAACAACAAACTCGTGTGGGCGTCGCTGAGAAGCAATCCAGTTATCGGACAAAATGAAAATTGACGATCTGACGGAAGTATTCGCCAACATGAGATCACAATGTGTGACCTCAAAACGGAGCTATGAATGACCCCTGACCCTCTCGACCGCATCCGTTCCGTCCGCGACATTCCCGCCCTGATCGCCTGGGTAAGGCGAAGCGACAGATTGGAAAGAAATTACTGAAGCTCAATTTTCAGCGGAATACCTACTGCCAAACTCGCACGTGATAGGGTAGCCAAGGTAATGCCGGTATCATCTTCGTCCAGCAACCGATTTACAACGGCACGGCTCGTATGCATACGAGCTGCCATTTCAGTTTTGGTTATATGCATCCTCTTCATGGCTTCTGCCAATTGCCACGCAATAACACGCTTAATAGCGGCTGCGGTTACCTCTTCCCGGAGGCCCTCTTCCTTTAAGAAGTCATCAAAATCGCTTCCAATATGCTGATTACTCAGACACACCTCCTACAACTGATTCTTACGGAAGAACTTTACAGATAGGATAGGACCACTCATGGGCATATCGTATCAAAATAGATACGTTTGTGCAAGTTCTTTGATGACCAGTGACTGCGACCAGCACGGTGCAGAAGAGAACTTCCCCCCTTTTTCTTGACACGCCCGGCCGTTCCCCATATACTCCCCACCTTCAAAAACCGAACGGAAACGGCTGATAAGAAAAGATTTCCTTCGTTTCCCCGAGAAAGAGATGACGTCATGATCGAATTGCGGAAGAACCGAGGCATCCTGCTTATAAACGGCAAAGAGACGATCGATTACGCAGACGGGCTGACCCCGGCGGATGTGCGGAAGATCGTCCCATCCTTCCAGGGCACTGAAAAGATGCTCCGGAAGGAGGAGTCGCGGAAGGCCACGATGGCCTACGGCATCCTTGCCGCGCATCAGCAGGGACCGGAGGGCGACGGGCTGAGGATCCGCTTCGACGCGCTCGCATCCCACGACATCACTTATGTCGGCATTGTCCAGACGGCGCGGGCCGCCGGACTGAAGAGCTTTCCCGTTCCCTATGCGCTGACCAACTGCCACAACAGCCTCTGCGCGGTCGGGGGCACCATCAACGAGGACGATCACCTCTTCGGCCTCTCCGCGGCGCAGAAATACGGCGGGATCTATGTCCCTGCCCACCAGGCCGTCATCCATCAGTACGTGCGGGAACGAATGGCGGGCTGCGGGAAGATGATCCTGGGCTCGGACAGCCACACCCGCTACGGCGCGCTGGGAACCATGGGGATCGGCGAGGGGGGGCCGGAGCTGGTGAAGCAGGTTCTGGGCCGGACCTACGACACGGCCCGGCCGGAGGTGGTCGCCGTCTTCCTGGAAGGGGAGCCCTGCTACGGCGTGGGACCGCAGGATGTGGCGCTTGCGATCATCCGGGCCGTCTTCAAAAACGGCTTTGTGCAGAACAAGGTCATGGAGTTTGTCGGTCCGGGGATCGGAAACCTTTCCGTCGATTTCCGCAACGGCATCGACGTGATGACCACGGAGACGACCTGTCTTTCCTCGATCTGGCGCACCGATGAAAAGGTGGCGGATTTCTACCGGACCCATGGCCGGACGGAGGAGTACCGGAGGCTCGAACCGGGAAACGTGGCCTATTACGACGCGCTGATCCGGGTGGACCTCTCCCGGATCGGGTCGATGATCGCGCTGCCCTTTCACCCGAGCAACGCCTTCACCATCCGTGAACTGATGGCGGACCTGACGGACATCCTCCGCGAAACGGAACGGGAGGCTGCAAAGCAATTGGACTGCCCCGGCCTGGAATACCGGCTTACGGACAAGGTTGTCGCCGGCAGGCTGAAGGTGGATCAGGGGGTCATCGCCGGCTGCGCCGGGGGGACGTTCGAAAACATCGTTTACGCCGCCAAGCTTCTGAAGGGCCATTCGATCGGCCGCGGGGAATTCTCCCTGAGCTTTTATCCCGCAAGCCAGCCGATCCTGATCGAGCTTGCGCATAAGGGACTGCTGGAGAGTCTTCTTGCGAGCGGAGCGACCATGCGGACGGCCTTTTGCGGCCCCTGCTTCGGCGCGGGGGACGTCCCGCCCAACCAGGGCTTAAGTATCCGGCACACAACTCGCAACTTCCCGAGCCGCGAAGGGTCCCGGCCGCAGGACGGCCAGAGCGCCTCCGTGGCGCTGATGGACGCCCGCTCCATTGCGGCAACCGCGCTGAACGGAGGTATTCTGACCGCGGCGGATGAAATCCCTTTTTATCCCCGCCGCGTGCGATACCATTTTGCCGCGGACGTTTACGAAAACCGGGTCTATCAGGGATACGGCAAGCCCCGGCCCGAGGTCCCCCTGCGCTTCGGGCCGAACATCGTGGACTGGCCCGCCATGTCCGCCCTGCCGGACCATCTCTGCCTGCTTGTCGCATCCTTGATCACCGATCCGGTGACCACGACGGACGAACTGATCCCGTCGGGGGAGACCTCCTCCTACCGCTCCAACCCGCTGAAGCTGGCCTCCTTTACCCTTTCCCGGAAGGACCCGCAGTACGTCAGGCGCGCCGGCGAAACGAAGGCCCTGGAGGAAAGGAGGCTTGCCTTCCTGAAAGGCGGCAAGGCGGACAATGATCTGTGGGAGGCCGTGAAACCCTGGGTGGATGCATTCGCCCCCGGCACAACGGTCGAGGAGTTCCTCCGGACGACCGGATTCGGCAGCCTCATCTTTGCGCGGAAGCCGGGGGACGGGTCGGCGCGGGAGCAGGCGGCCTCCTGTCAGAAGGTACTCGGGGGATGGGTGAACATCGCCAACGATTACGCCACCAAGCGGTACCGGAGCAATCTGATCAACTGGGGGATGCTGCCGTTCACCACGGCGGAGAAGGGCGAGGAGAAGCTCACGGTCGGGGATTGGGTGTTTCTACCCTCCGTCCGGGAGGCGATCCGGGACGGGGCCGAGACCCTCGAAGCCCTGATCCGCAAAGGGGACGGCCGGATCATCCCGCTTAGCCTGCAACTGAAGAACCTCTCCCCGGCGGAACGGGAGATCCTGCTCGCCGGCAGCCTGATCAATTTCTACGCGCTGGATTAGGAACGGGTGCTCCTGTAAAAAGTCGCCGGGTTCAGCGCAGGAACGATCCATTTGTAACGCACGAGATCGCAGGCTCGCAATAACCATAAATGGACTTTTTGCATGGGGTTGAGCGCCGGAATGATCGCCTTGGCGAGGGGGATCGCCCCGGTCATGCCCGCCGTCAATCCAAATCCGCCGCTTCGCCGCAACTCCGGCAGCGCTTCGCCCCCCGGAAGAGGGCGTTTCCGCAACGGGGACAATGATAGCGCTTCTCCTCCGCCTCCATCCAGCGATCGGTTCCCAGTTCCCGCCAGGCGGGAATGGAGCGGAGGATGACCCGTTTGCCGACGGGGAGGGGGAAGGCGTCGATGTGCGCGCAGGGGAAATCGGCGCACTGGTGGCAGCCCGCGATCCCCTTTCCGGCGGTGCAGGCCTTGATCGGGCAGACGCGGCAGTAGAGAAAGACGTCGTCCGAAAGACAGCCCTTGCAATGGAGATCGTCAATGCCGACGCCGTAGAGGCCGGTCAGGCGCTCCTTGAACTTGAGGTTGTCGTCCCGGTGGGCGATGTAGATCGCGCACACCCCGCAGTACAGACCGCATGGCGCGGCCAGTTGTCCCGTCTCCATGATCCCTCCTTCAAAGTCGCCAGGCCGGCGCACAAAAGCAGCACCAGGGGAAAGGTATAATTTTTTTGACAAGAGCCTGCTTTTTCGTTGGGAAAGTATAGGGAGAAGGAAGATGCGTGTCAAGAAAAAGTGGCCACAAAGCGGAAGATTTGCGCTTGCAGTCCGCCATCGAAAACCGTATGCTCGCCGTCATGGCCGAAGCCCTGCAAAATGTCTTCGCGATGTTCCTGATTATGGCGGCGTCCTACGTCTTCATGAAGAAGTCGCCCTACCCGGTAGCGGTGGTCAACAACCTTGTCTTTAACTTCTTTATGCCCGTCACCATCTTCTACTCCTTCACCCGCATGCAAAAGCTCCCCGCCGGAGAGATGCTGGTCATGGCGGCTGCCGGATTTGCCTCGATCTATGTCATGTACCTTTTTTCCGCATGCGTCGCCCGGGTGTGCGGTATCCGGGATCAGTTCCGGAAGACCTTCATTTTAGGAGCGATTTACGGAAACAATGGCTTCCTGGGGTTTCCCATCTGCTATGCCTTTCTGGGCGAGCGGGGGATGGTTCTGGCCATGTTCTTCACCCTCGGCGGTTACTTATTCCTGTATGGGATTGGGACGTACATCATGACCGGCCGCGTGAAGCCGGCCGCCCTTTTCAAAGACCCCCTGATCTTGGCCATGGGAGCGGGTTGCCTGTGCATCGCGCTCGACTTCTCCGTCCCCTCCCTTCTGTCCCATACCTTCTCCCTGATGAACACGGCTACCTTTCCCCTTTCGATGCTGGTGGTGGGCGGCGGATTGAAATTGCGGTTTTTCATTGATTCGAAAAGGATGCTGTACACCGTGTGCGCCTCGGTCATCAAACTGGCCATCGTGCCGCTTGCGGCCTGGGGCGGCGGCCTGGCGCTGGGCCTCTCCGGCGATCAGCTTGCGATCTGCGTGCTGCAGTCGGCGATGCCCACCGCCGTCCTGGTTACCGTCTTTTCGGTGAAATACGATGCCGATCCCGTCTTCAGCAACGCGATTGTCTCCCTCACGACGCTGGTCTGCATGGGGACGATCCCGGCGTTGTTCTTACTGCTGAAGTAAGGGTGGATCCAGTCAAACGGGTTGAATTGCGCCTCCGGAAAGCCGTCCAAAAGCCCCGTCGAGAACACACCGCACAGTGCGCCCCCTTCGACGACCAGTGCCGTATGGATCAATTGATCTTTCAACTCCCCACTCCCGATATTATTTCATCATGAGGAGGATGCCATGAACGGGGCCGGCCGGACCGGCGGGACTCTAAGCGGGTGAAGCGAACCGGGCCGCGATCCGGAGCGCATCCAACATGCTCTCCGGGTTCGCCCGGCCCTCGCCGGCCTTGCCGAAGGCCGTCCCGTGATCCACGGAAACCCGGATGATGGGCAGCCCGCAGGTGATGTTGACGCCGGAGACGCTTCCCCATGTGTTGGTTGTGGCATCGTACTGAAAACCGATGATCTTGGTGGCGATATGTCCCTGGTCGTGGTACATGACCACCACCAGGTCGTATTGGCCCCCCTGCATTTTGGAAAAGACCGTGTCGGGGGGAATGGGACCCTCGACGTTGAGCCCCTCCGCCCGGGCCTGCCGGACGGCCGGTTCGATCTCTTCGATCTCCTCGCGGCCCATGAGGCCGGCCTCACCCGCGTGGGCGTTGAGTCCCGCGACGGCGATCCGCGGATTTTCCACCCCCAACTTCCGCACGGCGTCGTATCCCAGCCGGATGACCCGGCAGACGCGGTCCTTCTTCACCCGGTTGCAGGCCTCGCGCATCGACACATGGGTGGAGACATGGATCACCCGGAACCGGTCGTGGACCAGCATCATCGCATAGTCCTTCGTATGGGTGAAATCGGCGTAGATCTCCGTGTGTCCGGCATAATGGAAACCGGCCAGGTTGATGGCCTCCTTGCTGATGGGGCCGGTCACGGTGGCGTCGATCTCGCCGGCCAGGGCCAGATCGATCACCTTCTTCACGTATTCAAAGGAGGCGCGGCCCGTTTCGGCGGCGGCGACCTTGTGGCGGATGGCGGCCGGCTCGATGTTCTTCAGATCCAGCACGTCCAGCACACCGCACCGGAAGAGCCCCTCCCCGGGGGCGGCCACAGGGCGGACCTCCAGATCCAGCCCGGAAAACCGGACGGCCTCCCGCATCATCTGGGCCTCCGCGACGACCAGTGGTCTGCACAGCTCATAGATTTCCGGCAGCGCCAGGGCCTTCGCCGTAATCTCCGGGCCGATCCCGGCCGGATCGCCGACACTGATTCCGATCAATGGCTTTTTCAAAACGACTCCTCCTGAAAATGGAATAAAATAGTGCCCGCCGGCTCTTTACGCCTGTGTTTATATCGTGAACAGGATCTTTCCGGCGGCGGCCGATTCCGCCAGCGCAAAGGCCTGATCGTAATCCGCCAGATCGAACCGGTGCGTGATGACCGGGGAGATATCCATCCTCCCCGTCAGCAGCATGCTCTGGGCCGTCCACCAGGTGTCCCACATGATCCTTCCCGTGACCCCATAGACCGTCGCTTCCTTATAAATGACGTTGTTCACCAGGTCGATCTCCACGGGTCCGGAGTACAATCCCACAAGGACCATCTCGCCGCCCCGGCGCAGGGTTTTGGCGGCCTCGTTCACGACCCCCCGGTTGCCCGTCAACTCCACCACGATGTCCATCCCCGCGCCATGGGTGATTCGATCCACCTCGTTCGGGACATTCACTTCCCTGGGGTTGAGCGCGATATCGGCCCCCATCTTCCTTGCCATGGCGAGCCTTTCGCCGGAGACATCGACCCCGATCACCACCTCCGCCCCGCTGAAGCGCGCGACCATCTGGGCATAGATCCCGATGGGGCCGCAGCCGAAAACGATTACCTTCTTCCCCGCCGGTTTCGTCTTGGACAGCGCATGGACCCCGATGCCGAAGGGCTCCAGCGTGGCGCCGATCTCGGAGGAGATCGCGGGATCCAGTTTCCAGGCGCAGACCGCGGGCAAAACGGAATATTCGGCAAAGGCGCCGTCCAGGTGAACGCCCAGGATCTGCATATCGCGGCAGATGTGCTGGAGGCCGGTCGTACACTGGAAACAGCGGCCGCAGGGGACGTGCGTCTCCGCCGCCACCCGGTCCCCCGGCCGGAACTGCTTCACCCGCCGGCCCACCTCCACCACTTCGGCGGCGTATTCGTGACCGAACAGCAGGGGGAGCCGGATTCGCGAA